>JBBSTN010000235.1:0-5818 GCA_038235845.1 Gemmatimonadales bacterium | reverse complement strand
CGTAGGCCGAGACCGGATCGACCCCGCATTCAGCGCTTGTACGGCGGCGGCACACGCTGCCGTGGTATCTAGCGCCTGACCGCGCGCTTGTGCATGTGCGGGCGCGGCGATGGCAGCGACGGCGAGTACCGCCAAGCGCAGTCGAGAGAATGTCATCTTAGCCATTGTCGGCGAGATTGAAATCCCAGTAGCAATGACCTGTCACAGCCCAGACGATAGGATAGTCGTGAGGTATGGAAGGCGCCGTGGCGGGCTTTCCACGCTGTGCTGTTCACAAATTGCTTAAAGAGGTCATGGCCCATGATCTTGAGGATTTCGGCATCCGGCCACACGACGCGCTCCACGTCCTGTGGTGGTTGATACGCCGCAAAGAGCGAATCAGCTACGCCCACATGTGAGTTCCGCGCCAGCGCCGCGCCTTCATGGCGGACTTCAGCCCGGAACGGATCAATGTTAGTCTGCTGACAGGTGCCAGAGCTACGCGCATTCTGGTCAGCGTACCACAGGTGGCCGGCCCAACCGCTCTGCAGTGGCTCCCCGTGGGCGCACACCTCGGGTGTGCTACGGGGAATCCGGCACCAGCCCAGCGACGGCGCTGATGACCGGCCTTGCTGCCTGCGCTATCGAGTACGCGATCGCGACCTAGTCGAACGCCAATCCCGCTTCGTCATGCTCGTTCCATTGCCACAAGGTCGCCTCGCAATCCACGTCAAAACCGCGCTTTGTCTCGCCATTCGAACCCTTCCGGCCGCTCCGTAGATCCCTCACCTGGGATCGCGGCAAAGAAATGGGCGATCATCTTCGGTTCACCATCGACACGGGCGTACAAGTGTACTTCTGCGATCCGCGGAGTCCGTGGCAGCGTGGCTCCAACGAAAACAGCAACGGATTAATTCGTCAATATCTGCCGAAGGGCACCGACTTGTCGACCTATACCCAGCGGCAATTGAACAAGATTGCAAACGAATTGAATGGCCGCCCTCGACAAACACTGGACTGGCGCACACCATCCGAAGCATTCGCTGCGCTGGTGCGATGACCGCTTGAAACCGCCGGGTCAGGCTCAGTACTCCTTCAGGATAGCTGCCGGATTAGTCCTGGCTGCCTTCATCGCCGGTACGGCACTCGCGAGGAGCGCAATAGCTGATGCCGACACCGCTATCGCGAAGAAAAGCGTTGGATCCACAAGTGGTGTTTCAAAAAGCACGCTACGGACGTACCGACCTAGTGCCAGTGCTCCGATCATACCCAGAGCTGTTCCAGTGATCGTCCAACTCAAAGCTCTTCGTAGCACGAGTACCACTATAGCGCGCGGGCTCGCACCATAAGCCATTCGCACTCCGATTTCATGTCGACGCTGCGCGGTGACATGTGCCATAACAGCAAACACACCCGTTCCCGCGATAACAACGGCCACCACTGCAAAGGCTGCCAAAAGAGCCGCAAGAAATCTTTCCCTTGCCAGTTGAAAGCGTATCAAAGCGGAGATTGAATCAATCGAATCGAACGGCAACTCACGATCGACCGATGCGACTGCCTCTTGCATTGCAGTGAGCGTTTCATTTAATCCTGCGCGTCTTCTCACCGCGACGCGCACCACAAGTGGCATGCCGCCGGCCGACGGTAGGTAGATGTGAGGATCCACGTTCCGGCGTTTGGTGCTCTCGCCGCCCGTGACGTTTATGTCCTCGATGTTGGCGACAACAGCATTTACCACCCCTGAGTGCTTTTCCCGACCCCACACGATCCGACGTCCAACTGCGTCATCAGTGCCGAACACCGCAATTGCCGCGGCTTGGTCGATCGCGACTCCGTCGGGATCCGATTCAAAGGCAGGTACCGTTCCTTTGATTACAGGAATGCCAAGTGTTTGGAAGTAATCTCCCGCGACACTCCATGTCGTCATTCTTTTGCCCGTGCCATCCGCTGGTGCGTCGCCGTCAGCTACGGATGCACTCATGCCACCAAAGATGGGAGCTCCGCTTGCAATCGCGGCTGAGGCGATGGCAGAACTGGTGTGAAGTTCAGTCAAGACACGCATAACGAAATCCCGTCGCAATGCTGGCGTCGAGTATTTCTCTCTTGGAAGTATCATTCCGCCGAGTACGACGTCATCCGTCGAGTAGCCACGATCAATGTCGTTCAACCGCATGAAACTTGTTCCAAACAATCCCATGACTGTGAGCAGCAGAATTGCGAACGCCAGCTCAAAGACAACGAGCGCCCGAGCCCACCTGCTGCTCGATTTGCTGCTTGAAACCGATCGACTATGTAGAGCTCCGGAAGGCGAGCGATGAGCTGCCGAGAGTGCGGGCCAGACACTAACCAGTACACTTGCTCCGAGTGTTATAAGCAAGGAGAACGCGACGACTCTGAGATCAACCGATACCGAACGAATCTCCGGAACCAGCGGCGCGCCAAATGCCGCAATCGCAGGCAGAATAAGGGTGGCAAGCAATACTCCTATTCCCCAGCCGATGGACGTTACAAGAAGAATCTCGATCAAAATCTGGCGTACAAGAGTATTCCGGGTGGCCCCGAGTGCCACCCGGACCGCGAACTCGCGCTCACGTGACACAGCTCTCACCATGAACAACGCTGTGACATTAATGCAATGCCAATACAAACAAAAGAGAAACGGCGACGAGGAGGAAGAGCAACGGCGTTCGTGTGGAGCGGCTAACAACGTTTCCTAATGAATTCACCTGAATCGTCGTAGCCTGGCTCGCGATTGCCGATGTCGAAGATTGTGCCGCTTTTGCTGCGTCTCGCCGTATTGGTTCGGAAATCTGATTCAGCCGTGCCGTCACTGCAGACAGTCCAGCACCGGCCTCGAGCCTAGCGAATACCTCGAGAGGCATAGTCGGATCGTCGGGAGTCGACAACAGTTCACCGAAGCTTCCAGTAGGAATCCAGAGTTCGCCTGCACCCTGGTTGTTTTCCGAGATTGAAAGCGGAATGCGAAAGTCCTTTGGCATGACGCCAATTACGCGAAAACCGCGTCCATTCAGACGGACACTCTTTCCTACTACGTCAGGACTCTGCCCGAACAGCTCCGTCCACGCATCATAGCTGAGAATTGTGATCGGCTCATTTCCCGCATTGTCAGCGGACTCTGGAAATACCGATCCAATCATGGGAGGCGAACCCAGAATTCCGAGTAAACTCGCCGTCATTCCCACGACCTGAACCGATCGCGCGGATGCGTCGGTATTAAGTGTTGCACTGGTGCTCTGAAACCCACCAATATCGAGCAGATCGGCGGCGCCTCTGCGCCAAGACCGTACCAACCCGACATTCGCGGCGCGGCCAAAAAGTTTGGAGGCCTGCGCGGAATCTGAAAGTGTTATGCTTGTCAGACTCCCGACATGGGGAAATGGCAAGGTGCGAAACAGAAGCGTATCCACAGCACTGAAGACCGCAGTGAGGGATGCTACTCCCAAAGCAAGCGTGCTAATGATAGCAAGCGTGACCAGCCGATTTCTCGAATGGGAGGATGCGCGGAGTGCGTATCGAGTGTCTCGTGCGATTTGATCGAGCATCTCTGATTAGATAGGGGGCACCGCCCGAAAGGTTTGAAGCTGGCACCACAGGGCTATCTATTTCTGCTCTTTTTCTAAAGCAGCTCGAACAACTGCCGCTAATTTACCCTCGCCAGGAAAGCCCGAGACCTGAAGGTCGTTAATCAGAAAGGTCGGTGTTCCTCGTACGCCGAGAGAGTCTCCTGCGGCTAAATCTGCGTCAACTCTCGACGCGAATACTGGATCTTCAAGGCACGCGCCACCAGCCGTCGATGTCTACTCCGGTGGCGTATTAGAGACAAGATCAACGTGCTGCCGAAGGTTGGGGCGTTTGCCTGTCACCCAAAGGCCTCCAACGGTCGTCCATCGTCTGCCGCTGCGCTACCAGAACGCTGTCTATCAGCGCTTGGAGCTTGGGATCATCCGTGTGGACTTCGATCTCCTCGTTAGGACCACGGTTAAATACGTCGGCCAAGAACCGTTGAACGGGTTCGCTAACAGATCCATACAACCGGCGCATCGCAATGCGTTCGCGCTTAGAAGCTGCTGAAGGAATCAGGTCCGTGAGGACATCATATGAATTGACCCGCGCAGACACTACCGGCGTTGGTGACGTAACAGCGGCACGTTCATCGGAACACGCGACCGCAACTATGCACAATGCGATTAAACTGCTACTCCAACCACGCATATCGTACTCCTTGCCAGGGACTCGGCCGACAAACCTTGCCAACACTTGGCGTTGCCCCCGGTGTTCCGCTCACTTGCGAGCGAACGTTTTCGCGGAGTCCAACTCCTTTCGCTGCTCTTATCCGCAATGCGAATCTCTGCTGAGCGCACTGTGCCGAGTCCATTCATAAGCTTGGCTTCAAAAACTATCCCTTCAGCTAGGTCGCAGCATGTCCTTGAGCTCGCTTCCGAGCTGACCCTATTTTACAAATCCGGCTCGCTGAGAGCGCCCAACATGCGGCACAGGCTGATCATGTTCTATTAGACCATCAACGTGAAGTTCAATCGCCTCGCGCACGTTCTCTACTCCTGACTCCTGAGTCCTACCATTGGAAAAACAACCGGGGAGGCTTGGTACAGTGACCATGAATCCTCCTTCGTCAAATGGCTCCAAGACAACGTTGTACGAGGTATTGGTTGCCATTTGTTTTCGCGATACCCGAAAAAGAGGAATACCAATCTCTGAGCGAAAATCTGCACCTTCTCGTCAGTTACGAACCTTCTTGCGCGAGCCGTCCGACCCCACTTCCCAAAGCTGAGTGCTCGCTATGTCGTTGTCGAGCAGCACTGCTTCGCCAACAGGCAATGAGCGAAGGGCAGGGAAAAATGTGAAGCTGTCTGCACCATTGAACGTCACCTTGTAACCAAGGTCGGCGAGCGACCCAATGGTCACCCTGCTCATGGGCATGCCACCTGCCTGCGCGTAACCCTGCATCAACTCGTTGGCGAACACCGAGCGACGCCAGTGTGCGTCACGGGTGCCGAGACCGCCCGAGTTCTCCACCGGAACGGCCTGGCCCGTGTACAGATTTCCACCCGACCCGCCAAACTGTTGTGTTGCGTTGAGGCCGGAGAAATAGGGATCCGTGCCACCGCCCCCGACAAGCAATGAGCGCTGATACGACCACAGAGTGCCGATGCCGAGTATGTGTCCCATTTCGTGTAGCACAACGTTGTCGAGCGTGCCCTGATTGAGCAGCAATGCAAGGTCATCCACGTCGAGCTCGAAGAAACCCATGATGGGAAGCTTGTTCGCCTGATTTACGTAGCATGGGCTGGCTTGCCCGAGAATCTTGCCGGGGCCATCGATAGGAGTGAGACGCACGAAGATCAGGAGATCATTGACATTCTCGCTGAGGGCTGGAATCCAGCTTGCGCACTCTCCGGCCGGCGCACTGATGCGGGCGGTGCCGATGTCACCTGTTATTACCTTCCGCCAGCGGGTAACGGCGCTCGTAAAGGCTTCGCGCTGACGCGGCGTTCCGCCGTCTCCGACGAAGCGAACGTCGATATCGAACTGCGAGTTGGTTACCGTCGCGTGAAACGTGACGGACTTACCGATGAGCATTGGACTCGTGGCGGCGAGTGTCTGCGCGTCCGCACTACCGAGCGTCCACGCGCCGAGTACTGCGGTGCCGGTGGCGGGATCGGTCTGAATACTGCCGCCGACCACTGTACCAGATGACGGGCCAGGCGTGAAGAGCACGGGTACGTTGCCAACATTGTTGCCGTATTTATCCTGAACCCTTACAACCGGAGGCTGAGAGACGACGCTGCCGGAGGCAGCG
>JBBSTN010000234.1:0-5841 GCA_038235845.1 Gemmatimonadales bacterium | reverse complement strand
CCACGATCATCACCGGCTCAAGCAGCGACAGCAACGCACTCACCGCCGCGTCGACCTCGTCGTCATAGAAATCGGCAATCTTGGTCAGCATCTCATCGAGACCGCCGGTCTGTTCACCAACCGCGATCATGCTGATAACCATTGGAGGGAATACCTTACTCTTCTGCAGAGGCCCGGCAATCGTATCACCACCCGCTATGCTCGCTCGGCTACCCATGATGGCGTCCTGCACAACGCGGTTACCAGCGGTTCGCGCAGTAATTTCCAGGCCGTCAAGAATGCTGACGCCCGACGAAATGAGGGTGCCGAGTGTGCGCGTAAACCGAGAGACAGCCGACTTTCTAATTACGTCGCCCAACACTGGAACGTGCAGCATAAGCCTGTCGATGACGAGCTGTCCCGACGACGTCGAGTAGTACTTCTTGAGCAGGAATCCGCCGCCGATGCCGCCCGCAATGAGCGCCCACCAATACGCGTTCAGGAAGGCCGATAGCCCGATGACGATCTTGGTTGGGAGTGGCAGCTCCATTCCAACCGAGCCAAACATGCTCGCGAAAACCGGAATAACTTTCCACAACAGAATCACTACGCAAAGCGCCGCTACGCACATGATAACCACTGGATAGATCATCGCGCCCTTTACCTTGCGGACGAGCGCGTCGTTCTTTTCCATGAACACCGCGAGGCGATTGAGAATAGTATCGAGAATACCGCCCACCTCGCCCGCAGCCACCATGTTCGTGTACAGATCCGAGAACGCTTTGGGATGCTTCCGCATTGCGTCAGCAACCGTGTTGCCCGACTCCACGTCGAATACAACATTGCGAACAACTTTGGACAGGTTCTTGTTTTCGCTCTGCTTGGCAAGAATGTCCAACGCCTGCACCAGCGGCAGGCCCGCGTTGATCATCGTCGAGAACTGGCGAGTGAAAATCACGATGTCGCGCATCTTGATTCCTTTGCCGCTCGCCTTCTTGTTGCCGCCTTTGTCCTCGTCCACCTTGATAATGGTGAGCCGTTGGCGGCGTAGCTGCGCGACCGCTTCATCTCGACTTGGTGCCTCTATCGTGGATGACTTGAGATCGCCGCCGGTATTACGTGCGGTGTAGGTAAACGTCGGCATTCATAGCTCCTTTGGTGCGATGGAATCGCGTTACTTGCTTCTTGTTTGATTACTGAACTGACTTCCGAACCGGCTGCAAACTTCGGTTGTGGTCTACCGACGTCCTGCTACAACGGGGCGCTCACCATTTCTTGTACCACCTTGAGGATTCGAGCCGGAGCCAACTTCACCTGGGCTCTTTCCAATCATGCGAAGGAATTCATTCCCGTCGCCGGAGGCGCGCATACATTCGTCGGCGCTTACCTGACGCGACACATACAGGGCGTACAGAGCATCGTTGAGAGTCTGCATGCCGAACTTCTTGCCAGACTGCATCGACGAGTAGATCTGGTGGACCTTGTCGTCGCGGATGAGAGCACGAATTGCGGGCGTAACCACGAGAATTTCCGCGGCCATGGCTCGACCCTTACCGGAGAGTTTGGGCAACAACACCTGGGTGACGATTCCCTCGAGCACAAATGCGAGCTGTGCGCGCACCTGGCTCTGCTGATGACTCGGAAACACGTCGATGATGCGGTTGATTGCTTCGGCGGCGCTGTTGGTGTGCAACGTCGCGAACACAAGGTGACCCGTCTCGGCAATGGTGAGTGACGCCTGGATTGTTTCCAGGTCGCGCATTTCGCCGATGAGAATGACGTCCGGATCTTCGCGCAGCGCATACTTGAGTGCTGATGCAAAGCTTTTTGTATCAGCTCCGACCTCGCGCTGATTGACTATGCAGTTGCGATGTCTGTGAATGAACTCGATTGGATCTTCGACGGTGATAATATGACCCCGTCGTTCCGTGTTGATCTTGTCGATCATCGCCGCAAGCGTGGTGCTCTTGCCTGAGCCCGTAGGGCCGGTGACAAGGACGAGACCGCGTGGACGCTCCGCCATGTCCGAGATCACCGGGGGCAACTGGAGATCGGCGAAGGTCTTGATCTGAAAGGGAATCTGTCGGATCACCATGCTCACACAGCCGCGCTGCTTGAACACGTTACCGCGAAAACGTGACAGATTCGCTATGCCGAAGGAGAAGTCGAGTTCATCCTCCATCTCGAACCGCTTCTTCTGGTTCTCGGTAAGCACGGAGTACGCGATTTGCAGTGTGTCGCGTGGAGTGAGCACATGCTCGATGGTGGAGTTAACCACGTCTCCATCGATGCGCATCTTCGGTCGATCACCTGCGGACACGTGAAGGTCGGACGCGTCGCGTTCGATCATCTCGTCGAGAAGCATCCTCAGAGAGACAGGTGTTTGGGCTGGTGCAGTCATTGATGGATGTTGAATACAAAGTTTTTGTCGCCGCGAGGCGACTCAGTGTTTGACGAGTTGATCCATGCTTCGAAACCGAGTGTCACAGGAGCTCACGCAGCTGTTTCACGGATCACCTGATCGAGTGTTGTGAGACCTTTCAATATCTTGAGCCAGCCGTCCATGCGGAGCGTCAGCATTCCTTCGCTGACTGCCGCATCCTTGAGCACCTGCACATCGGCGTTTTGCATCACGAGTTTCTTGATGGTCGGCGTCATGAACATGACTTCGTAGAGACCCTGTCGGCTTTTGAGTCCGGTTCCGCCGCAGGCGTCGCAGCCCATGCCCTTGAAGAACGGCAGTTCGCTCATTCTTGAATCGAGGGTGAGATCGGTGAGGAACGGACTGGCTTCCGGTGTAGCCTTGAGTTTGGCGCTGTCGAGCGCCTCCTGGCTGAAACGAAGCTCGCGAAGAGTCATTTGAGGATTGACTTTCGCGCCCGCCAACTCCGCCGCGTCCGGTGTGTACTTACGCTTGCATCTTCCGCAGATGCGCCGCACCAATCGCTGAGCAAGAATGAGATTGAGCGCCGATGCCACGTTGAACGGCTCCAGGCCCATGTCCAGCAAACGCGTGATGGTTTCTGGAGCGGAGTTGGTGTGCAGAGTGCTCATCACCATGTGACCCGTGAGCGCAGCCTTGATGGCAATACCGCCGGTTTCCAGGTCACGGATTTCGCCGACCATGATGACGTTGGGATCCTGACGCAGGAAGGCCTTGAGCGCGGCCGCGAATGTCATGCCGATTTCGGTGCGCACCTGCACCTGGTTGATACCAAACAGGTTGTACTCGACGGGATCTTCGGCCGTCATGATGTTGGTGTCGCCGGTATTGATTTTTGACAGCGCCGAATAAAGCGTCGTCGTCTTGCCGGAACCGGTGGGGCCAGTGACGAGAACCATTCCGTATGGATTGGAAATCGCTTCCATGAGCTCCCGTTCGGCTCGTGGCTCGATGCCAAATTTTTCGAGTTCGAGTGTAAGGTTGCCCTTGTCGAGAATTCGGAGCACTACTTTTTCGCCAAACAGGGTGGGCAGCACACTTACTCGAAAGTCGATGACCTTCTTAGCGACCTTTAGCTTGATTCGGCCGTCTTGCGGCACACGCCGTTCAGCGATGTTCAGCGACGCCATGATCTTGAATCTCGAGATCAGGGCCGACCGCATCTTCATGGGCGGCTTCATGACCTCTGATAGCGCACCGTCGATACGGTACCGTACCCGCAGTTCATGTTCGAAGCATTCGAAGTGAATGTCCGACGCGCCCTTATTTACGGCATCGATAAGGATTGCATTGATGAGCTTGACGACCGGCGCTTCGTCAACCTGAGCCGCCAGGACGCTTGCGTCAACGTCGTGATCCTGCTCCTCGAGAACCTCGATTTCGTCTTCGTCCACGAGGTCCTGAAGCAGCGACTGCATCTGGATTTCGTTTGCTTCGTAGTGCTTCTCGATGGCAGCTCGCATCGAGTATTCACCCGCGAGCACCGGAACGATATCGTATCGAGTGATGAACTTGAGATCGTCGACCACACCCATCTTGGTGGGATCGGCGATGGCCACCGTTAGCTGTCGCCCATCTCTCTTGAGCGGAAGCACGGTGTGCTTTGACGCCAGCTCCGCGGGAATGAGCTTGAGGAGTTTTGTGTCGACCTCAAATCGCGAGAGATCTACGGCAGGCATGCGATACTGGCGCGCAAGCATCCGAACCACTTCCGTTTCCGGAACAAGCCCCATCTTCACCACTGTGAGCCCCAGCCGCTGGCCCGGGTGCTGTGCCTGCTCCTGGAGTGCACGTGCAAGCCCCTCGCGCGTTAATAGCGCTTCGCGTACGAGCAACTCGCCGAGTTTTTCAACAACTCGGGAGGTCAGTGGCGGAGCTGGTGCAGCGGGAGCGGCCATGGATGTGTGGGTGTGGTCAAAGCTCGAGCGGAGGCACGTCACGCTGTGACCAACGCGACTCACTGTGGAAGGGACGGTATCCGCCGGAAAACGTCACCACCGGCGCCAGGAGCGCCGACGTTGTGACACCTATTCCGCGGACGTGACGGAGATCGTCTGCCGAATTGAAGGGACCGTGGCTTGCACGGTACTCTACGATCCGATTTGCGAGCGCCGGCCCGACGCGGGGCAAGCGCATGAGTTCCTCAACCGATGCGCTATTGACGTTGATCGGTTCCGGCGGGTCGCGTTGCTTTCCGCTTTTTAGTTTCGACCGGCTATCTGTTGAACTGGAGCGAGCTGCTGAGCGTGGCTTTCGCGACCCACCGGCCGAACGCGATTGCCGTTTCCCACCAGCCGCATTTACCGCGTCAATTTGTGCATCGAGCTCAGATGACGAGCGAGACCGAGCCGCAATGCCCTCCGACTGAAGCATCTCCCGTTCGATTCGCCGGGTGGCGACAGCGCGGGTTGTTGCGCCAACGAGCGCAAGCGCGGAGATGAAAACCAGGGCTTTTCGTTCTGCGGCTGTTGGCATGCTCCAGAGTACATCGAGGCTACCATGAGCCGATCATCAAAACATTGCCCGCGTTACCGAATCGACTTCATGCTCCGCTATCGGATCTCACCTGCGAAGAACCTGAGTTGCAGAATCGCGCTGAACACCGTGTTCGAGATTCGACGGTTGTAGCTTCGATCGAAAGAAATGGCGTGCGACCCGGTAACGCTGAACCCCAGCAGATCGGAGAGATCGGTTTCGGCGTTGAAGTTGAACGCACGACGTCCATTATTTGTGAGTACGGAGTTGAGCCCAATCGCTGCAGGATCAATGTCGAGAGCTATATTGGTGGCGCCGCCAACCACCGACTTGGTCTCATCGGAGACGTAGCCGAGTCTTGTCCTCAGCGCACCTCGGGCGTTCCAGCTCTTCGGAAGCCTGAACTGTCGGGCAAGTGTAACGGAGACGGTCTTTGTGTCACCCGTCGTTATAGAGCCCGGCCTCGAATCCTCCCGATGCGAGTTGTCCACCGACGCCTGGGTTGTGAGGTTCCCGAGAAGCGCCCAGGTTATGGAGCCGCTGATCGGCTGCGAAGTTGCCCGCGTGCGACTCTGATCGGCGGCGCCACCGGTTTCGTTGGGAATGAATGTCTGCTGGTCGGTCATACGATAGGAGACACCCAGTTGCAGAGCGGAAAAGATCTTCGCCAGACGCACAGGTCGATACGCCCAACGAACACTGATATCGGGGTTGACCCGTTGCTCTGATGTGATGAGCGCCTGCACTCCCGTGAGCGAGCGTCTTATCCAGGTTTCGGAAAGTCCGTCCTCGAAACGTGAGCTCACACTTATTGCGAGCGGCAGATTGAGACCGCCGGTGGCAGAAAAGCGCTTCACTCTTCCCGCAGTAGTTGCGAGTCGCGAGTCGAGACCACGAAAAGTTGTTATGTCTCCCAACCCGAACT
The DNA here is from genome assembly GCA_038235845.1 of Gemmatimonadales bacterium. Taxonomy (GTDB): domain Bacteria; phylum Gemmatimonadota; class Gemmatimonadetes; order Gemmatimonadales; family Gemmatimonadaceae; genus Gemmatimonas. Next base: position 19 of record JBBSTN010000234.1, on the reverse strand, counting down.
GATAGCCCACGCCAGGTGT
>JBBSTN010000233.1:0-5857 GCA_038235845.1 Gemmatimonadales bacterium | reverse complement strand
GCGAGATGCTCCAGCGGTGAAAGGTCGTCAAGGATGTAGATACCGCGCCCGTGGGTGCCCACGACGAGATCATTCCAAGATTTCTGAATTTGCAGATCATGCACGGGAACGCCCGGAATTCCGCTCTTGAGCTGCGTCCAGTGCGCGCCATCATCCGTCGATTCGAATACGCCAAATTCCGTTCCGACAAACAGCAGGTCGGGCTGTCGGAAATGCTGACGAATGACCTGCACAGAGCCGTCTATCGGCAGGTCACTACTTATCGACTTCCATGATTTGCCGAAGTCGGTGCTTTTGAGGACATACGGCTTGAAGTCGTTGCTTCGATGCCCGTCCAAGGTCGCGTACAGGGTGCCTTCGCTGTGCGACGAAAAAATCACTCGACTTACGAAAGTCGTGTCGGGCACACCCGGGAACGAAGAGGCCTTTGTCCAGGTTTTTCCGTCGTCGCGAGTGACCTGAATGTTGCCGTCGTCGGTGCCAACTGCGAGCAAACCCGCGCGCAATGGTGATTCTGCTAGCGTCGAAATGTTGCTGAACTCCGCCGTGCCTTCGTGCAATCCAAGCGCACCCGAATCCTGTACATCGCCGCGCATGGGAAGTGACTTGCGATCGATGTTACGGGTGAGATCGGGGCTGATGACCTGCCACGAATCGCCACGATCATTGCTCTTGAACAGATAGTTGGCGGCGAAGTACACCGTTCGCGGAGAATGCACGGACGGGACTATCGGTGCGCTCCAGTTGTATCGGTGGGATACGCCTTTAGCCGGAACCGGTCTGATGTTCTTGTTCTGTCCTGTACGGGTGTCGTATCGAACAATTCCACCGCCCTGCATTTCGGCGTACACGATGTTCGGGTCGGTGGGGTCGGGCACGTTGTAGAAACCGTCTCCGCCGTGCATGCGATACCAGTCTGCGTTCGAAGGTCCGAAACTGTTGCGCGTTCGATTTGGGCCGCCCCATGTCTGATTGTCCTGCAGCCCACCAAACACATTGTAAAACGGTTTGGCATCGTCTACTGCAATTGCGTAGAACTGCGCGCCGACGATGTTCTCGACGTTATACCATGTACGCCCTCGATCGTACGATATGTCCACTCCGCCATCGTTGCCCAGTATGATGTGATCGGGCGCTTCGGGATTGATCCAGAGCGCGTGGGAGTCGCTGTGTACTCCGCCACCCTGCGCAAATGAAGTCCACGTCTTCCCACCATCGTACGATTCCTGCGAATTGGCATTCAAGCGGTACACGTGCTCAGCATCTGTGGGATCGCACCGCACCTGGCTGTAGTACCAGGCAGTGCTATTGCTGCTGTTGGTGTTGCGCCAGGTTTTTCCGCCGTCGTCGCTACGATAGAAGCCGTTGGAGTTGCCTTTGCCGTGAACGGTGGCGTACAGCGTCGATGGTTTTGATCTGCACACGGCGAGGCCAATACGTCCGAGTTCATTTGTCGGTAATCCGCCAGCGAGTTTGGTCCACGTCTTAGCACCGTCGGTGGTTTTCCAGATTGCGCTTTCTGCGCCACTCGGCAAAAAACCATATTCACGACGTTCGCGTTCCAGCGATGCTGCATACAATACGTCGGGATTTGTCGGGTCCATCACCAGCTCGGTGAATCCTGTGTGTTCCGAGATTTTCTTTGTATTCGTCCAGCTGTTGCCACCGTCGGTGGTTTTGTACAGACCGCGGTCACCACCCGGCGCCCAAAGGGGTCCCATAGCCGCCACGTACACCACGTCAGGGTCACGGGGATCGACGACGATGCGTGCGATGTGCTGTGTTGCAGGCAGCATCGGTTTTGACCATGTGCGCCCGCCATCCTTGCTCTTGAAAACACCTGCGCCCCACGATGAACTTCGCATGTTATTGGATTCGCCGGTTCCTACCCACACTATCTCGCCATTGGACGGAGCAGTGGCGACGGCGCCAATCGAGCCGATACGAATGGAATCGGACACCGGCGTCCAGTTGATGCCAGCGTTGGTGGTTTTCCAGATTCCGCCGGTCGCCACCGCCGCATAAATCACGGTGCCAAGTCGAGGCCCACGTCCGGCTATGGATGGCTCGACGACGCTGAGGTCAACGATTCGGCCACTCATGGCTGCTGGACCGATGCTCCGGAACGCGAGCGGACGTACGAGTACCGAGTCGGGCGGCAGGCTTTTGGTCTGCGCGGCGAGGGGGGACACGAGAAGCGCAGAGAGAGCAAGCGCGCGGAACGCGCAAGCGCTATGTGTTGGTGGAGACATGGGTATGGATAAATTGACGTTCAATTCCGACACGTGGCGATCGGTGGCTAAAGGTGGTGGATTTCAAGTTAGACCGGGGGGCCGCCACGCGCTTTACGGGGCCAGAGTATGCACTCGCTTGCTTTGGAGGTCCTCGATGGGGTTGTACGGCCTGATGAGCTACGATATAGCGCAAGGTGCCCACGATCATGATTAGCGGGGGTGGAGAACTTCCTGGTTCATCCTGACTGCTAGCGCTATTTTCAGTGTTATGACCAAGCGAGAAGTTAAGGGCCTGACCGATACAGGCCGCGTTTCCGTGAAGCGAACTCGGGCCATTGCTGCGGTAATGAAGAAGACCGCTGCGGCTAAAGGCGGTCTCCCAAAGCTTGCTCACTCTGATCATGTAGCCATCGATCGGACGGCAACTGGCAAGAAGCTTGTTACATTCCGAAATGTGATTGATCATGCACCCGCGGCTCGAGCCAAAGTTCTTAAGTCCACCTCGGCTACCCGCGCCAATATCTAGGTGGCGGCTCAACGTTATCGTTTTTCGGATTGCGTTTTCATTAATTGTCCGTTCGATCAGGAATATGGGCCTCTTCTCGAGGCCATTATTTTTGGTGTGCTGGACTGCGGTTTTCCGCCCCGGCATTCAGTTCGTCGAATATGTCGCGCTGGCAGAAAGCTGGCTTACGGCCCCCTCGCCGTAGCTACGCCACAACCCCGCCGCCTTCCCTCCTGACGAACTACTCGAACGTGCACGTCGCCTACCTCCACAAGTCGACTTGAGTCCGTTGGTTGTTAGCCGAACACAAGGTGCGGCGCGCGTGGATATCCTCAGCAGATTGGGAATTGACATCGTATAGTTTCCGATACACTCACGAATCCTCATTTTCCCGAAAGGAGTCAAACGTGATCTCACGCTCATCCTTGAACTTATTAACTCTGTTGGAGTCGGACCCGACTCGCGATATGCGGCAGTCCCGCAGAACACCTTGGTGGTCGGCGTGTTCATTAGCTGCACTGCTCCTTTCGGTCTCGACAGCCGGGGTACTTTCGAGCCAGACATCGATGCCCGATAGCATCAAGGCCAAGCGTTGGGCAACCGAGAACGAACTCGCCTCTCTCGCGGTAGTCGACCGCAAGGTGATGCTCACGATGCGCGATGGAACGCACATTCCAGCGGATATCTATCGTCCCAAGGACACCAGCCGGAAGTATCCGACAATCTGGGTTCGCACTCCGTACAATTTCAACTTCTGGGATGTGGCGAATGGCGTTCCTCGTGACATGACTGCGCAGTTGACGGCGGTAAAACGCGGCTACGCGTACGTGGACATGCAGGAACGCGGACATTTCTTTGCTGAGGGAAACTACGATATTCTTGGAGCGCCGCTTACAGACGGTGACGATGAGCTCAAGTATATGAGCTCGCAGCCTTGGTCGAGCGGCAAGATAGGAACAACCGGCTGTTCGTCCACTGCAGAATGGCAGCCGGCGGTTGCTTCACTTGGCAACCCTGCTTACGCCGCCTTCAACGTGCAGGGATTCGGCGCCGGAATTGGCAAGGTTGGTCCGTACTACGAGATGGGAAACTGGTTTCGCGGCGGTGCGGTACAGATGCTGTTCATAGATTGGCTCATGGGCGAACAGAACCAGGTGCGTCCTATGTTGCCGGCGAACACTTCTCAGAGCGATCTGGTTCGCATCGCCAAGTCTTACGACCTTGCGCAACATCTTCCGCCAGTCGACTGGTCGAAAGCGTTTTATCACCTCCCGGAGATGGACATCATCAAGGCTGTCGACGGGCCGCGCGGCATCTTTGCCGATTCGATGGACGTTGCGACAGGCGGCGCGATGATCAAGCGCACTCCCAATGACCCCGCGTGGCGTCGCGGCGGGTTGTGGCACGATGACATGCCGATCAACATTCCCGGCTTATGGTACATGTCGTGGTACGATGTGTCGGTCGGTCCCAACCTCGCAGCGTACAACCACGTTCGCAAAACCGCCAAGGGTGCGGCGGCCGATCAGCAGTGGGCGATTATTGCGCCGGTGGGGCACTGTGCTTACACACGTGCCACCGAACACACCGTCGTTGGTGAACGCGACATGGGCGATGCACGACTTGGCTACATCGACATCATGTATGCGTTCTTCGATCAGTTCCTCAAGGGCAATGGCAGTCATGCAATGGACACTATGCCCAAGGTACGCTATTACGTGATGGGCGCTAACGAATGGCGCAGTTCTGAAGTGTGGCCACCGAAGGGTGCATCCCCCATGACCTTCAGTCTGGGCAGCGGCGGAAATGCAAACACTCTGAACGGAGATGGCACGCTGTCGATGACCGCACCAAAAACAGACAAGCCTGACCTCTTCACCTACGATCCCATGAAGCCGGTGACTTCCTACGGTGGCAACGTTTGCTGTCAGGGGAACGCGGTGGTGCCGGGTTCACTCGACCAGCAGAAGATGGAGCAACGGCCCGACATACTTGTGTACACAACCGCGCCTTTCAAGGACGGCATCGAGCTGAGCGGACCAATCACTCCAACGCTTTACGTGTCGTCGGATGCAAAGGATACAGACTTTACCGTCAAGATCATCGACGTCTATCCGGATGGAAGGGCGTACAACCTTGACGAGTCGATTCAACGCATGCGCTACAGGGATGGCTATGACAAGCCAGCCGTGATGATGGAAAAAGGAAAGGTGTACAAGGTCACTTTTCAGCCGCTCAACACAAGTAACTACTTCGCGCCGGGCCACCGATTACGTGTGGAGATATCGAGTAGCAACTTTCCTCGATTCGATAGGAACCTCAACACCGGCGGTAACAACTACGACGAAACGGAGTCGGTAGTTGCGCACAACGTGGTGCATCATTCTGCACAGTATCCGTCGGGAATTACGGTTACGGTGGCGCCAAGGGCGAAAGCCGTTGTGCCGTAAAGGAAGCGAAGCACCGCTTTCACCGAATTCGATAATGCAATTGAGAGCGGCACCCTGCGCTCAGCTGATGAGATGGCGCGTTTAACGCACCATCTCATCGTGCCTGACGCGAATTAGTGTGCGCCGTCGAGCGAAAAGGCCACCAGTTCTGAGTTGTCGCCACCCCCAGTCGCCATGACGATATACTGCACCCCGTTGGCGCCACGATAGGAAATGGGGTTCGAGTAGCCGCGCCCCGCGGGAAGATCGTACTGCCAGCGCACCTTACCATCGTTTGTGTCAAGTGCGTACAGCACCGCGCCGCCGCCGGTGGCGAAAATCAGCCCGCCACGCGTAACTGTGCCGCCCACCGCACCGGCGACACCGAGCGGGGGAAGTGTCACGCCCTTAAGCAACGGATGATTGCGGATTGCGGGTGTGTCGCCGAGCGGTACCTGCCACAGCTGCTTGCCGGTATCCAGGTCGATCGCCGTCATGTTGCCGTACGGCGGTTTAATGAGCGGAAGTTGCTGCGGAGGGGAATGGTTCGCCATACCGGAGTCGGGATCGGCGGTCACACCCAGCCCGCTGCTTGTCAGATCCGCCGTGTACCGGTAACCGATCGTGTCGTTGGGGACACCTTGTTCGATTTTGTAGAGCACCGGATTGTTGGTTCCCTTCACAAACAG
>JBBSTN010000232.1:0-5877 GCA_038235845.1 Gemmatimonadales bacterium | reverse complement strand
GAGTTGCTTATCGGGTGCTAAAGGTTGCGCACCGAAGCGGGAGATTCGAACTCGATGACGCCAAGCGTCTTAGCACACTTGTGGGACGCGATCCGGAGTTGACGTTGCTCTCGAACAAGCTCGAATGTGCGATGGATCGCGAGGGCAGCATTGTACTGCTGAGCGGCGAAGCCGGAGTTGGTAAGTCGCGGCTGGTGCAGGAGATAAGAGGCCGTGCACTGCAGGATGGATTCGACTGTCTCATCGGTCGGTGCTCCTCGGTTAACCAGGAGAGTTCGATGTTGCCGATGATTGAACGTCTCGAGGGGATGTTGGGTTTTGAACCGGACTCTCCGCCCGAGTGGAGGCTCGAGAGATTGGAGAAGCAATTGACTAAGCTCGAGCTTGCATGTGAAGAACACGTGCCGTTGCTAGCTGCGCTTATGTCTGTGCCATACGAATCCAGATTTCCGAACCCCGGACTTCTCCCGCAGAAACAGAAAGCGCGAACCTTCGAGTCGTTGTTTAGATTTCTGACGCGTCAAGCCGCGAAACGACCAACGGTGATGGTAATGGAAGACCTGCACTGGTCCGATCCATCCTCGGTCGAGTTCCTCATTGTGCTGGTAAGCGAGCCGCCGATCGCTGGCCTGTTTATCCTTTTCACGGTGAGGTCGGAGCAGAGTGTTACCTGGGCGTCCCGTTCCCACGTGTCAAACCTGCGGTTGTCGAGACTTAGCGACCGGGATGTGAAGACGCTCATTGAGAGCCTCACAACCGATAGCGGCCTGTCGACCGCGATGATACAGAAGGTGATCGACAAGACCGATGGAATACCGGTGTTCGTGGAGGAGCTCACGCGGATGGTGATCGAGTTGCAGGAAGCGGGCGCATCTCTTTCCACCGATCACTCTGACTCCGGGACAATCGAAATACCGGAGACTTTGCAGGATTCGCTTCTCGCCCGCCTCGACCGGCTTGGGGCGGCGCGGGAAATCGCCCAGGTGGGCGCGGTAATTGGCAGAGTATTTTCGTACAGCCTGCTGATGCAGACAGCAGGTCTTGACGAAGCTATTTTGGCGGCCCACCTCGCGCAATTAGTCGATGCTGAACTGTTATACCAGCGCGGAATAATTCCCTCTGCGACGTTCACATTCAAGCATGCGTTGCTTCAGGATGCCGCCTACTCGCTTCTCCTGCGCAGCAAACGAAGGGAGCTTCATTCACGGGTAGCAGATGCGCTGATCGAGAGTTTCGCTTCAGTTGCGACGACTCAACCAGAGCTGATTGCCCACCATCTCACGGAATCATCGCGAACAGACGAAGCAATCCAGTACTGGTTGAAAGCGGGAAGGATGGCACTGCAGAGATCCGCAACAGTCGAGGCAGTTTCGCAACTCAATCGCGGGTTAAGCTTGCTCTTGGAGTTACCCGATTCCGCCCAACGCGACGCGAGCGAGCTGGCGCTGCTTACAACTCTGGGCGCAGCGTACGCAGGAATGATGGGATATGCTGCACCGCAAACTGTCGAGACCTTTGGAAGAGCGAGTACACTGTCCGAAAAGCTGGGCGAAACTCCGGAATTGTTCTGGGCGACACGGGGGGTGTGGAGCGCACAATTAGTATGCGGCAATCTCTCCCGATCGTTGGATTTCGGCGATCGCTGTCTGCGAATCGCCGTCGCCAGTGGAAGACCTGAGTTGCGAATGGAAGCTCATTACACCTCGGGTGCTTCTCACATGTTCAGCGGAAATCTCGAAGAGGCCCGAAAACATTTTCGACACATTCGCGAATTAGAACATGCAGATCGCGACATGACGGGGCGAATGTATACGGCGATCGACGTCGCCGTGAGTGCTGCCTCCCTGGAATCTCAAACCGCGTGGTTGATGGGCGATTCAGAAGAGGCGCAGCAGATAATGAGCCAGGCAATGACGCTCGCCGAGAGCATCCGGCATCCATCAAGTCTCGCATTCGCGCACAACCAGGCCTCGTGGCTCGCCTACGCAATGGGTGACCGAAGCGAGGTAGCGCATCATGCACGGGAAACCGTGCGATTATCCGAGGAATTCGGGTTGTTCTTTGCGCCCATTGGCGCCATTTACGTGTCGTGGACAGAAGACGATGCGGCAACAATCGCCAGCCTGATTCAACGGATGTGTACAGGCGGATCTAACGTCGCCAATTCACATTTTTATTCGCTACTGGCTGATGCGCACCGCGCGGGAGGAGATCTGTCAGCAGCGGAGCTCGCGCTTGAAGAAGGTATCCGTTGGGCCCAGTCGAATGGTGAGTTTTTCTGGGAGCCGGAGTTGCACAGGATGCATGGAGAGGTCGCACACGCGAGAGGTCGGATCGAAGATGCAAGAGTTCATCTCCGCCACGCGTTGGAAAGTGCTCAATCGCGAGGCATCGCGGCACTTGAGCTACGCGCCACGGAAAGTTTGCAGCTGCTTCAATCACAACTCAGCGCCCGGTGACATAAGATATGACTCAGCCCTGGCTCAACACGGTTGACTTCACTCCCTTTCAGCTGGGCTTGTTTGCGGTTGGCTGTCTGGGTTGGGTGATCGCTTATGTGCAGGTCATCGTAATGCTGCACCGGCGAAAGTTCGTGGAGATACCGGCGGGCGCTGTAGCGGCTAACATCGCGTGGGAGTTCGTATGGGGATTTGTGTACGGTTCCAACATGGGGCGACTGTTTACCTGGGGATATGCGCTCTGGTGTCTGCAGGACGTGTACATAACGTGGAACGTCTTCAAATATGGTGACAAACAGGTTTCGAGTCCGCATCTCCGGCGATGGTTCAAACCTGCACTGACATTCGGTATCGTGGCGTGGGGTATCGCCATCTACTTCTTTGTAGGCGACGGCAACGACACTGGCTACGGTGCTATCTCGGGTTACATCCTTAACGTGATGATGTCGGCGCTTTACATCCAACTATTGCTTCAGCATGATGTCCGGGATTTCTCAGAACTTGTAGCCTGGAGCAAGATGATTGGCACGGCTTTGCTGAGCATCTTCAACCTGATGGTGAAAGGGGACGACTTGTTTCTTATGAGTTTGTGTGCCATCACCCTGCTCCTCGATCTCGCGTACATAGCGCTCTACTATCATCGTCGCGGGTCACCCAACGCAAGCAGAGTTGGCAGAGAGTCTGCAGTTACGGAAGCCGTCGCAGCATGAACGCCGGCGCTGACCTTCTCATAAACACCGTCGCATACACGCCGCTGCAGATAACCTTGTTCGCGCTTGGTGGCGTATTCTGGGTGATTGCTTACGTCGCGGTGCTGCGTGGAATAGCCAAACATCGGGTCGTGGAGATTCCGGCTGCTGCGGTGGCATGCAACATGGCCTGGGAGACCACGTGGGGACTAATCTATCGCACCGATCTCGGCACCATCTTCGTATGGGGCTACCGATCGTGGTTTGTTCTGGACCTGTTTATTTTCGGGTTTCTTTTTCTCGAAGGAGCCAAGCACATAAAAGTACCAGAGCTGCGCACGTGGTTCAGGCCGGGTTTGCTTTTCAGTTTTCTGGCCTGGCTTACGATGCTGTATTTCTTTGTCGGGGAGGGCTATGACACGACGACCGGTTTAACATCCGGCTTCATTGCGACGCTACTGATGTCAGCGCTGTACCTCCTTGTCGAACTAGCGGAGATAAACGCCTTTCAGTTTTCGCGACTCGTGGCCTGGTCAAAGCTGCTGGGCAATGGCTTTGCATCGCTTTTTTGTTTCATGGTTTATCCCAACAACCAGTTCCTGCTGTCGATATGTGTTATCACGTTTGTACTGGACGTTGTCTATCTCGCGTTGTTTCGCCGGCGCGTTTCCGCCGCGCAACCATCTCCTGTACTTGCTTGATCGAGTCGGGAATACTGAACGTCACAAACCCTCCGTATTCCTTGTCAATCATCCCCTGAAGTAACAGTCGCGATAAAGTGGGATGAATATTCCCTTTTGGATCCAGACGATCGAGTTCATGCAGCGCCTTGAGTGATATCGATACTCCAGCCACCAGCAATGGATAGAACAGCAGCGACTTGTGCGCGGGCTCGATTCCAACTCGTTGGCAGCTCCTGGCACCCATGAGTTCCGTCATGAACAACCGGGGCAGGTGGCGGAGACCTATCGCTTCGAGAGGCTTCGGCAGGAGATGCTCCAACATCAGCAGGTTTTCACGCGCGAGCGCGACTCCATCGGGATTCTTTGACGGGTCGTTAACGTAGTGCCTGCGCTCATAGGAGTTGTAAAATGCGCGTGCGTCGTCGAGCGAAGCGGGAACCCAGCCGTCCGTGCCTTCCTCGCCTGGAGGATGAATGCCCATCGCTACCGCATATGCGCGCCAGATGTAGTAGTAGTCCTCGGCAGCCTCCCGGCTTGGTTCATTCCATAGCTTAGGCACGCCCTCAATCACCAACAGAGACAATCCCATGATGGTGCCCAGCATGTCTTCGAGATTGATTGGCGGGCCACCGTACCGCGCATTGTAATCCGGAACCATCCTGGGCAAGAACTGGCGAATACCCGCGTGCATGAGTCTGGCCTGACGCGCTGACGCGAGTGCTCTGCCGTCAGGGAGGAATCCACCCACACTCGATACGTTCACCACCAGCTGCAGAGTGCCTAGCAGACGACGGTATGGTTGCGTCGCAAGATTGCCGGAAAGATTCAGAAGTTCGGCAAGACACGGAGCGGCGTAGCCTTCCGGTAACGATTTCGCGAGCAGGATCAGACAAAATGTGAAGGCGTGCTCGAGAAATACGAGCTCACCGCGCTTCAGTCTTTCAAAATCAAGACCGTCAGGAAATCGATCCTTGTCCTTCTCGAGAAGCAGCTGAAGGTCGGATGTGGCGAAGAAAGTTCGGAGCGATTCGGGTGCATCGTCAGGCAAGGTATCGCGGTTGATACCTGCCCTTGAGAAAAGCGATGCGTAGCTATCGTTACGAGGCAGATCGGCAACACATTCATCCGCCGTCGTATCAACATGTTGGCGCAGGTTATTAAGAAAGGAGTCGTCCGACCATTTGGCATCAGCCATTGTAGAAATCTCCGCAATTGTATTCTGTTGTATATACCCGTATGTCGCCAATGTCGAGCTGGGGGCGCAACAACCACTCCCTCAAGTTCACGAAGGTTCACCGAAATTTACGAAAGTCCATGGACGAATCGGTCTCGGCTCTGCAAAAGGTCTTGATTGGGCGGTACGATCTGGATCGGTTGGTAGGGCGTGGCGGAATGGCAGATGTGTACCTCGCCAGGGATGTGCGCCACAACCGCGAGGTAGCCGTTAAGGTATTGCGGGGTCGCGAAGGCTACGTGGTTAACGAAGAACGCTTTTCACGCGAAATTGAAACCGCAGCTCGATTGCAACATCCCAACATCCTTCCTGTTTATGACTCCGGGCAAGCTGACGGCCTTCAGTATTTTGTCATGCCGTATGTCGATGGTCCTACACTTAGAAAGAGAATGGAGGGACCTGAGCCACTTCTGTGGCCACAAATCCTCACCGTAATTCGCGAGGTTGGTGAAGCGCTCAGTTTTGCACACACCAGAAGCGTCGTCCATCGTGATATCAAGCCAGAAAATATTCTGTTCTTTGGCGGCCACGCCGTTGTTATGGACTTCGGGATAGCGCTCGCGATTACAGATGCACCCGGTGAACGACTTACTCTGGAAGGCCACGGGGTTGGGACGCCGGAGTACATGAGCCCCGAACAGGCGTTCGGCGAAAGCGTCGTGGATGCGAGAAGCGACGTGTACAGTCTTGGCTGTGTGCTGTACGAGTTGCTCTCTGGCAGCCCGCCCTGGGGCGGCAAGGCAACTCTGGCAATCCTGCTTCACAAAACGCGTGACGAGCCACCGCCCCTGGAACTCGGCGCGCTAATTGGT
>JBBSTN010000231.1:0-5918 GCA_038235845.1 Gemmatimonadales bacterium | reverse complement strand
TTGAGATCGAGCTTCTCGGAGTTTTCTATGAGCGGATAGACGATATATGCCTGGCGACCCTGTGCAATCTGTGTATTGAGAAATGTCATGACCTTTTCGCGCGCGGACTCAGGACGCCGCACGCTCGTTATCGGCTGCCGACCCGGAGGCCTTTCATCAATAACGCTGACATCGAGGTCGCCATACAACGTTAGCGCTAGTGAACGCGGTATCGGTGTAGCGCTCATCAAAAGCGTATCGGGAGAGTTACCTTTGGCTACGAGCGCAGCTCGCTGTTCCACACCGAATCGATGTTGCTCGTCGATGATTGCGAGCCCAAGGTTTCCAAACTGCGCATCATTCTGAATGAGAGCGTGTGTGCCTACCACCAGTAGCGGTTCGTGCGATGACATTCGCGTCGCTGCAAGTCTGCGTTCGCTGGCACCCATACTTCCGGTTAGCATCTCAGGTACGATTCCCAGAGGCGCCAGTAGTCGTGATATGTTTCGCAAGTGCTGCTCGGCAAGAAGTTCAGTGGGAGCGAGCAACGCAGCCTGAGCATCATTTTCCATGACCAGAAGGGCGGCGAACAGAGCCACGATGGTTTTGCCGCTCCCGACGTCTCCCTGCAGAAGTCGGTTCATGCGCCGCGCGCTTGTCATGTCGCCCACTATCTCGCGCATCACGCGCACCTGGGCGCCTGTCAGAGCATACGGCAATGACGCCTTGAGTGCGCTGGTAAGCTTGCGCTGATTGAAAAACACAGTGCCTTTTCGATCGCCCCTCGCAATGCTGTTGGCACGACGATGAAGCAGCTGAACACAAAGAAGTTCTTCGAACGCGAGTCGCGCGCGCCCTTCTAGCGCTTCCGCCACCGATGTCGGTTGGTGCACCATCCTGAAAGCGTCGCGAAGGTGCGGAACACCCGCTTCGCGAAGAACGGCTTTTGTAAGTGGCTCCTCAACGATTGGCAGGAGCGCGTCGAGATGTTGTTGAACGAGACCGCGCAGCAGCTTCGGCGAGAGTCCTTCGGTTGACGAATATACCGCCAACACGCGTCCCTCTCCTGTTCCCTGCTCTTCGCTTCCGAGGTTGACGAACTCCCGCGGTTGCATTCGCCGGCCGTGAAAAAATCTCACCGGCCCGCTGCACAACAGCCAGTCGTCCCGATTGATGGTGCGGTCTAGAAATGGCTGGCCAGGCCATGCAACTTCGAGCATTCCCGAAGAGTCCTGCAGCACTACCTGAAACACGCGCAGACCCTTTCGCGTGGGCAAGACACCCTTGGCGATAACCCTGCCAAGAACAGTCACGTCCATACCAGTTTCCGCTCTGACTAACGGAGTAACCGTTGTTGCGTCTTCGTAGCGATGCGGGATGTGCCGCAGCAGGTCGCCCGCGAGGTTGATACCGAGTCTGGCAAGTAGCTCCGCGCGTGACGGGCCGACGCCCTTTAGCCAAGTGACGGGCGTGTCGAGAGTGATATGTGCAGCTCGAGCGGGGCGTCGCGCGACGACGCGGTGATCCCACTCTGCCCTCCGATTGCCGCCGCCTTTGCCTCCACTCTCCGACATCAGCCCTTCAGGCCCCCATCAGTTCCCGGACATACTCGCCCGCGTCAAAAATCGCGAGGTCGCCAATCTTTTCTCCCATACTCACGAATTTTACCGGCACATTCAAAGCTTCATGAACGGCAACCACTATGCCCCCCTTTGCCGTTCCGTCAAGCTTGGTGATAACCAGACCGGTAACTGGAACAGCAGTGGAGAAAACACGAGCCTGCGAAAGAGCGTTTTGCCCAATCGTACCGTCAAGCACAAGAAGAATTTCGTGCGGCGCGTCGGGAAGACACTTGTTGATCACCCGGTTGATCTTACGAAGCTCCGTCATGAGATCGTCGCTTGTGTGCAGTCTTCCGGCTGTGTCGACAATAATTACGTCCACATTTCGCGTGATACCGGCCTGCACAGCATCGTAGGCAACGGACGCAGGATCAGACCCGGCCGACCCTCCCACAAACTGCGCACCGGATCGGTCGGCCCAAACCCTGAGTTGGTCGATTGCGCCCGCTCGGAACGTGTCAGCAGCACCCACCAACACCGACCGTTTCTCATCTCGCAACTGTGCTGCAAGCTTACCAATGAAGGTGGTCTTTCCGGCGCCGTTCACCCCAATCACGAGAATCACGGTCGGCTTCTTCGGCGCGAACGCAATTGAGCTATCGGAATTGCCGGCGCGAAGCGACTTCTCGATTTCCAGCGACATGGCTCTTTGGAAATCTTCGCTGCTGCGAATGTAGCCCAGCTTGCCGAGGCGCTCGACCTCAGCTACAAGGGCGAGTGAGTTCGGCACTCCAAAATCCGACTCGATGAGGAATGACTCGAGCGACTCCAGCGATCCCGAGTCTACACCAAGAACGAGCTCACGGACATCCATCTGCGCGACGTCCTTGAATCGATCCCAGAGCGAGCGCTTCGGAACATCATCTTTCCGACGAAACAAACGACCCATGCTATTTCTTTTTGGATTCAGGATAAAGAACGAATATCGCGCTGTGCGTCTATCGCAGTCCCGCCATGCGGCGCCCGATCCACTCGCCGCACAATAGCAGGAGCGCAAGCACAAATGGCCAGGCTGACTCCCGGAGACGCGATGCATCAACCAGCGCAGTAACTGGCGAAAGCTGCCCGTCGACGACGGTCGGAGCAGTCGCGATCCACTCCCGCGCGCTGTTGACCGAAAGAACCGCAGCTCCACCAGGCAGCGCAATATCATACAAACCCTCGCGGAGCGGCGACGAAATTGTCTCGAGTGCGTCCGATTCAAACTTGAGTCGGAGAGTGTCAACACCGCCGCTCCCCCGTCTGGTGAGGAGTGCCTGCACTAACGTGTCGGGGCCGCCCCGCCGCCACCGAATCGGCTCCCCTGCCCTAACCGCCATCGGTACCGGCCGCGCCGCACGCTCATCTCCGCGCGCGGCGGCAAGCCAGTCAAAAACGCTTCCCCAGAGCGCGGTAAAAGCCTCCGCGCTTCGGCCGCCCCTCAGTGCCCATCCCGAATAACCCGAGCCAGAAACGACGAGTGTGCGGCCGGCCTGGTTGGATCGGCCCGCGATGGCCGCAACCGCGTCGCCACTTCGCCCAAGTCGAGCGTTCAAGATGGTGAATTCTCCTCGTGCCGGCCCCTGCAGCGTTACCGGCGGGAGCGTGTCCCAGGGAAGCCCGGCCAGCGAGGCCGATACTGGGGACGGGGGCGCACCGCCGACGAACCACTCCGGTGCGCGGGTTGTTTCCCCTGCCCGCGCCACTGCAGTTGGTGCGGCCGGGCTCCAGAGTGCCCGGGCGCCGCGGCTCCTGGCTATAAACGATGTATCCCCGTGCAAAATAAGCAGCCGTGCCGCGGCCGCACGTGCCCTCACCTCGGACTCCGCGATCGGTGCGAGCGAACCTTCCTCGCGCCATGTTCCGGGCGCGAGCCTCAGATAGGCTCGGGTGGGAAGTGACAAGGCGCCGCGAAGTAGCCGGAGCGCCTCCCTCACGTCGAGATCGGGCGCGGTCGACACGAAGACAGCGGGGGGACGATCGCCGACCTCCAATACTGTTGTAAGCGTGTCATTGCGAGCCTGTCGATCTCCACTGCTGCTCACGACGGCAGTAACGATAGAAATCCGTGAGCCCCTCGGCACGATGAGGGGGAGCGACACACGAGTGGAAGCGTAGGGAGCGAGGTTCGCGACCGAAGCGTTTGCCACCGGTCTGCCGTCTAGAAGCAGACGCACCGAACCCGCGGCCGCTCCTGCGCCACCCGCCGATACGAGCGCAGTCGCCTGAAGTGTATCTCCCCCAGTAGCGTTGGCGGCGAGCAGGAGCTCGACAATGGCGATATCGGCGAGTTCCGGATGCACGGGAATGTGGACGCTCGACCCGGCGGGCGCATCGGCGAGCGCCTCCGGATCCTCAATCTCGCCGTCGGTGATAAGAAGCAGAGGGCGACCCAGGGCTGCGGCACGATCTACTGCCGGTCGAACGCGTGACGAGGCATCTGATGGTGTAAAGGCCAGAAGCTCGTCGACGTCGAGCTCCCGAATCGAATCTCCAACGAGTATGAGGTCGGTGGTCGGGCCCCTGAGGCTATCAACAAAAGAGCGGACAAACGCCGCGGACTGAGCTTCACTCGGCAAGCCCGACGAGCGTAGCCATGACTGCGAGGCGTCCAGGGCGAGCATTGCCGAAGCGGGACGCGCTGGAGCGGAGGGTGCGCCAAGAAGCAGGGCAGCAAGCAAGACAACCGCCAGGCAGCGAAGGGCTGCGAGGGCGTTGCGGTATAAGCGGGATGCAGTGCTAGCGCGCCCGTAGGCGAACCATGCGACGACAGCGCCAGCGAGGAGAGCGAGAGTCCAGCGAATCACGAGCGAAACGTTGCGGACGACGCGGCAGTTGTAAACGGCGTCGGCGAATTTCTATCCTTATTCGCCTCTTTATTCTCGGGAAGCGCTCTCTTTATTCGCCAGCGTTCCCAATTCGCATGTTGGCCAGTCGCTGTGTCGATGAGCCGCTATTGGCGAGTGCGTGTGTGGAGACACCTGTTGCAATCTCGCGATCCATGAGTGAGAACAGCAAATCCCTTCTCACCTTGAATTTCGCGAGCTGAGGCGAAGCCAGCGATTCACCACTCACATTCTTGAGGGCAACTCGAGGGTCGCGATGCACGCCGCCAATAAGCACTTCGAAGTGCAGATGCGGTGCAGTTGCAAGGCCACTCGCTCCAACGAAGCCAATGGTCCTGGAAATGTCGACACTGGCTCCCCGCTTGATTCCTGATGCAAAGCCGCTCATGTGGCCGTAGCGTGTCACGTACCCGTTTCGATGTCTGATTTCCACAACGCGGCCGTAGCCGCCTTTCCACCCTGCGAAGATGACGGTGCCAGCACCCAGTGCGCGAATCGGAGTTCCGGCCGAGGCCGAGTAATCGGTGCCCTGATGCGCGCGCCAGACGCCGAGAATCGGATGCTTCCTCAATCCGAAGACACTCGAGATGCGGCGAAAGGCTAGTGGCGCCTTGAGGAACGCAGCTCGCATGGTCGAACCATCGCCGTCAAAATAGGCGGCTGACGAGGCTTTGGTGCCCTGATCGAAGCGCACGGTTTCCACCCTTTTGCCGCCAATCGTGAGCCGTGCCGCCAAAATATTTCCCGCACGAACGGCGCCAGTGGGAGCGCTGAGCTTCTCCACGAGGACTTGCACCGAATCGTTGACCCTGAGATCGCGGCTCAGGTCGACCTTGTACTCCAGGATGTCTGCCAGCGCGTAGGCAACGTCGTCGCGCAGTCTGACTGGGAATGCATCCCCGCCCCGTTCGAGCGCGTCCGTGAGTGTCGATGTGATGACGCCGCTCACCACCACTGTGTCGGTCGTCCATGGCAATATCTCTTCACTTTCGATCCACGCTATTTCGCCGCCGCTGGACAAGGCTGACGCGTCGCGACGAAGCCTTATCACACGGTCCTCGCCCACCTGGAGTCTGATATCCGATGTGCCCGAATCGACGTGGAAACGGGTTGTCACCGTCATCCCAGGCTGAATTTTGCGTGGGTCTATCGAGGTCGCGCTCCTGACCGCCAGCGCGGCGTCGTCGCCATCCACGCCGGCGTTTTGAAGCACGGTGACCAGCAAATCGCCCTCCTTCACGGTGTCAACCTTTGTTTGCCAGCTTGCCAGCTTGAGCACTGGAGACGCGTGCGACGTACCGGACCGGAGCACGTCAGCCGCAGGGCGCGAGGCGACTGGACTTACGAAGTTTGCCACCATTGCCCCGAATACGAGGCTCACGGCGGCAACGACCAGGGTGACCCGTGAATTCATCAATCCATCTGTCTCCGAATGAAGGTCGGTATCTCGAGATCGCCATCATCATCCGGAGAGGCGGGAGGCCGAATTGAC
>JBBSTN010000230.1:0-5919 GCA_038235845.1 Gemmatimonadales bacterium | reverse complement strand
TGGGTGGCATAGCGGAAGTCGGTGAACAGCACTGAGTCGCGCGCCGTAATCAGCAGGAGTGCGTTGCTACCGGAGAAACCACTCAAGTATCTGATATTAGGCAAGCTGCTAACGAGCAGACCGTCCATGTCAACGCGCGCCAAAGTATCGCGGAGAGCGTTGATGCGCGTGTCGATTGTGGGCATCCGGAACGCTAGGGAGTGACACCGCTCCTGCGCAACGTCGCGACCAATCCGCGAAGCGCCAATTCATATCCGTATGTGCCTAGTCCGCACACAAGTCCAATAGCTTCGCTCGACAACATCGAGTGCCGGCGCTCAGGTTCGCGAGCGTAGATGTTCGAGATGTGAACCTCCACATACGGAATGCTGACGGAAGCAAACGCATCCCTGATCGCCAGACTCGAATGTGAATAAGCTCCGGCATTTATCACGACACCGTCCACGTCTCCACGCCACCCGTGAATGTGATCGATGAGTGCACCCTCGGCGTTTGATTGCGCGGTTACGAGTTCGACATCGAGTGTTGTTGCGACCTCCCTCAGCGCGACCTCCAGTTCCGGCAGCGACATGCTGCCGTATCGGGCTGGCTCGCGTACACCCAACAGGTTGAGATTCGGGCCGTTCAGAATTGCGATCTTCAAGAGTTTCCGAGCCCTCTGAGCCAAGCCGAGAACTCAGCCATGTCTTCCGCGCTCTCGGGGTTGTCGGATACCGATTGCGCGTCCCGTCCGGATTCAGCTGTCGTTGATTCATCATCTTGCGACGTCACGCCGGCCGACGCCGCGCCTGATGCGCCGACTGAGGCGTCGTCGTATGAAGACTGTTGAACATTCGAAGTATTCGACGCTGACGTCATCGCAGGATCAGGAAAGAAACGATCGAAGGAGAAGTCGGCCTCGTTGCGTACCACGGGTGGCTCGTATGTCGGCTTCGCCTGCTCGAAAATCTCGGGCTCGGCAGGCTCCATCTCAAATGTGGCGCCGGATGACATTTCTTCCTGCGAGATGGGAGCAAAAGCGTCGGCGAGAGCACGAGCCGCGACGTCATCGGAGCTGTTCTGGAACGCCGTCGTTCTTCCAAAGAGCGATTCCAAACCGTCTGTGCTGTCATCCGCGGCATCTGGGTGATCTGCGTGATCTGCGCGGAGGTCCTCAGATGGTTCAACTTCCGCGATCGCAAACATCGCATTCATCGGCGTTCGTCGTGGTACCCGATACGCGGCAAGCTCGGCGAATACCTCTCGAGCCAACAGCTGTGGCTCGTCGTCGAATGCGATTGCGTGCTCGCTTGTGCGCTCGTCGGCGGCGACGCCATCATGCGAAACAACTTCGTCTCGTGCGTTTTTTTGCGGATGCATGTCCGAAACTGCGTCGGAAGCTGACGGTGCATCTCCGCCGGTAGTGACCTCGCTGTCCTGGTCGTACGCATCCGTGGTGTGCTGCGGCTCCGACTCGGCAGTGGTCGCAATCATCTCCCGGAGTTCTGCAAGACGTGAGGTAAGGACCGGATCGTAGGGCTGTCGACGAACAAGTTCTTCGTAAACCTCCGCTGCGCGAGATACGAACCCCTGCGAAACCAGCAGCTCACCCATCGTTTCCGTAACGAATGCCGGGGCGGCATTTACCGTCGCGGGAGTGAGGATGTTCCGGCCGGCCGGAACGCTATCCATGACGCTCATGTCAGCTGCGCTTTCGGAATTCTCGACAGCGTCATGGCGGGCTGCTGCATCCCATTCCCGACTTTCGCTCACATCGTCTTCGCGACCTACAGATGCGTCGCTCGTATATGCGTCGCTCGTGTATGCGTCGTCGTTGTTCGTGAGCCAGGACAATGAGTCCCGGTCGACGACCTTATCTTCCTCGTCTGCGACGTCGAGGGCGCTCATGTCTTCAACGGACATACCAAGCTCGTCCTGGGCTTCCCCGCTGTCGTATGAAGAGAAGGCTTTGTCAGAATCGTCCACGCCTGCTAGCTGGCCCGTATCGGACTCGGATGTGCCGTCGGTATCCGCCGCAATCCCGTCGCTGTGGTTTTCGGCGGTGGTCTCGACACTGGCGGCGCTCGACTCCACACGGTCGGCGCTCGACTCGACACTGTCGGCGCGGTCATAGTTCGCCCGCCGCGAATAGATCGAATCAAGCTGAGTCGACTCATACTCGCCGATGGCCTCTCCGACGGCTTCCTCCCCGACGGCTGAATCCGAGACGGCTCGGTCCTCGGCTGCTGCCAAAACGAGTACCTCCTCTACGTCATCCTCGAAGGCCTCATAAGGCGTCTCTGCGTATCCTGAATGGGACGTCCATTCAGATCCGGACTTGGATGCCGATTCGGGAACCACTTCTGGTGCCGACTCGGATACCACTTCCGATGCCGATTCGGACGCCCATTCCGAGATTACGTCGTTTTCTTCCACATCTGCTAAAACGTCGTCTGCAATCGCACTGCTCGGCCCTGACTCCATGGCCGAAAGTGGTGGCTGGGCCACGGGGCCTTCCTCTTTCCACTCTCTGCCGAATGCGTCCAGGGTCTCCACGCTAGCCACCTCGGCAACAGCTGGCGATGCGATCGGAGTACTGTCGCGCGGAGTGAGGAGCCTGGCAACCAGATCGGATGTATCGGGCCACACCGGCGCCAGCATGCCGTCCTCGAATTCTGCAGCCGAATCCGTAACACCTACACCGTCCAGGTGATCGAGGACATCGCCAGAGAACGCGTCCAAATTCGCCTCGCGCTCCGTCCAGTGTCCATCCAGTTCCAGGACGTCCGCCTCGGCAATGCCTTGAACAACCTCTTCCTCGATGGCCAACGGCCGATGCCCGTCGTCTTGAAGGGCTTCAAGGACTTCGACATCCATTCCCGCCGACTGCCAATTAAGCATCTCTGGCTCAAGATCGATCCGCGAATCCGCGGAATCCGCGTAATCGTGAGACTCGGCTGAATCCTTCGCATGCTGTGACTCACTCGAATGGCGCGGTGCGTGGGCCTCCTCCGACTCTTCCCACTCCTCCGATCCAGCAGCTTCCACCTGGGGCTCGGCGGCGACGTGCTCAAGCGAATCTATGGCGTCTGGATCGAGCGGCGAAAGCTGTGCGATGCTCTCATTGACGGTGTCAAAATCCACCGCGTGAAGCTCCGGATCGGGCTGGCCCGGGCCCGCCTGCGCGTTCAAAGGATTCCGCTCGCCAATAGTGTCTGGCCTGGCAATTTCACCGCCCGACGCGACCGCCTGGTGCGCAGAGGCGTCCAGATCGTTTTGGGATGCGCGATCCTCGACGCTCGCATTCGCCGCATTCGCCGCATTCGCCGCATTCGCCGCATTCGCCGCGAGCTCCGCCAGCTGAGCGGCAATGTCATTATTGCGCGGGTCGGCATCCAGCACCCTCTCGTACCATCGACGGGCTACAGCGCCCTCTCCAAGCGCCTTGGCGATGTCGCCGAGGTGTTGCAGCGCAATCAGGTTTTCGGGGTCGAGGGTGAGAGCACTGCCAAAAACCGCCCTGGCCTGCTCCAACTCTCCCGACTCGTATAAAGCCTGGCCGTAAACGATGTGGCCGCTCATGTGGCCCGGTTGATTAGGGAGGAACTCCCTGCATAGCGCGATAGCCTGCGCGACCTCGCCGGCCTTGCGATATTCGTTGGCAAGAGGCGCGAAGAAGCGGCGCGGATTTTCGTCGAAACGTTTCCGGAGTTCGTCGATCCGGGCTGCTGTGCTCATCCTTCGAATGTCCTCAGGTTGTATTGCCGAAGTTGTCCTCGGCAGCGACTATGACGCGCCAAGTTATGCTCTCTCGTTCGGTGAAGTCAAATAAGCGTGCTTTGACGGATGATTCGTTCTCTCTTGCAAATAACAAACGGCGGCTGCTAACTTTCGTGATTCTACGCAAATAGAAATTAAAGCAGCGCTCGACAGCGCAGTCTTTATATCCCTCAGCATTTCTCGATAGAAGGAGTTACGCCCCGTGCTGCAATCCATGCGGAGCGCCGCGAAATACATCTGGATAGTCCTGATAGTGGCGTTCGTTGGCGGTTTTCTGTTTCTGGAATCGTCCGGACTCTCCGGGCGGGCTCCAGTCACCCCCAACACCGCGGTGGCGAGTGTAAACGGTGAGGACATCCTGTACACCACGTGGCAAAACTCCGTCAATGCTCTCGAACAGCAGGAGCAGCAGCGGCTGGGCCGTGGTGTCACTTTGGACGAACGTCGAAGTCTCGAAGACAACGCATTCAACGATCTCGTGAACGAGGTTTTACTGCGGCAGGAGTACAAGCGTCGAGGCATCACCGTTACAGACGACGAAATCCTCGAAGCGGCACGAGTAGCGCCACCACCGCAGGCGCTGCAGTCCCCAGACCTGCAAACTGACGGTCGTTTCGACATCCAGAAGTACCAGCGGCTCCTGTCGAGTTCACAGGCCCGGCAATCCGGAATGCTGGCCGGGCTCGAGCTGTATTACCGAGCCGAGATACCCAAGCAGAAGCTCTTTGAGCAAATCGCGTCCGACGTTTACGTCTCCGACAGTCGATTGTGGCAGGAGTATAAGGACCGCCATGACACCGCCACCGTCAGCTTTGTCTCACTGCGAACTGAGTTGCTTTCCGACACAACGGTCAACATTTCCGATTCAGAGGTTTCCGCTTTTTACGAGGCGAACAAGAAGACGTTCGAGCGCCCCGCCCGCGCGGTCGTTTCACTGCTCTCCATCCCGAGGGTGGTAAGCCAGGCTGATTCGGCAGCAGCACTGGCGCGCGCCGAACGCGTCCGAAGCGAGATAGAGAATGGCGCCAAGTTTGAAGACGTGGCAATGCGCGAGTCGGCAGACAGTCTATCTGGCGCGCAGGGTGGAGACCTCGGTAACACCACGATCGACAGGTACGTACCGCCGTTCGCTGCCGCTGTTCGCTCGCTCAAAGTTGGCGAACTGTCTCAGCCCGTCAAGACCAGCTTTGGATGGCACGTGATTCGGGTAGACGCGCGCAAGGGTGATAGCGCATCTGTTCATCACATCCTTATTCCAGTCAATCAGAGCGACTCCTCTGCCACACTTACCGATCGTCGCGCCGACTCTCTCGCCATCACGGCTGGGAGTTCGGAAGACCCGAAAAAGTTTGACGAGGCAGCCAGGGAACTCGGTATTACTCCGACGTCGGCGGTGGTAATCGACAAGGAACCCCTCACGTTTGGAGGTCGCAGTATTCCCAGCGTAAGTGCATGGTCATTTTCAGGCCCAACCGTTGGCGAAACAAGCGATCTGTTCGATTCTCCCGACGCCTACTATCTGGCGCGACTTGATTCGCTTTTCCCTGGTGGCCTTCAGCCGCAAGCCGAAGTGAAAAGCGAGATCGTTCGCCGGTTAACGCGAGAGAAGAGGGTCGAGAATTTGCGGCCTATGGCGCAGGAGATCGTTTCCGCTGCGCGCAGCAGTTCGCTTGAAGCTGCTGCCGCCGCGAAGTCGATGACGGTAGAGAAGTCAGAGCCGTTCACTCGTCTGGATGGAGTGCCGCAGCTTGGTCAATTCAGTCCGGCAGTTGGGGCTTCTTTCACGTTGCCAATCGGGGAAGTGGGCGGAGGATTCAAGACCGCAGACGGACTCGCCGTATTGCGAGTAGACTCGCGCACCGAGGCCAGCAAAACGGCATTCGAGGGGCAGAAAGCGCAGCAGAAGGCGCAGCTTGAGCAGTCACTCCGTCAGCTTCGCGTGCAACGCTATCTCCAGAATCTGAGGGAGTCAGAGCAGATAAAGGACAACCGCGTCAAGGTGCAGGCAGCCCTTCGACGACAGTCAGCCGCCTGAGTTTGGCCTGACATCCTGTCAGGCTCAACGGGCAGAAAAAAGAGCGGGCCTCACGAATTAACCGTCGCGAGGCCCGCTTCTTTTACTCAATAATTCTCGTTGTTCCCAACGAACAGTGAGCCGCT
>JBBSTN010000229.1:0-5926 GCA_038235845.1 Gemmatimonadales bacterium | reverse complement strand
CGAAACAAGAAGCGAAAGTAATCGACAGAATTGACTACGACTTTATAATCGCGCTTAAGTGCGTCGACGTCCTTGGGCTGCTTTGGAACCAAGCTGCGCGCATCAATCGGTCGATTCGTGCTGTCGAGAGTTTCCATCTGCCAATACCAATCAGGCGCTTCCATCAAATGTCGCGCAACGAAACGTCGAACGCTGTCTGGGTTGCTAGCGGGAATGCCGTATTTCGCACTTGGATCGGCCCATCGTGCTGACAGGTACATGACACTTGAGTTGACGCATGAGCGAAAATCGGTGTCATCGTTATCGCCCACATAAACCATTTCGCATGCGTCGCAACCGAACTGCGCGGCAATCTGTGGGCAGTATTTGCTTGTGCCTTTCATGCCGACGCTATCTCGAGCCGCAACGAAGTCAGCCGACAGACCAGAATCGCGCAAGGTTCGCCGAACTTTCGCCTCTGAATCGTTCGATGACACTACGATCTTGAGCCCCATAGTGCGTAAAGCATCCAACATTTCCGGGATACCTTCCACCACCACGCCCTGTTTTGAGACCATGGTATCGGACAGATCAACGATGGCGACCTTGATGCTCATGGTTTCTCCGACGCCGCGGTCAGCATCTTCATGAACTGATCCACGAGCCACTGCGCTTCGGCCCCTTCGGGTTTCCGCCGAAAAATGATCGCCCGGAGTTCCTGAATCGCATCGTTGTATATGAACTCCATACGCGTGTCGTCGCCCATGTGTGGCGGCGACAGATCCGTGGTGATGGAACTCAAGAAGTTCACCATGCTCCGCACGCCATCGCCTGAGGCAATATCAAAAATCGGAGAATTCGTTTGTGCTAAGACCTCAAATACTTCGTTTTCAATTGTGGACTTCCACCGGCCGAGCGCTACACCGAACAGCAAACGACGCAACTCTGTTGCAAAGCGGATGGTGTGTGCGGTTCCGCTTTTGACTTTGCATTGAATGGGGAGCACCGCACCGCTGATGCCTGCTTGAATGCGATTGCGCTCGACAAAGGTGCTCTTCGAGTACCGTTCATTCCAGAGATATTCCGTAATGATTGCGCCTCCACTCCGCACGATCTTGCGGCGCAATCCTGCACTGCCAGCGGGAAACTCGACATTCAAGCCGTTTCCCAACACGGCGATGGTCTCGGCACCCGATTCCACCACCACACGATGCACTTCCGTATCGATGCCGTCGGCCAATCCGGACACAATGACAAAGCCGAGATTCGTAAGAATCTCCGTGGCTCGTCGGGCCGTCTGCAGTCCTTCCTCGGTCGGCAGGCGCGTGCCAACAATCGCCACCGAACTCTGACGGTTGAGCAATGCGCGCTGCCCTTGCACGAACAACCAACGCGGTCTGTTCGCGTTCCTCAGGCGAACGGGGTAATCGGCATCAGAGTCGAACATGACCGAAATCCGTTGCTTCGCAAACTGGCGAAGAAGTCGGTCGGCGTATTCCATCAGTTCATCACGGGACTTGTGGATTTCGCTCGCAGCAAACGTCGCTTTCCGATTCTTCGCGTTGTGCAAGACGTATGTCAGTTCCTCAACTGGGGCACTCCACACGTCGGTTAGGCACGCGAAGTGATCATATAGCGCTCGAATTGACACCCGACCCACTCCGACCATTTCCGACAACGCCAAAAGCGCGGCGGCATCTTCAGGGTGCCTAAGACGTTGCCGCGCGCTTTGGGTTCCCAGTTCGAAAAGGCTCGGCTGCTTGTCGGTCAAAAACTCGGCTCCGGTGGGGTTGTTGGCGGAGCGGAAATATACGCATTAGGTAGGAGGTCGCGTCTCCATGTCCGTGCCATGATTGCGGCCGACGTCATCCGTCGCGGCGTCAGTATCGCGGGCGAATTCACAAATCGCGGACGGCGCAGCTCTCGGCTGTCCTGCTCGTGCTTCGCCCGGCGCGTCGAGGAACGCTAAAACGCGTCGCCATCGTGGCGCGCGGTCTTCGAGTTCGTCCGCACGAGCCAGTCACCTGCGTCTGCGCTCTGGATCGAACGCCTGTTGTGTTGGGGGCATGCGGCATGATGCGCCGCGCCGAACTCCGGGCGGACGGGGTGCCCCCTGACGTCACTACCGCTGACCTGCTCGTGCTCCGCGAGGCGACTCGCCTCTCGCCCGTCCCGCAGACCCCCGGAGACAACCCGCTCGAGTTTGAGCCGTTCGCCGCGCGGATGAAGGAGGATGACGTGGGCCGTGAGGCGCTTCGTGACGCGCTAAATGTGCTGTGGAGTCCGAATTTATCAACGCGAACAATCGGCTCGGGAATCCCTATCCGCTTGTGTTTGAACTAACGACCGCTGGCATCGAGATCGTGATTGGTGCACTGGTGCCTGACTACGAGGATGTGCGCCGGCGGATCGCTGCCGCAGTCATCAACCGCAACATGCGGCGAAGCGACCGCATTGCGAAGGCGCTCGGCGTTGGCGAGCCGGTCGTCAAGCATGTCATCCAGTGGTGGGGTGAGCAGCGGTTGGCCCTAATCAGCCACGATAACCATGGCGCGGAGGTCCTTGACGTTTATCCCCCACTTCGCCGCTGGTTCCGCGGACTGCGGCCTCCCACAGTCCCTGCGAGGTCGACAGCGACCCCCTCGTCTTTAGTCGACAGCGCGGGGGGAAGAGACGTGCGAGGCGACGCGGCCCCAAGACCCCGGTAAGTGTCCGTAGAGAGTGGGGCGCAGAGGCGGTTAGCAAGCCTAATGCGACGTGTGAACGCCCGACAGAAATTTAGATTTTGTATCAGCGGGTCGCTCTTGCAGCACGGGTAAGCGTGCAATATAATTGCGCCGCGACTCCACCCTTTCGACGAGCACAATGTCAACGCACAACAGTCTATGGCGGCACACGCGCGGCAACTGGCGGGCGACAGTGGGAGCATGGTGGCTCGTGGCAGGTTGCGCAAGCGCATCCTCGCGCGTTAAAGCGCCCGCGACCGATGCATTGGGGCAGCCCACCACGAAGGATGTCGTGAACAGCATTCGCGCCGGCCGGGGTACCGTGATTTTCAACCATGAGCTCTGCAAAGCGGATCTGCCTGCGGGCGCGTCCGCCTGCACGGGGACCTTCCGGCGCACGTTTCGGCACGGTGAGAGCTTCAACATTGTCATCACCAATACGGAACCGAAGAATTTCGAGTACGTCGTCTCGGGGTGGAAGTTGCCGGTATCCGAAAACAACGGCGCCCAACGGGCAAGTGAACGGGAAACGAAGACCTTGTGGCAAGTACATGACCGGCAGTTCGGCGGCTACATCGTGGAGATTCGTCCGCGCGCCTTGGACGGACTTAACGCGACCAAGCTCGCTGCGGCCACGCTGCGGATCGACGTCGAAACGGCGGAAACTAAAGTGGCGTTCGCCGGAGGATTTACCTTCTCCAGTTTGGTGGACCCACCGTTTGCCTTAAAGGAGGAAGAGGTTCCCGCGACAGCCCCTGGGGGAACCGCAACGACGCAGACGCGGTTGATCGAGCAGGACTCGCGTCGCGACAAAATGACTCGCGGTATGGGCTCCTTCGTCCATCTTTGGCACACACGCCTGCCAGATGCAGCCCTCAGTTTTGGTTTGGGATTGGAGACGGGGGGAACGGCGACCTATTATGCCGGACCCTCCTGGCGGCTTGGCGACAAGGGGTTCCTGAGCGCCGGCTACTTGCTCGGATCGGTGAAAAGTATGCCTGCTGGGGTGGAACTGAACGGCATCGTCAAAGATGCTAACGTATTGGCTAACGCCGGAACCCGCACACAGGCGGGATGGTTTTTTGGCCTCTCGTATGCGTTCATCGGGAGCGTCAGCGAAGCATTGGCCAAACCATTCGCCGCACAGAAGTCAGCGCCACCAAACAGCGCGAATACCGACCCCGAGTCAGCGGATCCACGCCCGTGCACTCGTTCAGCTATGATGCGCTTCCGTCCGTCGCACTGAATGTTCCGGTGCGCGTCACCGTGACTATCGCGGATGCGAAGGGAGAGCTGGCGAAGAATCTGGCGATCAAATGGGTGGTGGAAGACAAATCCGACAAGACGCCGGACCAAGACGTCACCCTGTCGTCAACTGATGCCACCACCGATGACCAAGGTAAAGCGACAGTAGAGGTGACGGTGACAACCACTGGCCCGCATCGCATCCGGGCTGAGGTGCCAGCCGCAGGTGGTGGCAAACCGGAAGCAGGACAGCCCCTTCAGATTGAGGCCAAAGCGAAGTAGCTACGTCCGCTGCAGTACCGTGTTGTCTCACCGCCAATTCCGAGGCTCTTATGCCGCGTCAAGCGCGCCCGCGCAAGGATCCCCCACGTCGACTGCTCGCCGCGCTGGCCCTTGTGACCGGCCAGCCGGCACCCCCAAACACGAGCGAGCCTGCCGAACTGAACTCCGCCGGTCCCGAGGTTACGCGAGCGAAGGCGCGTCACGTACCGGATGCCCCGGAGGTGCTCACGCCGCCGGCTTGGACGCAAATGCCGGGGATTCAGGGGTTTGGCATCGCAGAAAAAAATGTTGGCGGAAGACCAACAGGCGAGCTGGCGCTTAAGGTGTACGTCGCGACCAAGCTCGAGCCCAGTGCGCTACCGCTGCCCGTCCCGCCATTTGTGGAGGTTCCGGGCGTTCGCGGGCTCGTGCCGACAGATGTAGAAGCCATTGGAACGCTTGGCCCGCAGAGCTACACGGGGCGCGTACGTCCTGCCATTCCGGGAGTCAGTATCGGTACCGAAGGCGGTCCGCCGGGCACAGGCGGCTGTTTGGTGCGTGACGCAAGCGATCCGATGCTACTCTATGCACTGAGCAACTATCACGTGCTAGCGGCCCGTGGCGCCGGTGAGGGCGCGCACGTTATGCAGCCGGCGGGCCCAGACGGTGGGTATGTGCCTCAGGCGGTGATTGGGGCGCTCGCGAGGTGGGAACCGATTGTGTATTCGAATACCGGGTTCGACAACGTAATTGACGCGGCGCTGGCGCGGGTGGACTCGAAGTTGGTTTCGCCGAACTTGGCCAGCGTGGGGGCCCCACCGGCGGGATGGGACCCTCGAATAGTGCGCGAGATGCCAGTAACCAAGGTGGGTCGCACAACGGGACGTACGTACGGCGTCGTCAAAGACACAAACTTTCATTTCAATGGCGCCTATCCGAAACCGAATGGCACCATGGGCCGAGCAGGTTTCCGATTTGTGGTGTTATGCACTCGATTCACCGATGGTGGCGACAGCGGAAGTATTGTGCTGAACAACCGTGGCATGGTGGTGGGTCTGCACTTCTACGGATCTGCGAGCACCAGCGTATTCTGCCGCATCGAGCATGTGCTGAATCTGCTTAATGTGCAGTTAGTAACCTAAGGCGAGCACGTGGCCCGAATGTAGCGGCGCACGGTGCTGTCTCCGAGCTAGGGTGAAGACCACCCCCGGGATCGGCTGTACGCGCCTACGCTCATCCCACTAAACGCCTCCACCGGTTGCGCCAGAGCAACAGGTGGAGGAATTGGCACCATGCCAAACAATTGCTGAGTCTATTATAGTGGCTCCACGATGCAGCACCTTGATAAGGACCACGTCCCTGCATCGGAGACTGGTAGTTGGCGGGTCCTAGACGTTAAATTTCGACCGTAATACTCATGTCCGCCCTCGCTTAGCGTGAAAGCCGAATCCTGCTGGCCTAAAAAACAGTAACGCAACCATCCATGTGACGGCAAGTAGCGCCTGCTAGCAACAACATCTGCTTTAGTGCCCAGCGGCACAGATATCTGCCGCGAAAACCGTGCCGCGCGCGATATTTGTCCCTACCCAGCCCAAGGCATAGAACGCCGGGTTCAGCGCCAGCTCCAACACTACGGCGTTAACCTCCTCTGGTGACATTGGCCGACCAGGGTTGGCGCCGGTAGTCTTCGCTGATGCCTTCAGATAGTACCCGGG
>JBBSTN010000228.1:0-5934 GCA_038235845.1 Gemmatimonadales bacterium | reverse complement strand
TGCACGACAACTACGTTGCGATCCTCAAGGAAACGGGTGTGACCGGCTATCCGTTCGTGAATGCGACGCTGGGCCATAAGGTTGGACACCGCGATACACCGGTTGGCCGGCAGGCGGACCGCAAGAAGATCCTTGATATGAAAGCGTACCTCGAGAGCCTTCCCGCGCCTCCGGGCGAGCGTACCGATGCTGCGGCCGTGCGTCGAGGCGCGAGCGTTTTCGAGACGGGATGCACGAGCTGCCACAACATGGATCAGAGCAAGCCCGTGCGAATGGCCGTGGTACCCATGGAAAAACTATGGCCAGCGTATGCTCCGGTTACCCTCGCAGAGCGGAAGCCGCCTATGAGTCCGATTCGAAATTCGCCGGGTAGCTTCGACGACAAGATGGTCATCGCCGATGGCAGCGAACGTGGTCTTCCACGCGGGGTGCCGGCACCCTTGCTGCTCGACCTGGCGCGCAAGCCGGCGTTCCTGCACGACAACTCGGTACCGACACTTAGCGAGTTGCTCAATCCAGCGCGGGGAGCAACATCGCCGCATCCGTTCTACGTGAAGGATGTTGCTCAGCGTGGCGACGTGATCGCGTTCCTGCGGAGTCAGAGCATCAACCGCAGATAGCACGGCGGGCTCCGACCGGCGCTTGGCGCGGGTGCGGAGGTGGGTGAGGATCTGATCGATCACCGACGTCTGCGTGATGAAGTCCACGCGCGCAGACCGTCAGCATCCCATTGCACGAGGAGCTCCTCCGACGCAACACCCGACTACGCTGGGCCTAACGATGCTCGCAGCAGAAGTCAGCGTTTAGCGAAAAACGCGCCGAATTAGCCGACTATCTCGACGATCCGCCCTTACTGATAGCCAGCGCCCTGCATACTGGCTCGGCGACACTCCGCGCAGCGTCACCATTCCGCGCCCGCGTCCGTTTGGAAAGGCAACTTCGACATCCACGGTGCTCATGTCCCTGAGTCCGAAATGCACTGGCATATCGCTCTGGGAGTCGTAGCCACTTCCTGCATCTGTGAAGCGCGTGGCAATCAATCGTCGCGTTCCTGCCGCGTATATTCGCACCTCCGCACCGGCGACGCCAAACTTTCCGGTTGCATCGAGCACTCTCACCTGAAGCGATCTTCGCGCATCCCCAGCCGGCATTGCGTTTCGCATAATGGGATGCGACGCATCGGCACGTGATCCGGCCAATGCGAGATCGAGCGCGCCGTCGCCATCTACGTCGGCCCACTGAACGCCATGACTTGCATTCAACGCACGAACATTCGCTGGCGTTCGATCGGAAAAGCCGCTGTCGGCCTGTACGAACAGATAGTCGCGAAAGCTCTCGGTGGCGGATACAGTTCCGTTTATGTAGAGATCAAGCAGGCCGTCGTGATCGACATCAGCGCTGGCGCACGTGTCGAAATGACTGTCTATCGCAATTCCCGATGACGCGCTTGCATCGCGAAAAGTGCCGTCGGCGTTGCCGAGGTAGAGACCGTTGGCTCCGTAGTTGGCATTCACGATGTCGGCAATTCCATCATTGTTCAGATCAGCCACGCATGGGCGAACCGTACCTTCGGCCGCGACGCCCTGCTTGCGTCCTCCCCATGCGAGTCCGAGTTCCTCGGCAATGTCGGTAAAGCGACCACCATCGTTGCGAAAGAATCCGTTTGCATCGCCGTCCTGATTGGCAACATACAAATCGAGATCGCCATCCTGCTGATAGTCGAACCAAACCGCTCCGACGCTTTTACGTGTGTCTGCCAATCCGAGTTCTGCAGCGACATCGGTGAACACACCGCCGTCATTTCGAAAGAACTTATTCGCCCGATCGCGAAACGCGACAAACAGATCGCGATCTCCGTCGCCGTCCAGGTCAATAAATACTGGCTGTCGCACAGCACCACTATCGACAACCAGGCCGCTTAATACTGTGATATCAGTAAAACGACCTCCATCGTTTCGGTAAAGTTTTAGTATCGACGCTGGCCCGGGAGCAAATCCGATCAGCAGATCTGGGTCGCCGTCTCCATCGATGTCACTCCATGCGGACGCTCGTGTTGCGCGTGCATCCGCTATGCCCACAGAACTCGCGATATCGCGGAACGTGCCGCGAGAGTTCTCATACAGCCTGTTGGGCGCGCCGTTAAATCCGACAAACAGATCGAGATCGCCGTCGTTGTCG
The DNA here is from genome assembly GCA_038235845.1 of Gemmatimonadales bacterium. Taxonomy (GTDB): domain Bacteria; phylum Gemmatimonadota; class Gemmatimonadetes; order Gemmatimonadales; family Gemmatimonadaceae; genus Gemmatimonas. The sequence goes on along the minus strand of JBBSTN010000228.1, from coordinate 3,756 downwards.
AAGTCGGCGAATGCATTCGTAAGCGTGCCGCCCGCGGCGAAAAGCTCTGGTTGTAGTGGCGTGAAATGTGGAACGCTGGCCTGCCACGGAATCAGAGCGCCGAACAGGAGCGCGGTCGTAGCGAATTGGCGCATGTGGGGAATAGTGGAAAGGTTCATCGTAGCTCCCTGGCGGCAGAGATCCACTTTCGTTCGGCCTTGGTTGGGCCTTGGGCGGCGGAACTGTCTGCCATAAGAATAATTCCGCGCTCAACTCTCAGGTCTGACACTCTAGTCTGACACTCGAGTCTGAAGGGGGAGCCGTGAGCCGTGAGCGACATTTAGCTGTGAGCATCGGCTGTGAGTCGTGAGGGGAGCGGCGCAGCAGATGTATGCGAACGGCAAAATAGCGAGCGTTCTCTCCTCTCGACGACTGTTGCTGTCGCCCACGGCTGGAGGGGCTGTCAGCTATTGACGGGAAGGCTCCGCTGTTTCTCTCGCGCTCAAGTCTCCCGTCTGACACTCGAGCCTCAAGTGTCAGACCGTAAACGCCCTGCTACTTACCCGCTTCGTACGTGATCTTGTACAACCTGCCGCCCGCGTCGTCTGACACGTAAAGCGCTCCATCTGGTCCCGTCGCCAGCCCCACCGGCCGATGCTTCGCCGCTCCAGGTTGAACTTCGGTAGCTGGCAAACCGGCGAACCCGTCGGCGAAGACCTCATAATCGCCGGTGGCCGAGCCTCCGCTCATGGGCTGGAAGACCACGTTATAGCCTCCCTGCGGCTCGGGCGCGCGATTCCATGAACCGTGGAACGCAATGAAAACTCCATCCTTGTACCGCGCCGGAAAATTGCCGGTTCCGCTGTGAAAGAGCAGGGACATGGGTGCCCAGTGCCCAGGGAGCGCCGCCACGGGTCCTTTTTTGCTGCTGCACCGATCCGCCTTTTTACCGTCGCCGCCGTACTCCGGTGCGTCAACGAGTTTTTTCTCGTCCGCCGAGTAGTAGCAGTACGGCCAGCCAAAATCATCGTTTTCAGCCACTACCATCAGCTCTTCAGCAGGATTCTGAGCCTGATACTGCGTGCTGGTGAAGACGTTCGGCCAACTGTCGTGCAATCCGTCCCGCCCGTGTTGCGTTGCGTACAGCTGGCTATCGGCGCTAAACGCGAGCCCCATTCCATTGCGCAATCCGCTCGCATAGCGGGCGGCGGCAGAGAATCGCTGGCCAGTCTTGTTCGCGTCGAACTTCCAGATGCCGGCGCGGGTTTCCAACTCGGTGCAGGGGTCGATCCCGGGAGATTCGAGGCCGCGGTCTTTCTTTTGACAGCTGTTGGTAGCCGACCCGACGTTGAGAAAAAGAGCTCCATCGGAGGCGATGGCGAAGTTTCGCGCGCGATGACCTGGTGAGAGGGGAATTCCGGAAACCACCACTTCGCGTTTGCCTTCCGGCGCCAGACTCGTATCGCTGCGAGCGTAGCGGACGATCTGTTCACCCTCGTCGACGTACAGAAAGCCATTGAACAACGCAATTCCCGTGTTTCCCATGCTGGCGATGCGTTTGATCACATCACCGACACCGTCACCGTTGGTGTCACGCATGGCAATAAATGCCGCTCCGGGCTTCTTGGCATTCGGATTGGCGTTCGTTCCTTCAAGTGCTGCATAGACGTCGCCGTTGCCGGCAATCGCGAGATGTCTGATGCCACGAAGGGTGTCCGCGAACGCAACTGCGCAGAACCCGGGCGCTAGCGTCAGGCCGGCGTTGTCTCCCGCGCACGCTTGAACAGTTGCTGTGCTTGTCGCTGCGCTGTCGACGCTTGCGGACTTCTCCCCACTGGAGCAGGCGGCGAATGCGACAGCTGTGATCACGGAGGCGCCGAGCAAGCGCGGAAGGTTGGCGACTGACGTGTACCGATTCATACGATTACCCGAAGAAAATGAAGAGCAGACTGCGATCGCGGGATTGTTATGATTGTAGCGCACGGCGTGCGCCACAATCCAATCGGTTAGACCGGTCGACTAGTCGATCTTGCTGAGGGCGTTGTCGCTGTCGCGTTCTACCACGATGGTGAAATCCTTGGCGAGCGCGAGAATCGAGCCAACCGCAACCCAGAACGGCAGCAACACCGCACCGGCGACGCCAGCATTGAGCGGCATGTCCAGCAGAGTTCTTCCCGTCGAATTGCGGATCACCACTCGCCGAACGTTCCCTTCACGAATCAGGGACTTGAGCTTCGACTTGAGCTTACCGCCCGTAACTTTGATTTCTTCTGTCGTGACCATCAATGCCTCCATCTGTGAGGATGCAACGGCGTGGGTGAGATTCGAACTCACGAGACCCTTTCGGGCCCGGCGGTTTTCAAGACCGCTGCGTTAAACCGCTCTGCCACCACGCCCAACTACGACGACGGCGAAATGTAAGTTGATCTAATGACTGCGGGGTAGCCGCCCGTGTTACCTCTTAGGCGGTACGACCGGTGGTGACGTTACTGGCGCTACCGGCGGCGGAAGCAAAAGCTGCTTCGCGGCAGTGTCGCCAAAGCCCGGCGGTCCGGCCTGCTCGAGCGGGAATACACGCTCCCGCCGCATGGCTTTCACCACAGCCTTCGAATCCTCGAACACGGCGTTCGATTCGCGCAATCTTCCTTGTTGCGCTAGCGCTTCCGCCAGCGTGATTCCGGTTATCACATACAGATCCGGGATACCTACCGACGCATCGTCAACCCAACCATCCCGTTTCGCGAGCGATTTGTTGGCCGTGAAAACTTCGGTCCAGAGCTTGTACGATCTCTGAACATCGACAAAACCTTCCTGCGGAATAAGAAGTGTGTCGGCGTTGGGCACGATCTCATGGTCGACCAGCTTCTTGGCCATGCCCTGCGTGATCACGTAGCGCTCAAGCCCGAGCTGGTAGGGATACCCACCCGCCGTTCGACTGAAGTAGATAGGCCGCTGAGGCCATGCATCACGAATCATGAAATACACAAGCTGATCTGCGCGCTGCAACTGCTGACTCCTTGGCGCGGCAACTATAGCATCTTTCTGGAACGCCATGTTGGGCGGAATCTGTACAATGAGCGGTATCGCGTCTGCCTGGTCGTATGTGAGATTCACCGGCGGACCGGATGGCTTGGGCCAGGTCTTCCCGGCGTAGATTGCCGGTCCTTTGATCGCGTCGTACTCGTACACCGGCCTGCGAATCAGCTGGCGCGTATACCAGTCGGTGTTAAGCAGCGAAGTATTGGCTACGATGACATCGCGACGTATTCCTTCCACTTCCTGTGCGTACCAGAGCGGGAACGTGTCGTTGTCACCAACTGTTATGAGTATTCCGTATGGCTCGACAGAATTGAGCAGATCGCGCGCAAAGTCGGTTGTATCGGTCTGGTTGGCCCGCGATGCCTGTGTCCAGTTGCCCACCATCGGTATGAAGGCCACCAGAAGCAACGGCGACGCCAGGATGAAGCTTCGCGGTCGCGGTTCTAGAACGGAGTCGCCGCCTATCCGCACTTCCTCCGCGCCAAACAGGCTGGCCACAGTCTCCCACAGATAGACGAGACCAAGAGCCGCCCAGACACTGAGCGACGAAAAACTCCAGAGGAAGAAGTAGTCTCTGTCTCGCACCTCCCGATCGACAGTTTCGCCAAGGTCAAGCGCCTGCGAATGACCATACCTGAAGTTCAGGTAGAAGATCAAACCCAGAGTCATAGTGAATATCAGCGGCCCGAAGAACATGAAACTTCGTTTGTCCTTTCGATAATGCATCCATCCTCCAAT
>JBBSTN010000227.1:0-5948 GCA_038235845.1 Gemmatimonadales bacterium | reverse complement strand
CATCAGTTATTGGCGGGTGTTAGCCGATATGGCGAGGGGTTTTACTGCCAGCGTCGGCTGTCAGAAACGAACGCCAGCGGTGCGGATGTTATGCTGGCCGCTGAGAGCTGAGAGCTGAGCGCTGATGACTGGAGGAAAAAAGAAATCCGCCCTGACGCAGCGGCATCAGTACTCGCGCTACAGCCGCCCCTCAGGCGCTGGTCGCCGCTCGATCGTACGGAATACCACGCGTCATGGCCTCATGTACATACGCCAGCACGTCGACAGAGCCCAGAAGGAAACGGGCGCGGCCAATCCGCGCATCCGCGCATTCCACTTCCAGCACCGAGATAGGCGCACCCGCCATCTCGCCGAAAAAGCCAGAGAAGATACCGGTTGAAACCGGGCATCCCTCGCCTACAGAGTCTTTCTCACTCCAGGAATCGACGTCCACCGCCATTACAGCTTTACTGATGGACGTGAACCTGATCGTGCCCCAACCTGTTTCGGCGAAGAACTCGCTCACCATTAGCACAAATTGGCTATGCGAAATCGCGTTTGGTGCGGCTTGGCCACGGAGCTTGAGCCACCGGGCGAACCAGTCAAAAAGAGCGATGCCAGCGTAATAGCCGGCATCGCGAACGCTGTCGAGATTGAATCCGACTGCTGAATCACGGGCAGAATGCTGAAGCGCGGAAAGAAACTGCACCGGAATCGCTACGGTGCGAATGTTCGAGTCCTGAGCGCCTTGGACGGTGGCGACGTTGGGGAGTTCAGTCATTGTCGGTACGACGCTCGCCTCAAAGCGTCGTCACGTCAAGACTCCTGCCGATATGTCTCACCATTCACACTACCCGTTGCTTGTGATAGAACGTGCCACCTCCGTGACGGAGCGACTACTGCACCGCCGCACGAATCAGGAGCTCGGACTCCCCGATCACCTCGATGCCCAGTTCCCTGGCTTTGTCCAGCTTTCCGCCGGCTTCGTCACCCGCAACGACAAACGTTGTTTTCCGGGACACACCGCTGGCGACCCGGCCACCCGCATCCTCGATCAGCGCTGTGGCCTCGGACCTCGAAAGCGTGGGAAGGGAGCCGGTAAGCACGATCAATGCGCCCTGAAGAGAGCCCCCCGACGAAATCGAATTCGGCTCCGTCATGGTGAGCCCGCGCTCCTCAAGTCTCTCCACCAAACGCGTTGCCGTCGGGTTGGAGAAAAAGTCGAACACTGAGGTCGCAATGATGTCGCCGATGCCCCGCACGTTTGCAAGCGCCTCTGGAGAAGCCTCACGCAGTGCCTTCATCGAACCAAAATTTCGTGCGAGCAGCTGTGCCGCCTGTGAACCCACATGCCGGATTCCAAGACCGAATAGAAGACGGGAGAGGGGACGCTCTCGGGCGGACGCTATTGCCTCGACCAGATTGTCCGCGCTCTTCTGCGCGAATCTTTCCAGCGCAACGAGTTGGGGCGAGGTGATGTCAAAAATGTCTGCAGCGTCGTGAACAAGATTTGCTTCCATCAGCCCCTGGATGCGGGCATACGAAAGACCATCGATGTTCATCGCCTCCCGCCCCGCAAAATGCACGAGTCCTTCCAGCAGTCGGCCAGGACACATCACGTTGGGACAGTAGGTTGCAACGTCGTCGCCGTATTTTACTGTGGGAGTGTCGCATCGTGGACAGATTGTCGGCATCTCCCACCTGATCTCCGCGCCCGTCCTCTGCTCCGGAAGCGGACCAAGTATGTAGGGAATCACGTCGCCCGCGCGTACAAGCTGCACCATGTCGCCGGCCCGCAAATCCTTGTGGGCGATCTGATCGGCGTTGTGCAGAGAAGCAAACGTTACCGTGGCTCCGCCCACTTCGACCGGTGCAAGTACCGCGTACGGCGTCAGTACGCCGGTCCGCCCCACATTCACTTCGATGCGCTCGAGTTTGGTGACCGCCATGTCAGGCGCAAACTTTCTCGCTATCGCCCAGCGAGGAGTGCGGTCGTTTCGCACTCCAAGCTCCTCCTGCAGCCGGACGTCGTTGACCTTTACCACCCCGCCGTCAATGCCGAAACCCAGTGTCGCACGACCCTCGTGCTCCAGCGTATAGGCCCACGCCGCTGCCTCGGCAATCGTCGCGAAATGCGCGCGATGAGGAGCCACTGGAATTCCCCAGCCCTGCAGCAATTCCAGCAATGCCCACTGAGAGGCGGCAGGCGTCGTTCCATTGGGCAGAATGGCGGAGTAGCCAAAGAACTTGAGAGGACGAGCCGCCGTCAGCGAGGGGTCGAGCTGCCGCAACGACCCGGCTGCTGAGTTGCGCGGGTTGACGAAGACTGCCTCTCCAGCCGCCACTCGAGCCTCATTCAGCACTTCGAAGCCCGAGAATGTCATGAAGACCTCGCCACGGATTTCCATCACCGGAGGATGCGCCGCCCCCCTTAGCCGCAATGGGATGGATGGAATGGTCCGGATGTTGCTCGTCACATCTTCACCGCTTGTTCCGTCGCCCCGAGTGGTTCCGAACGTTAGATGTCCATTCTCGTAAGTGAGCGCAACCGCAGCCCCGTCGATTTTGAGTTCTGCGGTGTATCCACCCGCCTGCTTTATTGCGCCTTCCCCGGCGATTCTCGTAATTGATTCTTCGAATGCGACTAGTTCCGAGTCTGAAAAAGCGTTGTCCAGTGAAAGCATTCGAGCGAGATGCCGATGCGTCTGGAACGCAGATTGCACCAATGCGCCTACACGCATGGTGGGTGAGTCCGGGCGGCTGAGTTCGGGATAACTTGCTTCCAGTTGCTGAAGCTCTCGAAACTGCTCATCGTAGGCCGAATCTGCCATCGCTGGCTGGTCAAGCACGTAATATTCGTACTGCGCCTGCTCGAGCTGTTGGCGAAGCAGCGCAACCCTCGCCGCAGCAGCATTTCCTTCGTTTGATTGCGTGGGGAATCTGGATGCGGCGTTCATTTCAGAAAACTAGTGACAACTGTGCGCTGAGAGGCGCGGGAGGCGGCATGTTTGATAATGATGACAGCGCGGACAGCAGGGCATTTGGAGTTGGATTGATCCTCGGTGCTCTGGTCGGCGCGGGCGCGGCGCTTCTTCTCGCTCCAGATTCCGGTCAGCAGACGCGCAAAAGGCTCAGAAAAGGCGCTGAGCGCTTCTATTCGCAGACGGGAGAGATGGTCGGCGACTTGTGGGACGACGCAGACCACTCCACTCGTGATTTACGAAAATCAGCCTCGCGCCAGCTCAAGCGTGGAATGAAGCGCGGCCGCAAGTATGCGTCCGAAGCCGCCGATATGGTAGAAAGCAGCGGCAAGCGCTTGCGCTGGAGATAGCGATATCCTGCCTCAAATTTGAATTGAGGCGGTCGCAATTGAATCAGCTATCTGTTTTTCTGCAGGGCTCGTAACTCTCGCACTGCGTCATTCCGATAGAGGTCGTCATTCGCGTCAATGTCTACACGCCGAATGGCGGCCTCGTATTGTCGTTGTGCGTCGGCGAGCCTGTCCGTGTCACGGTAGATACGTGCCAGGTCGAGGTGATGGACAAGCCTCGCCGGATCAGCCTTCACAGAAGCTTCCATGTATCGCGTCGCTTCCGCCCAGCTCGCAGTATCGAACACCTTTCCGCCCACGAACGTCTTCGCAAAAACGCGGGCAAAGGAGTTGAGACGCATCACTTCCGCATTCCACACTCCCATCACATGCATGGCACCGGCATGCGATGGATCGATCTCAAGAGTTCGCAGGGCGTTCTTACGAATATCGGCAGCATATTTTACCCGCTCCTTCGGGCTAACCGACTGAGCAATCCTCCCAAGTGCCCGTGATAGCCCGAAGTAGCCTTCCGCACCGGCGGGATCGGCGGCGATCGCCCTTCGCGCATACTCGGATGCGTGCTGGTAGTACTGCTCTCGCTTGCTCTTGGTCTTCTCCACCTCGCCCAGATCCACTGCTTCCCTTGAGGCGCGCCAGAGCGCAGGATAGCTAGCGGGCTCCAGCTCAAGTGCCGACTCGTACTGAAAAAGTGCAGCAGCGGGATCACGCGACACATTCTCGCGATCTCCGGCCGCAATTCTCGCTGCCGCCCCAGTTTGGGCCGAAGCGCTTTGTGCTCCAATCGCGAACACTGGGAGCATAGCTGAAAGAAAGACCTTCACCATCATTCTCTTTAGCATGAAAAATCTGAGATCATCCATAGATGTTCGTACACTGATCGAGCGAAAGCGTGACGGAGAGCGTATCGCCGCCTCTGATTGGGTCGAGCTCATGAGAAAGTACGGCAGGGACGAGGTTCCGGATTACCAGATGGCTGCGCTCAGCATGGCGATCTTCCTGAACGGACTCGCAAGGGAGGAAATCGTTGCTTTAACCGATGCGATGCTCAAGAGCGGAGAGTCGTTGGACCTCGATCATATCCGGGCGCCCCGGATCGATAAGCACAGCACCGGCGGCGTTGGCGACAAAGTCTCCATCGTGCTCGCTCCACTCATGGCGTCACTCGGCGTTGCTGTCCCGATGATGTCGGGTCGAGGGCTCGGCCACACCGGGGGCACGCTCGACAAACTCGAGTCCATTCCGGGTTTTCAGACTCGGCTCTCTCTCGTCGAGGCAGCAAGGCTGGTCGAAAGCATTGGTTGCGCGATGTTCGGGCAAACCGGGGAAATCGCGCCAGCCGATCGACGGCTTTACTCCCTCAGGGACGCCACAGCCACCGTGGAGAGCGTGCCGCTCATTAGTGCGAGCATAATGTCCAAGAAGCTTTCGGAAGGGCTGACAGGCCTTGTACTGGACGTGAAGAATGGGTCGGGTGCTTTCCTGCCGGAGCTCGACCGCGGCCTGGAATTGGCCCGGACGATGATCGAACTGGGAGTCGATCATGGATGTCCCGTTGTCGCACTCATAACCGCCATGGACAGGCCACTCGGTCGCGCCTGTGGTAATTCGCTAGAGATAGAAGAGTCTATTATGGCACTAAGGGGGGAAGGTCCGTCCGACTTGATGGGTGTGACCTATGCGCTCGGCGCAGAAATGCTCCTGCTCTCGGGCCTTGTCGGCGATCGGGACGAAGCTCGGCGGCGAATGGAGATTTCGATCTCCAGTGGAAAGGCGGCTGCCAAGTTCCAGGAAATCATCGCCGCGCAGGGCGGTAATCCGAATGTTGTTGACGACCCGTCGCTTCTTCCCGAAGCGGAGGAGTTGGAAATTTTCCTCTCGCCGGCAAGCGGAGTCGTAGCGGGTGTGGAACCACGGACTATAGGCCGCGGCATTACTTCTCTTGGAGGCGGCCGCACCAGGATGGAGGATAAAATCGACCCAGCAGTGGGGTTCGTTATTACCGCGCGTCCGGGCGACCGCGTAAAGGCCGGCGACCCGCTCGCCACGGTGTTTGCCAGCTCTACGCAGGGGATAGCCGATGGCCTGGCAACTCTTCGAAGAGCGATTACTATCTCGGACGAAGCTGAACCGCCACTGCGATTGATCTCGCACAGGGTGACCGAGGCTGGCGTGGAAGTATACGGTGCCGACTGAGCACTCCCCGATGGTGCCTACCAGATTTAGGTTATCTCCCTAAGATTGCTTTCGTATCCTCAGAAAATGGACCTCGTACTGATGTTAGCTCCGAAGTATGCCAGACTGCTCAGCTACGCCGTGGCAGCTGCGATACTGCCACTCATTGGGCTCTACGCGCTGCTGATGTATCTGACGACTCCGTCACCAACCGGTGGAATGGAGTGGACAGTTACAACGATCTGCTATTTTGCTTTTACGATCATCTTTGGTGTGCTAATTGTCGTCGCTTGGAATTTTTCACGGCAGCTTTCAAGCGAATCGAAGGGTCAGTTTCACACACCGTAGCGCTCAGACGTCAAGATTGGTGACGAAACGCGCGTTGCTCTCGATGAACGCGCGGCGTGGTTCGACATCATCACCCATCAGCGTCTGAAACGTCTGGTCGGCCAGCACTGCATCT
>JBBSTN010000226.1:0-5951 GCA_038235845.1 Gemmatimonadales bacterium | reverse complement strand
TTACTGCAACGGTAACAAGCAGCACCGCAGTACCAACGCGGCGAACTATGTTGCTCGAACGCCGCGGAACTGCGCAGGCCAGTGCAAGAGGACTGTTGCGCGCAATCGTCTCGAAGCAAGCTCTGGTTGATGCGCCGGATAATGCGCGGCGTGCTATGCGTGACGGAAGTGGCGAAGAAAGTGACGGCAGATGCATGGCGTTCGTTTTCGGGTGTAGTTCGTGGACTCGAATGTCTCCACACCTGACGAACGATGTACGTCCTGATCACGCTCGATGACGCTACAGAATAACAAAAACGCGCTTGACTTCGAAGCGCGTTTTTGCTGCTATCACAACAGCGGAAATCACATCACTACCGCGGCCAATACCGACGCAAACCGTTAGTAAAGCATCATCATGGGGCGTTCCAGCAACAGCTTGAGTGTTTGTAGAAAACGTGCACCAACAGCACCATCGATAACACGGTGATCGCAGCTAAGTGTGACACTCATGCGCTGCCGTGGAACGAATTCACCATTCTCATATACCGGTTTGGTTTCTGTCGTACCAACGGCGAGAATAGCGGCTTCCGGCGGATTGATGATGGCCGTGAACTGATCGATTCCGAACATACCTAGATTTGATACGGAGAACGTACCACCGCTGAACTCGTCCGGGGTGAGTTTGCGTTCTCGCGCTCGCTTAGCGAGCGAGCGAGCCTCACGGCCAATCTCTCCGAGGCCCTTCGCCTGTGCGTCGCGAATGACCGGTACAATGAGGCCATCGTCTGTGGCAACGGCCATACCCACATGTGCGCTCGCAAAGTGGCGAATATGATCCGTCATCCAGTGCGCATTCACTTCTGGATGTCGGACGAGCGCGATCGCCACAGCCTTGATGACAATATCGTTGATCGATACTCTCCACTCGTCACCCGCTGCCGACATCTGCTCGCGAAGTTCACCCACCTTCGTCATGTCGATCTCGGCGGTGAGATAAAAGGTCGGGATGGGGCCAATTGATTCTGCCAATCTGCGAGCGATCGTCTTGCGCATCTGCGTAAGCGCAACGTCCTTGTGGTCACCCTCGATGACCATACCGGACCCGCCGGCTGTTGGTGCCGATGCAACCGACTTACCCGTTGCCGCAGGGGCAGTAGCTGACGCAGAACCCGTCGACGGAGCCTGGGCAGACGCTGCTCTGGCCCCGGCCCCGGCCTTTTCGATGTCACGACGGATTATTCGTCCATTGGGCCCGCTACCGCTCACGTCTTCGAGGGAGATTCCGCGTTCCGACGCAAGCCTTCGTGCCAGCGGTGACGATCGTACGTGCTCCGAATCCTTTGCTGCGTCCGGAGCCGCCGCCGCCGGCGTTGCAGCAGGCTTGGCGTCTGGCGTGGGCGTTTGTACGGGCGTCTCAGCCGCGGGTTCGGACGACTTTGCTGATTCAACAACCGCTGGCTTCGACTCGGCCGACTCTGTTGACTCGTCCGGCGTCGCTTCGTCGTTTTTCGCTTCTGCAGATGCTTCCGGTTTCGGCGCTCCCCCTCCTCCCGGTGCCGCACCTTCTAGCGCCGAGATGTCCTCGTCGGCGCCGGCGATGATGGCTATTGTTTCACCAACAGGGCTGGTGCCGCCTTCATCGAGCATTCGTGAGCGCATGACGCCGTCGCCGCGGGCAACCAGCTCCATGATCGCCTTGTCGGTTTCCACCTCGGCAATCGTTTCGCCGCTCTTGATGGCGTCGCCCACACTTTTGAACCATTTCACGAGACGACCTTCCTCCATTGTAGGAGAAAGCGCCTCCATCATCACCTTGGTTGCCATAATTCAGTCGATGTAGAGAACCTGCTTGATAGCCGCGATCGTCTTGGGGACGTCGGGCTTGGCTGCCTTCTCGAGACTCTTGGTATACGGCATTGGCGCGTCGACCTGATGAACACGCAGCACTGGCGCGTCGAGATAGTCGAAACAATTGCGCTGCACATAGTCGACTACCTGCGCACCAACTCCACATACCTCCCACCCTTCCTCGACCACCACAGCGCGATTCGTCTTCTTCACCGATGCTGTAATAGTCTCAACATCCATCGGTCGTATGGTGCGCAGGTCGACGACCTCACACTCCACGCCCTCCTTCGCCATCTGCTCTGCTGCCTGCAACGCCACGAGCACCATCTTGCCGTGCGAAATAAGTGACACGTGACTGCCTTCCCTTTTCACCTCAGCCTTGCCGAGGGGAATGATGTAGTCATCATCGGGGACTTCACCCTTTGTGTTGTATAGCATCTCGCCCTCGAGCACACAAACCGGATTGTCGTCTCTGATAGCGGCCTTGAGCAAGCCCTTGGCGTCGTATGGAGTGGACGGTGCCACCACTTTGAGACCGGGAATATGAGCGAGCCATGATTCCCACGCCTGACTGTGTTGCGCGCCAAGCTGGAGCGCCGCTCCATTGGGACCGCGAAAAACGATGGGCATGGGAAACTGACCGCCAGACATGTACAGCATCTTCGCTGCAGCGTTCACAACCTGGTCGAGTGCGAGAAGTGCGAAGTTCCAGGTCATGAATTCGATGATTGGGCGTAACCCAGCCATCGCTGCACCAACACCCACTCCGGCAAAGCCAAGCTCTGTGATCGGTGTGTCGACGACGCGCATCTCGCCGAACTCCTGCAGCAATCCTTTCGAGACCTTGTATGCACCCTGGTAAACCGCGACTTCCTCGCCCATGAGAAATACGCGATCGTCACGGTTCATTTCTTCGCGTAACGCCATGTTGAGCGCATCGCGGTAGGTAATGACGGCCATAGTCTGTTCAGCTCGTGGTTTCGACGACTACATCTTCCATCAGCGCTTCCAACGGAAGCTCCGGGCTCTCTTCGGCAAAATCGATTGCTTCCTGAACGATCTTCTTGATCTCCTCGTCCATCGCCGAGATCTCGTCGGCTGAAATCTCACCTGCCTCCTCCATTCGCTTTCTCAGCAGCGTGATGGGATCGCGCTTGCGATAGTCCTCGAGCTCTTCCTTCGATCGATAGGTGCCGCTGACCGCGTCGGACATGGAGTGACCCATGAAACGGTAAGTGCGCACTTCGAGAAGCGTAGGTATCTGATCCTTTCGAGCTCGAGCAATTGCTTCGGTAACGGCCTTTCGAACAGCGTGTACGTCCTGTCCGTCTACAACATCGCGCGGCATGTCGTACGATGCGCCGCGCTTATAGATGTCGTTGATGGAAGACGCCCGTTCGATTGCTGTTCCCATTCCGTATCGATTGTTCTCGATAACGAAGATGCATGGAAGCTTCCATAACGACGCCATGTTGAGCGCTTCGTGAAATGCACCGTTGTTGACTGCGGCTTCGCCCATGAAGCAGACAATCACCTGATCTCCGCCACGGTACTTGATGGCGAAGCCAACGCCCGCCGCGATCGGTATGTGGCCACCGACTATTCCATGTCCACCAAAAAATCCAAGTTCGCGATCGAACATGTGCATGGAACCGCCCTTGCCACGCGCGCACCCATCCTGACGGCCGAAAAGCTCGGACATCACCACTTTTGGCTCCATTCCCCGGGCAAGTGCCTGGCCATGATCTCGATATGTGGTAATGATGTAATCGTCAGGACGCAGCAGGGAGATCGTGCCGGTGGAGACAGCTTCCTGACCGATATACAAATGGCAGAAGCCGCCAATGCGACCAATTGCATACATCTCCGCGGTGCGCTCCTCGAAGCGTCTCTGCATGAGCATCGAGTACAACAGTTCGCGGTTGAGCTTATTGGCGGAGGTCTTCGCCGAGCCGTTGTCGTCGGTCAGAGACTCGCTTTGCTTGTCAGGCTTCACCTGCGCTTTCGGCTGCGACGTTTTTTTCTTGGCAGCAGTTCCGTTGCTTTTTTTACCGGCCTTTGATATGGCGGAGTCGCCTGACTTTTTCTTTTTTGCTGTTGTACTCATGGACTCATCCGAAATGAGAAGCATGCGTCGAGCCGAAAGCGCTTTGGTGCAGGCGCTCGGAAGACGCAACCGAAATAATTCCTGAAAAGATTTCCGTCAGACGCCCGCAGCCTGAACCTGTTCCCACGCGTGATAGCTGCTTCTTACAAGTGGGCCACTTTCTACATGTCTGAAACCCATTTGCATACCGGTTTCGTAAAACCACCGAAAATCTTCCGGAGTGACGTAGCGGTCGAGTGCTATATGGCCATCTGAGGGACGGAGATACTGGCCGAGCGTGAGGATATCAACGTCGACAGTGCGCAGTTCGCGCATCGTCGCCACGACTTCCTCGTTGGTCTCACCCAACCCCAGAATGATGCCGGTTTTCGTGGGGATATTGGGAGCAATTCTCTTCGCCATTCTAAAAATCTCGAGCAACCGCTCATAACGACCGCCAGGCCGGGCCTTTTTGTAGAGGCGGGGCACCGTCTCGGTGTTGTGGTTGTAAATGTCCGGGCCTGCTTCAAGCACTGCCCGAATCGAATCCTCGTTACCCTGAAAGTCGGGTACCAGAACCTCGATGGAGCATGACGGCAATTGACTGCGGATCTGCCTTATGGTTTCGGCAAATATGTACGCCCCGAAATCGGGCAGATCATCGCGGTCTACAGAAGTGATAACGGCATGTCGAAGACCGAGCTCGGCGATGGCTTGCGCCACACGCTCTGGCTCCTCGATGTCGTACGAAGGAGGACGCCCGTGCGAAACCGCACAATAGGCGCAGTTTCGCGTGCACACATCACCGAGAATCATGAATGTTGCGGTGCCATGCTCCCAGCACTCGCCGATGTTGGGGCAATGCGCTTCCTCGCAGACTGTATGAAGATTGAGATCCTTCATCATCTGTTTGAGGCGGATATAGTTTGATCCACCGGGCGCCTTCACCTTAAGCCATTGCGGCTTTCGTTCTGGCAGCGGCTCACGCCGATGACGCCCCATTATCTGATACAACAGCTCGGCCATAGACAGTCTTGGTTTGGCGCATCCGTTGTGGAAGCGCATATAGGAATGGTAGTCCGCTTCATCGGTGCCGGCTACGCTGAGGTAACCAACAAACGCAATCTAGCCGGTGCAGGCACTTCCAGATGAACGAACGGGTGGCCCGATTAGTGCCGAATCGTCATCGATTCACCCCGCCTACGTAAGATACCGCATTGGTGAAACCGACCATTGCTGATATCGTACGGATCGTACTGGCCGGTCGATATCTTATCAGAGGAAATAGTGCTGCGAAATCTGCTTTCAATTGGCGTGGTGGCGATTCTGGGGCTTTTTGTGCTCAAGATTGCGTTTGGGATACTTGGCCCGCTCGTCGGCCTGTTGATGTTACTGCTTGGGCTAGCGCTAAAGATTGCGTTGGTCGCCGTGCTGATCTATTTCGTCCTTCGCGTTTTCAGCCCGTCGACGGCGTCCAGAATCCGCAGCAAGTTCGAACGCTCGCGGTAACCACTTAGACGTGGTCTAGTCTGCCGCGCTATCCCGCATTCGGTCGGCGATTGCCCATGCCAGCAATGGCACCATTATTTCGTGGTGACCGGTGATCGCGTAGCCCTTTCCACTATCCTGAGTGGGCCTCCTTACCACATTCATGGTGGGCCGATAGTGGCGTTGCATATCGAGATCGCAGGTTATGAAACCGGTAGGCAACCCTTCGCCCAGGTTGCGGGCAATGGTGAGTGCCTTGAGGAATACCTCCGGCATGATCACGGCGCTTCCTACATTGAGCACCACGCCGCCGTCGTGGAGGTCGGTTATTGAAGCGGCCAATCGACGAAAATCCCGATGGCTCGTGTCTCCAATTGCCGCACCATTAGCTGAAGGGTGCTGGTGAATTATTTCCGCGCCGAGGGCGGCGTGAATGGTGGCTGGCACGCCGTGGCGCCAGCACTGGTATGTAAGAGAAAGCTCCGGGTGCATGAGCGGTTCATGTCTGGCCAGATCGCGGGCTACTGCTTCTCCCATTCCCCATCCG
>JBBSTN010000225.1:0-5967 GCA_038235845.1 Gemmatimonadales bacterium | reverse complement strand
TGCCGCAACGCCCTCGCCTTCTCTGATCAGGCCGAGGAGAATGTGCTCGGTACCGACATACTCGTGATGAAGACGTGCCGCTTCATCGCGAGCCATCGAGAGTACCTTGCGCACCCGCTCGGTGAAATTGTAACCGTTACTCATCGTTCCCTCGGGGTCGGAAGGAGGTAGCTCATTCGATACCGCCGGCTTCGCTCACTAATGCTTGTCGAACGTAGCGTGCGCGTGACAGATTTGCTTCTCCTTCGGTCAGCGCTCGTCGGTCGAGATGAGCGAGATGCGCAGACTGTGCAAAAATCAGTAGCTTGTTAAGTGTGTATACACTGAGCCCAGTTATCAGTTTCAGGCCCACAGCAAGCCGAACACCACTCAGGTAATTCATTGCTTCATCGAACGTAAGACTGCGCGCATAACGCAACGTTCCGTACGCTCGCCACAGCTTGTCCTCGATAATATATCCAGCATCGCGTACCAATACACGTCGCGCTTCTTCCTCGCGCTCTATTACATGACGAACGACGCGTACAAGCAAATCCTGCAACTCTTCCTCTGATCGTCCCAAGGTTGTCTGATTCGATAGCTGAAAGAAATTCCCTACGACCTCGCTGCCTTCACCATACAAACCGCGATAGGTCAGCCCCATCTGCTGCAACCCGGCCAGCACCTTTCCGATCTCTTTCGTGAGAACAAGACCCGGCAGATGTATAAGCACCGAACCGCGCAGTCCGGTTCCGGCATTTGTCGGACAAGCCGTGAGAAAACCGAACTCGCGGTGATACGCGTAGGGAAGCTGCGCGCCGAGCTGTCGGTCGAGCTTCCACACTGCCGCGAACGCATCCGGCACTGCGAAGCCAGATCGGAGCGCCTGAAGTCGTAGGTGATCTTCTTCGTTCACCAGCAAACCCACTTCGTCGCCCAGAAAGGCCGACGCACCGGTGCGTAACGGGTGTTGACGGTCGAGGCCGGCCAACTCCTTGCTAACGAGATGTCGCTCATGCAGAAGCTGCCGGTCGACGGTGGCCATCTCGTCAAGCCGCACGAGTAGACTCCCGTCAAGTATTGGTACGTTTGGAAGCGCGTCACGGACCTGCGCGAGCATCCTTAATCGTTCGCCATCGCGGGCCCTACCGGTAAACGCATAACCCGACACGTTTCGCGCCAGCCGCATTCGGGTGGAAATGACGATGTCCGCATTAGGGCCGGATGCGTCGAGCCATCGCACACCTGCGTCGGGTAAAAGTGACAGATCCAGCTCCCCTCGCGATGTGCTTCCGCGAAGATCGTCAGGGCGTGGGTCGCTCACGGGGTTAACCTCACCTGTTTTCTCATTCGATCACCCGCAGCCGATCGCGCAGCTCCGCCGCGAGCTCGAACTGCTCCGAGTCGACAGCGCGTTTCAGACGATCTCGGAGATCGTGAAGAGTGTCTGGCTTGGAATCGAGAAACGCCAGAGGAGGCTCGTACTTGAAGCCGACGTGTTTTGAGTTTCCGTGAAGCCGACGGAGCAGCTCGCGCAAACTGTTTTCCATTGCATCGTAGCAGTGCGGACAGCCGAGCCGGCCGGTGGCCTTGAAATCCCTGCTCGACGAGCCGCAGAAAGTACAGGAAGGCGCATCCTCCGTTACGTCGGACGCCTGCTGCTGAACCGCCTGAAGAATATCTCCAAGTGGGTGCTGCGGCATGGTTATGGTCGTCTCCACGCCCTTGGCTGCCGCGCACTTCTCACACAGATGCAACTGAGTGATAGCGTTGTCCACGATACTTGTGAGATTCACCACCGCATCGCGCTCCTTGCAATTGTCACAGAGCATGGAAAGTCTCACCCTCCTCGGGCACGCCGTGCTCGTCGCCGTACTCGTCGATTCCTGTTTTCACAACCCGACCTCCCTCCAGCGTCAGTATTCGGTGAGCCCGAGCCGCCAACGACTGATTATGTGTTACCACGACGAGACCTAGCGATGACTCTTTAGCCAATTCGGCGAAAAGATCGTGGAGTCGCTCCGCATTATGCAAGTCGAGATTCCCACTCGGCTCATCCGCGAGCAGCAGTGACGGCTTTGCCGCCAACGCCCGGGCCACCGCGGTTCGCTGCTGCTCACCCCCGGATAGCGCGCCAGGGCGGTGGTGGAGACGGGCGCTCAAACCAACTCGCTCTAACAGCTGTTCCGCTCGCTCGCGTGCGGCACGATCGCCGATTCCGGCGATTCGAAGCGGCATCATGACGTTCTCGAGAGCGGAAAATTCACGGAGCAGGTGATGAAATTGAAACACAAATCCCACCGTCTGGTTCCTTACGGCGGCAACGGCATCGTCGCTGAGTCCTGCTATCGGCTTCCCCTCGAGAAGAACTTTTCCGGAAGTGGGACGCTCCAACGCCCCCAGAACCTGCAGGAGGGTGCTCTTCCCCGCGCCACTCGCACCCACCACCGCCACCATTTCACCACGTCTCACAGAAATAGAGACGTCGTCGAGCACCCGGATCACGCTCCCATCTCCCCGTCGAAACTCCTTGACCAACCGTTCTCCTGAAAGAACAACGGGGGAAGATTCACCCGAAGTCATCACGGGCACCGGAGTAGCAGGTGCGGCCAAAGTGTCTGGACTCGCGGAAATTGGTCGACTATTCATGACGTATTGCGTCGACGGGATAAAGCTTCGCGGCCTGGGACGCCGGGTAAAGTGTTGCCAGCGCTGCTACTACCAGACTCGCTGCCACCGTGGTGAGGATATCCAGCGGCTCTGATCGGACCGGGAGATGGTCGATGAAGTAAATCGAAGGGTCCAGACTGATGAAGTGATAGCGTTCCAGGAGCACTGACACCAGGAGACCGATCGTCAGCCCACCCAGCGTGCCGACGGCCCCGATAATGGTGCCCTGAAGCAGAAAGATCCGTCGAATGGATCTGGCAGGAAGCCCCATGGCACGCAGAATCCCGATCTCGCGCGTCTTCTCCGAAACCACCATCGTAAGAGTGCTGACGATGTTAAAGGCGGCCACGAGAACAATCAGAAGCAGGATCACTCCCATGCCGAGCTTCTCAAGCTTGAGCGCCTGAAAGAGCGGTCGGTTCTGCTCCTGCCAGTCCATCGTCCGGATGGACGACGAAAAAGCGAGCGACGCCCGGATCGAATCGGCAACTTCCGGTGCGATCCACCGGTCGGCGGTACGCACTTCGATCCCTGTCACATCCTCGCCTATTCGCGCGAATCGCTGCGCGATCGGAAGATCGAGATACACATATGTGTTGTCGTACTCGTAGAGGTCGGTCGCAAAAATACCGGAGACAACAGCAGTATCCACCTGGGGAATGAACGCGCCCGTGGCAGCATTAACGTCGAAATTTCCGGCACCCAAAAGCACAATAGTGTCGCCAATGAATGCGCCCACAGTGGCCGCGAGGACCTTCCCCAGCACGGCGCCCGGCAGCGAAATGCCATCGCGCCTGAACGTGAAGTCGCCCTGGGAAATTGTTTTCCGTATTGTCGTGACGTCGATCTGATTTGCACCCTCGGGCTCGATTCCCACCACCTGCGCGCCGGTGGGGCGGCCGCGAAGCACCCCCACCATCGCCTGCGTCGATACAAAGGGAGACGCTGCCACCACTCCTTTCTCGCTCACGATCTTCTGTTGCAGCGACGCCCAGTCCGGTAAACGCATTTCCGATCCGTACGGAAGCACGCGCAGGTCAGGACTACCCAACAGTATCTTCTCCCGAAGATCCGTTTGCATTCCGCTCATCACACCCATGGTTACGATCAGCGCGCTTACACCAACCATTACGCCCCCTATGGCAATGACGCCAATCAGCGATAGCAGACGTGATCGACGGCGACTGCGCATGTAGCGCCACGCGATGGATAGTTCGAGTCTCCGAAGGGACATCTATTCCGGGCGCATTGTTGGAAACAGAATCACATCCCGAATGTTGTTAGTTCCCGTCAGGTACATGAACAATCGATCGATGCCTATTCCCACACCTCCCGTAGGAGGCATTCCGTACTCCATTGCACGAAGATAGTCCTCGTCCACACCCGTGGCCTCGTCGTCGCCGGCTTCGCGCAGGCGCGCCTGCGCCTCGAATCGCTCGCGTTGATCGATCGGGTCGTTCAACTCGGAAAACGCGTTCGCCAACTCTTTTCCGCGGGCAAACAGTTCGAAGCGTTCGGTAAGGCCGGGACTTCCACGCTTGGGTTTTGCCAACGGCGATAGTTCTATGGGATAGTCGACAACAAAAGTGGGCGCATCAATCTTCGACTCGACGAGCTCCTGAAACAGCTCGTCCATCAGCTTGGGACGGCTAAGCGTGTCGACCTTTTGCACCCCGACTCGACTGGCTGCACGTCGAAGTTCAGCGTCGTCTGAGTCTAGGATCGCGATGCCCGATGCCTGTGTCAGCGCAGGAAGCCACTCTATCCTCGGAAATGGAGGCGTCAGCACCGGTGTCCGACTCCCAATCTCTGGAACAGAACGCACCGCATCGGCGCCAGCAATCAACAGCGACTCGACCCTCGACATCATAACGTTGTAGTCTGCAAACGCTTCATAGAACTCGAGCATCGTAAACTCGGGATTGTGCGTCCGGTCAATACCTTCGTTCCTGAAGTCGTGTCCGATTTCATATACACGTTCGAATCCGCCCACGATCAGACGCTTGAGATACAACTCGTCGGCGATACGAAGATAGAGCGGCATGTCCAACGTGTTGTGGTGCGTTACAAATGGTCTTGCGGCAGCGCCACCGTAGAGCGGCTGAAGAACAGGCGTCTCCACTTCCAGGTAGTTGAGTGAATCGAGATGTGTCCTGATAGTCCTGGTTAGCAGTGACCGGGCGCGAAAAAGTGCTCTGACCTCAGGATGCACTGCGAGATCGGCGTATCGCTGACGCGCTCGCTGCTCGGTGTCGGCAAACGTCGAGTAGCGCACTGTCTCCCCATCGACAACCGCCTCCTTTCCGTAAGGCAAGGGGCGAAGTGATTTCGAAAGCAACGTTGCGCTCTTGACCTTGACCGTCGCCTCACCGGTTCTCGTGCGCATCATGTCGCCGGTTGCTCCGAGCCAGTCGCCCAGGTCGAGGTCAGCGAGCCGTTCCCATTCCAGCTCTCCCAGATCATCACGTCGGAAGTAGAGCTGCAAACGCCCGTCCATGTCTGCTACATGCGCAAATGCAGTCTTGCCCTGACTTCGCCATGAAACGAGTCTACCAGCGACGGAAACATTCGGACCCTGCTCTCCTTCGCCGAGTGCAGCTACAGCTTCGGCAGCACTGTGCGTGCGCTCATAAGAATACGCAAATGGTTCACGCCCGTCCGCCCGGATGCGATCGAGCTTTTCCCGGCGCGCACGCATCACGAAGTTGAGATCGTCACTCACGTTATTCTGCCCTGCTCTGCACCCTCTTCGCTCTCCTGTTTGAGCCAAGCTTCGATGAACGGATCGATTGCGCCATCCATCACCTTTTGTACATCCGGAATCTTGAGTTCTGTCCGATGATCATTGACCATGGTGTAAGGCTGAAATACGTAGCTTCGAATCTGGCTGCCGAATGAGACGTCCTGCTTGTTAACATCGAATGCGGCTTTTACAGCAGCCTGTTTTTCGATCTCGATCTGGTACAGTCGATTCTTCAGCTGTTTCATCGCAGTCTCCTTGTTCTTGAATTGCGAACGCTGGGCCTGCGACGATGTAACGATGCCGGACGGCATATGTGTTATGCGCACTGCAGATGATGTTTTGTTGACATGCTGTCCCCCTGCACCGGATGCACGGAAAACGTCGATTCGGAGATCCTCGTCGCGAATTTCGATGTTGATTTCCTCGTTCACGACGGGATATACGAACACTGAAGCGAAGCTGGTGTGTCGACGTGCCTGCGAGTCGAATGGTGAAATTCTCACGAGCCGATGTACACCTGACTCACCGCGAAGGAATCCGTACGCAGAGTGTCCCTTGATCTCGACGACGGCTCC
>JBBSTN010000224.1:0-6042 GCA_038235845.1 Gemmatimonadales bacterium | reverse complement strand
GCAGAAAGCGTGGTCGACCGAAGCATTGCGCGCACCGTCTGGCGGTCATCGTCCGAGAGAATGAGGTCCATAGTGACAGTAAACATGCTGCGTGACACTGCAAGATCAATGCTATCACCATTACGTTAACAATCCACTAGCAGCTCCTTCCCTCCGGAGCGCAACGCGATCGGTGAACTGAATCCATACAGCGACGTCGCGCCATCCGCCCGGCTTAGAAATGCAATGTCATCCGTGCTGACTGACCATCCACGTGAGGCGAGCAGCGCACTCGTCGTTGACTTTCCGCTTTGCGAAGGTGCAACGAAGAGCCAGCCGCGACCTGCGGGGTCTGTGAGTGCCGCGCAGTGAATGTGATACCATCCGATGCGTCGCAGCGCAAAGATCAGCGCAGCAAGCAGAAACCCACGTTCTGCCACCTCGAACCGCGCAACTCCAGCCGGTGTCATCAGAATATCGATGCGCGGTTCCGTTTCATGAATCAGGGCTTCGCCTTCTGAGTCGTTCCACCGAATGCGAACCGTTTCGTCGGGCGCGCCTGCCTGAATCAACATCTCGGGCTGTGGGAATGACTCGCGTGGGTCTACGTGAGGCGGAATGAAATCGACAACTCTGACGAAGAGGTCGACATGACCAGGCCATGCAAGCTGCGAATCATCTAGCCAGAACCGAAGCAACGTGTCCAACGAAGGATCGTCGCAGGCAAGTGCGTAAGTCGGGCGGGTTGTCAGTGTCATTTTCTGGCGGTTGCTGGTGTGCGGCAAACGATCCGCGCGTCAGTGGCCTGTGCCCGTTCGGACAAAATTCGTTGGGCGAAGCTCAAACCTCATACGACTGACTGGCATGATTGGCCACTCTTCCGGACGTGGGACGTGAGTCATGCCGGCGGTATACCAGACTACCAGGTCCTTCCCGGAAAGCGAATCATCATTCGCGATAAACTGACCCACACCGGATGTGCCGCTGTCCTGGCCGGGGAATCCCCCGACGGATAGCGCTCGCGCTGGTTGTACACGGTTGTCCAGAGTTGATGAGTTGCAAATTCTCCGCGTTTGCGCAACGATGACCCGGGTGCTGCAAGCAGGTCCGGAAGTGCACCGGGTGCGATGACGTAACCTGCGCGTTCACTGGCGTTGTCCCCGGCCACCGACTGTTCGACTACCCAGAAGCGCGACGTCGCTCTGTTTCCATCGCGAACGGCACCACGTTCGGTGGTCAATTCTGTCGAATGCCACGCGAAGCCGGTGCCATGCGGGTTAGCGGAATCGACAGGTTGCATTGTAAACTCTACTTCGCGAATCCGGTTGCTGGGTGAAACCACATCGAAGTCGAGTCGGAAGTTGAAGAAGTGCTGGTGATAGATTGCCGACAGGTGCGGTGACACAGCAGTACCGATGCGCGGGTCTGCCTGGTGAACGCCCTTTACCTGCATCATGCCGGTCAGGTCGATCTCCATCGCCAGCACGCCGTCGGGTGAAAAAACCCAACTGAAGCCGTAGTCGTAGTTTCCCACGGTCGTTGCGAATCGCATCACCAGTTCACGCGCACGCTCGGCGCGGTCCTGGTGCCTCCAGCGCAAGCCGCCGTCGCGTTCATAAACCCCGATGACGCCCGGCTGCACAACCGGATTTCCACGCTCGTTCGCGTAAACCGCATCGATACGGGTTGCGCCAGCGGGAACATCCTCGCCGTCGATGAGCGTAGCCGCTGTGGTTCCAATCCCGAATTCGCCGACATCGAAGACACTGCGAAATCGCCAGGAAGGCGACGCGTCGCCGTAAGGCACCAGCATCTCGGCAAGCGAGGCACGCGAGAGGATCGAACGCGGCGCGTCATTACCTTGGCCGAACGCAACGTTCGAGAGCACCAGCCCCTCGCGCGGGTGCATCGCGAAGCGGAAGCTCCAACCATGCCAGGTGATCGTGTTACCGTCAATCTGGTAGTCGCCGCCGGTCGCATTTCGCCATCCCGAGTTCGAGCGCGGAATCGCCACAGGGTAGAGCGCGAGCGCACTGTCGAAGGCAACAGGGGCCGGCTCGGCATCGACCACGTCGGCTACTCGTCCGTCGGTGAGGTCGACGACAGCGACCAATCCTTCCACGGGCGCGATGTACCGGGAAACGGAGTTTCGACGCGTGCCGGTTACTCGAAGGTAGCGGTGACCGGGAATATTCCAGTGCGAGTCGAGCGTACCTGGTCCCATCAATAGCACGTCGACGTCATTCGCCTCCAATCCGTGCCGCCTGATGCCGTTCAGCCAGTTAGAGTCCGACTGCACCAGCCGCATGGCCAAACGGATGTCGAACTGTGTGATCGACGGAAGCGCGCCGGGGCGCAGCTCGACATTCACTACAGCATTTTTATCGAGATCGACAAGCACTTCGGACACCAGCTTCGAGCGTTGATCGAAGAGCGTGGCGGAGGCACTACGTGCTGCAGCACGATTGGAGTCGGGCGCCTGCTGCGAATCCTTGGATGGCTCGCGCAAGACCAGTTGCAGCACAGACACGCTATCGTCGAGCAGTCCGGCCGTTCGGAGCACCGTGCTTGCCGCGGAAATCTCGTCGGCGGACAGCGGGTTGAGTGCGTCGCGTGAGGCTGTTGACTCGCATGCAGCGAAGACGGCGGCAGCCGTTGCAATACAGAGCCCTCTCATCAGCCCCATGTGGCGCTTTTCCCCACTGGAAAGTGTCGAATTGGTTGTCGAACGATCTTCAGACTGCAAGCCGGCCCCCTGCGCAACGAAGCACAGGGGGCCGAACATCTATCCACCTGCCAGCGGTAGATCAGCGAGGAACGCCGTTCACGCTTCCAGACAGGGCCACCGGTCCGCCCAGTGTCAGCGAGGATAAAGACGCCTCCTCGGTCAGCGTTGGTGCTACGAACTTTTTGCGAGTGTTCATAGGGTCCCCTGTCCCGACAACACAGGTGCCACGCCCAAAGTCAAGGCAGCCAAGCTGGCTTCTTCCTGAAGCGTTGGAGCAACGAACTTCTTCTTAGAATTCATTTCGGGTCGGTAGAGAGGGAGGTAGGAGTGTGCAGGTAAGGGAAGAGGGGCAATGACCGTGCCTCGCCTCCGTGCAGTCGTAAGTCTACTGTTCGGAATGACTTGCTTTGTAAACGAACGCATGGCTCGCTCACCGGGTGTTGCTTGTCAGTTACGAACGGTGGGACGAACGACACGCATCGAGTAAGTCGAAACCCCCGCATGGATGCTGCGACTCGGCGTCTCGATCGTCTCAACATGCACCCGTCGCCCATGATATGCAAACACACGTGAGCACAGGAACAAAAGGCCACTTCACTCAGCCGTAGTGGTAACGCGCTTGTAAGAATTCAATACGATCGTCGAACACTTCGTACACCATACGATCGGCCTCATTGATGCGACGCGTGCACACGTTACCGCCGAAATATTTCAAGGGTTCGGGTTTGCCAATGCAGCGACGCATCACCATTGATGTGCGAGTCTCCCTTTTTGGAAGAGCCATCGGAACAAGCGGTCAGAATTAACATCATCCCGGCGCTCAACAGCGTCTTCGGATTAAACATCATCGTAAACATCACCGCATTCAGCAGGACAAGAAATCAATGACAGCACTCAGCGAAATTCAGAAACGAATCTGCGACAGCGCGAAAGTCGACGGGAGTGGTCTCAAAGCGATCATCGTCAACGCGACACTCAAACACCCGTCTCTACCATCACATACCGATACGTTGCTCGATGTTGTGGCAGAAATATTCCGACGAAACGAAGTCGAAGTAGACCGCATGCGTCTCTCGCAATTCAATCTTGCACCGGGTGTATATCCAGACATGACCGAGCATGGCTGGCCCCATGACGATTGGCCAGGCATCAAAGATCGCGTACTAAATGCCGACATCTGCATACTCGGCACGCCAATCTGGCTCGGCGAAAAAAGTTCGGCGAAGCGGGGCCGGGCCCTTCGTATGGAGACAGCAAGGACGATGGCAGTCGCGTCGGGTTCGACAACGTCTTCACCCAACGCAACACCACCTTCATGGCGTACAATGTTATGCTGGCGGCAAGGATGCTGAAGGACGCGGGTGGCTATCCTGCAATCGGCAACGTGCGGAAAGATTGGGACGATGGATCTAAACCCGGCTGGCCGCTGTCTGGCGCGAGCTAGAACAGAAGGGTCACAGCGGGGCCGGCCGATGGAGCCTTAACACCGAAAACAACGGCACAAGACTCGTCCTCGGTTCATCGCCCCCTGGTTATTTCGCGGATAAGAATGTTGCCCACGTTCACCGCCTCTCTGGCGGCGATGTCGACAACCCGCACCCCCGCATCCACAAACTCGCGCACCAACGCGTCAATCGAACGTCCGCGATAGGGATCTCCCGGCGTGGGCGTCCCGACTTTGCGCACCGGAATATGCTTGTCATTCACCTTGTCGAGCGCGTCCGCGCATGCCTTTTTCGCGGCGTTGAATCGCTCGTCCCAGATCAACTTTACGTTGTTAAAACGTACGCTCGTGACCTGCGTCTTGTCCTCATACAGGTTCTTGAGAACAGCTGGAGACGATTCCGCCGACTTGACTTCCACGAGCAGCGAGAAGTTTCCGACCTCGGGATTGCAGCCCAGAGACAAGCGATCCGGGCCCACGCTGTACTCGATTTGCACAGTTGCTGTGGCCACTGATTTACCAGTCGGTTTGAGTGTTTCCACGCTGGTCGAAATCGATGTCTTGTTTTTCGCGGGGTCGAGGACGACGCCATTTACCGTCCACACATAGGTCGGAAGCTCGTAGCCAAATGAAGTCACCACCAGTGTGTGGCGAAGAAAGTGATGTTCGAGATGATACGTGTAAGAGCCAGGCGCGAACATGAAACATGGGCTCACCAACACTGGCGTCCATGGCGTTTGCGTCGTTCCCAGATCGTCAGTGATAACGTTCTCGATGTTGACGCCGAAGTTTCGCCAGAACTCTCGTCCACCAACCGTAATTCCAACACTCTGAAAGTCTGCACCGATACTTGTGACACGAAATGTGAAACCGCCTGCGAAGGAGTGATAGTCGCGATCACCGCGATGGTCGGAGAGGGGCATTGTGTCGACGTAAACCATACGCTTGCGCGACGGGTCGTAGAAGTGAATTACAACGCCGAGTGGTGGCCGCGGTGGAGTAGCGGGGCTGGCGTCGTTTTGACTCAGGCCACTGTCGTATCCTCCAATACGTCTCAGCTCGAGGAAATACGTTCTTTGCCCGGGTGACGAGGGTGGAACTACGGCGGCGATCGTGCTGGGAACCGCCGGGAACCTCACGATTGCCCGATCGAGCGCGTGGAGCGTGAACGACGACGCGCCCCACGCATAACTCGGAGGTACCTCCACAAACATTCCGGCAGCTTTCAGTTTAGGCGCGAACGGGCTGATATACAGCTGAGCGGCGCTGGTATAGGGCCCAATGACTCGTTGCACATCTTCGTCCGCATCTCCCACTCCCACGGGAAGCGCGGGGTTAACGGGTCTAAGAAAGCTCGGTGCGTAGCCCCCGTAAATTTGAGACGACATGGAGTCATATGGATCGCCATACTCGCCGAAATTCAAATCGAGGGGATGTTGCAGGCCGAAAGCGTGACCCAGCTCCTGGCAGATCATGTCAAACGGTGACGAAATGTCGCAGACTGCGACCGGCACTTGCTTGTACTCTTGCGGAAGCAAGCTGCCTAAAAAGTCGAGTATGAAGAGATCGGGTCCGGGCAACGGAAGGTTGTACCCGCCGCCCCCGAACAGATCGCGCACCTGCTGTCGGGGCTGCGCCAGGTCACAGACCGCTACGTTCAGTCGGACCGGCTGCCGGCAGAAGCTTAGACGCCGCTGGTCCGGGCAGTCCAACCTCGCGATCGACATTGGAGCCAGTGGGGTCCGAAGAGGAACTGTTCGCGCCTTTGGCTGGTTTAGATTTCAGGCCGGGATGCGACTTCTTCGAGCCGCCGTCGCCGGCGCCAAGGAGTTCCTCATGACGCCATTCCGCAAATCCGCGGAAGGCCGCTCGAAATCGGCCCCGCACGCAG
>JBBSTN010000223.1:0-6103 GCA_038235845.1 Gemmatimonadales bacterium | reverse complement strand
TCCGATCTGCAGCGCCAGCAGGTCAACGACGCGTTCTTCGCGATACAGCTTTATGACGCGCAACAGCGCTCCATCGACGCATCGATGAATGATCTCAACGCGAGACGTTCGGCCGCACAGCAGCGCGTCACCGCCGGCACTGCGCTTCCAAGCGAAGTCTTGCTGCTTGATGCAGAACTCGTCCGCCGCAGTCAGTCCAGACAGGAGTTGCACACACAGCGCGAAGCCACCCGTATCGTTTTGGTGGCGCTGACAGGAACTGACGTCGCGGAGTGCGCGGCATTCTCCGTGCGCACCGAAGATGAGTCGCTTCCCTCTGTGGAAGACGCGTTTGCGAGGCACGCACGGCCGGAGTACCAGACGTTTGAACGCACTCGTGAAGCGATCAACGCCAGGGCGGCCGAGCTTTCCGCGCGTGATTTGCCTCGCGTGAGCGCGATTGGCAGGATCGGTTACGGGCGACCGGGACTCAATCCACTTGGGCGCGCGTTTGATGCGTACTGGACGGCTGGCGTGCAACTGGAATGGTCACCGCTCAACTGGGGGCGAACCAGACGGGAGCTGCAAGTGCAGGAGATGCAGCAGCAGATTGTCGGGACGGAAGAGGCAGCGTTCAGCGAAACGCTAAAGCGCGCAGCTATTACTCAGCGCGCTCAGATAGACGCATTTCAGCAATCGCTCGCAATGGACGACTCGATTCTGTCGCTGCGAGATCGAGTGCTGAACGAAACGCGACTGCGCTTTGACGAAGGTGAAGTAACTTCGGCCGACTACATCGCTCGCCAGACCGAATATCTGGGTGCGGAGCTCGATCGTGACAGCAGGCGAGTGCGTTTGAGCGAAGTCCGTGCGCGCTACCTCACCACAATCGGGCGCGAGGTCCGCTGATGTTTTCCCCGTTCCTCACCGGTGATTCGACTCTTGCCAGACTTTCGCTTGCATTCGTGCTGCTCTCCGCCGCGTGCAGGGGAGAAACGCCCGCCGACAGCTACGGCAATTTCGAAGCGGAAGAAACAATTGTCGCAGCGGAGACCGCCGGCCAATTGCAGGAGTTTGTTCCCGTCGAGGGAGCGAGCCTGACATCTGGAGCCCGCGTGGGGCAGATCGATACGATTCAACTCGCGCTTGAGCGCGACCAGTTGGTAGCGCAGCGTTCCGGAATAGGCGATCGACGAACCGAGATTTCGCGACAGGTTCGCGCATACGATGTGCAACTGGAAATTGCTGAACGTTCGAAGGCGCGCATCGATCGTCTGTTTGCTCAGCAGGCGGCGACCGCGCAACAACGCGATCAAATGGAAATGGAGGTGCGCGTACTGAGAGAGCAGATTGCCGGCACGCGCGTTGGTTCGGCACGCGTCGCGTCGGATCTTGCCGCGCTCGATGCTCGCATCGAATCGGTTGCCGACCGCGTTCGGCGCGCGACAATCGTCAGTCCGATTAGCGGCACCGTCCTCGCCACGTACGTCCGCACGGGGGAGTTCGTCCAAAAAGGACAGCAGCTCTATCGCCTTGCCAGTCTCGATACGCTGACGCTCCGTACATACGTCACCGGCACGCAGCTAGCCTCGTTTCGTATTGGGCAAACTGTGCGGGTTAATGTGGACGGTGCGAGCGCGACACCCCGCAACTATACCGGCACGATCACATGGGTGTCGTCACGTGCCGAGTTTACGCCGACTCCGGTGCAAACGCGTGACGACCGTGGGGATCTGGTCTACGCAGTCAAGGTGCGAGTAGCAAATCCCGATGGCGCGCTCAAGATCGGTATGCCCGGGGATATCACGCTGACCAACACTCCGATGGCCGCGACCTCGTCCGCTCGTAAGCCATGAGCGCCGTGAGCGTGAGGAACGTCGTGAAACGTTATGGCGAGGTTACAGCGCTCAACGACGTTTCGTTTGAGGTCTCACCCGGCGAGCTGTTCGGACTGGTCGGACCAGACGGTGCGGGAAAGACATCGTTGTTCCGCGTGTTGACGACGCTGCTCGTGCCCGACGCCGGTTCGGCCACAGTGCTGGGGTTTGATGTCGTGCGCGATCTCTGGGAAATCCGCTCGCGCGTCGGGTACATGCCGGGCCGGTTCGCGCTGTATGCTGACCTCAGTGTTGAAGAGAATCTCGGTTTCTTTGCGTCCGTATTCGGGACGACGATCAAAGAGGGATACGATCTCATCGCACCAATCTACAAACAGATTGAGCCATTCAAATCGCGACGTGTGGGGGTGCTGTCGGGAGGGATGAAGCAGAAGCTCGGGCTGTCGTGTGCGCTGGTGCATCGACCGGAGCTGCTTCTCCTCGATGAGCCAACCACGGGAGTTGATGCGGTCTCACGCCGCGAGTTCTGGGACTTGCTCGCAACGCTTCGTGCATCCGGGCTCACGATTATTGCGTCGACACCGTACATGGACGAGGCCTCGCGTTGCGACCGCATCGCGCTGGTGCAGGAGGGTGCGCTGCTGGCGCTGGATACTCCGGCGAATATTGGAAAGAAATTCCCACGCGCGTTGTTCGCGGTGAAATCGGCGAAGCGCGGAGTGTTGCTGCAAGCCTTGCGCGGTTATCCCAATGCTGCGTCGGTGTATGCATTTGGTGAGGTCATGCATTTCAGCGACACGCGGCTATCGATTTCGAACGAACAAATCATGCACGAGCTCAAGAGCTTTCTGCAGATGCATCAGTTGAATGACGTTTCGATTGCGCCGGTGCCAGCGGGGATAGAGGACACTTTCATGGAATTGATGGGCAGCAGGTCGGCGGATGCGACTTCGCCCAAGGCGGCCGCGTAATGCAGCCGAACGGGCCGGCTTCGACCGCCAACGCCAACGCCAACGCCAACGCCAACGCCAGAGCCACCCCCAACCCAAACGCCGGTTGCGGAGAGGCGATTGTAGCCACAAACCTGACACGGAAGTTCGGCTCGTTTGTGGCCGTCAATCACATCACGTTTGATGTCGCATCCGGAGAGGTGTTTGGATTCCTGGGCGCGAACGGCGCCGGCAAGACAACTGCCATTCGCATGCTGACGGGATTGCTTTCTCCAACGGACGGAGAGGCAACGGTTGCCGGATTTGATGTTCGTACGCAAACCGAGAGGGTGCGAGCGAGTATCGGATACATGAGTCAGCGGTTCTCGTTGTACGAGGACCTCACCGTTCGTGAGAATATCCGACTTTATGGCGGCATCTACGGCCTGAATGACGCGGCCATCAAGCAACGTGGTGACGAGATCCTTCACGAACTCGAGTTTGCGCCATCGGACAAAACCATGGTGGCGTCGCTGCCGCTTGGATGGAGACAGAAGCTTGCATTTTCGGTAGCGTTGGTACACCAGCCGGTCGTCGTCTTTCTCGACGAGCCGACCGGCGGTGTCGATCCGATCACCCGGCGACAGTTCTGGGAGTTGATTTATCGCGCTGCTGAACGTGGAACTACTGTGTTTGTCACTACACACTATATGGACGAAGCCGAATACTGCGACCGGTTGTCGATCATGGTAGACGGAAAAATCGGAGCGATCGGAACGCCGAGTGCGCTCAAGCAGCAGTTTGGCGTCGAGTCGCTGGACGACTTGTTTGTAAGTCTGGTGCGCGCGACCGACGCGGTAAAAGGGTCCGCGTGAGCGGCCGGAAGGGTAGGGTGGGTGCAATCGCAGTGCTCGGCGCCTTTATGCGCAAGGAAGTGCGGCATCTGCTACGTGACAAGCAAACGTTGTCCATTCTGCTGTTCCTTCCAATTGCGCAGCTGTTGCTCTTCGGATTTGCTGTACGCACCGACATTCACTCTGTGCGTGTGGCGGTGGTTGCGCCGTCGCCCGACTTTGCCTCGGCCGAATTGCGTACACGCCTGGCGCACAGCGGACGTTTTGAACTTACGCCGCCGGTGTCGTCATACGATTCGCTGACTGCACTGTTTCGGAGTGGTACGATCGACGTCGGAGTATTAATTGAGCCCGAGTTGGCGTCCCGCCTCAACCGCGGAGAGCCGACACATGTACTGGTGGTTTCGGATGCGATCGATCCCAACACTGGTACCACCATGCAGAACTACACCGGCGCGATCCTGCGCGACTGGCAGCGGGCACTGGGTGTGCAGGCAAGCGGGTTGACGATGGACACGCGTATGAGAATGCGATTCAATCCCACACTCGAGAGCGTGAATCTGTTCGTACCCGGTCTCATAGCGCTCATACTCACGATGGTCACGGCGTTGATGACGGCGATTTCGCTTTCACGTGAAAAGGAGCGCGGCACTTTTGAGGTACTGCTCGTCTCGCCGCTCCGTCCATGGCAAATCATCATGGGGAAAGTGCTGCCATATCTTGCGCTGGCGATGGCGAATGTCGCGACGGTTCTGCTTGCAGCGCTCCTCGTCTTTCACGTTCCGTTTCGAGGCAGTATCACGCTGCTCCTGGCGGCCAGCACTCTGTTTTCTCTCGTCGGCCTCGCGCTTGGCGTACTGATCGCGGCAGTGACATCTTCGCAGCTCGCAGCCATGCTGCTCGCTCTGGGCGGAACCATGTTACCGAACACGTTGCTGTCAGGGTTGATCTTTCCGATAAGCAGCATGCCGATTCCGTTGCAGGTAGTGACCAACATTGTACCGGCGCGCTGGTTTATCGAAGTGGTGCGCGGCATCATGCTGAAAGGCATCGGCCTGGCCGAACTCTGGCAGAATATCGTCGTGCTGCTTGTTATGCTGGTCATCCTGCTCACTGCGGCCATTCGCAAAACCAATGTGAGGCTGGCCTGATGTTGCGCATGCTGCACATCCTGCTGGAGAAAGAATTCCTCCAGATTCGGCGCGACAAGCTGATTCTCCGAATGTTGCTCATCATGCCGGTACTGCAGCTGCTCGTTCTCGCGAATGCGGCAACGTTTGAGGTGAAAACTTCAAATCTGTGGGTGGTAGATCAGGACCGAACGCCGATCACGCGAGCGCTCGTGAACAAGTTCACGGCCAGTGGTCGTTTCACGGTGATTGGACGGTCAGCGATCACACAACAGGGCGACGATGCGCTGCTCGATGGGTCCGCCAACGCAATCCTGGTTATCCCGCCAGATTTTGCTCGTACAGTTGAACGCGACGGCATACTACCACTGCAGATAATTCTGAATGCTGAAAACGGCTCGCAGGCGGAGGTTATTCAGGCCTACGCCAATGAAATCATCACCCGTTTTGCCGCCGAACATCGCCAATCGGCGTACGCGATCGGCGCCAGTGTGCAGGTAGCCCGGCAACCGCGCGCGTTAATCGAGATCCGCCAACAGAGCAAATACAATCCTGAACTCGACTACCGCCGCTTCATGATTCCGGGCATCCTCGTACAACTTGTAACGCTGATTGGCACGCTCATGACCGCGCTCAACATCGTGCGTGAGAAAGAGGCTGGCACGCTCGACCAGCTTAACGTCACACCGATCAAACCGGCGCTGTTCATCGCTGCCAAGCTTATACCGCTCTGGGTTATCGGATTGTTCGAATTCTCGCTGGGTATCGGTATCGCCGTCGCGCTGTTCAAGGTACC
The DNA here is from genome assembly GCA_038235845.1 of Gemmatimonadales bacterium. Classification (GTDB taxonomy): domain Bacteria; phylum Gemmatimonadota; class Gemmatimonadetes; order Gemmatimonadales; family Gemmatimonadaceae; genus Gemmatimonas. Next base: position 577 of record JBBSTN010000223.1, on the reverse strand, counting down.
GATGATTGGCAGCCCGATACTACTCATGACCGGTGCGTCGTTGTTCTTGTTGGCAGCATTGGGTGTCGGGCTCTGGGTGTCGACGGTTTCAGAAAGTCAGCAGCAAGCACTCTTTGTCACGTTCTCGTTGCTCATGGTTTATATCCTGATGAGCGGCCTGTTCACGCCTATTCGCGCGATGCCGACATGGGTGAAAACGGTGGCGCAAATCAATCCGATGATGCACTTCATCGCGCTTGTTCGCGCGGTCATGCTGAAGGGATCGGGATTCGGAGATGTATGGGTGCAGCTCGCGGCGCTGGGCGCGATTGGCGTGACGATTCTCGGGCTGGCGCTCACTCAATATCGGAAGCAGGTTGCCTGATACATGTAGCCGCAGTGGAATTACCCCCAGACCGCTCCTTCATCGGGATGTCGTGAAAGTATCCTCATACTCTTTTCTGCTCTGCGCGGCTTCCCTCCACACCCTGAGCGCCCGGAGCGGCGTTCCCGATCTGCGACTTTCCAAACCTGCGTGGACTGCGGCCGAGCCGTTTACATTGGTTGGGCCAGCCGGGAGCTACCCAACGGGTCGTTG
>JBBSTN010000222.1:0-6108 GCA_038235845.1 Gemmatimonadales bacterium | reverse complement strand
TCGTATGTGAGATTCACCGGCGGACCGGATGGCTTGGGCCAGGTCTTCCCGGCGTAGATTGCCGGTCCTTTGATCGCGTCGTACTCGTAAACGGGCCTGCGTATAAGCTGACGTGTATACCAGTCAGTGTTAAGCAACGACGTGTTGGCGACGATGACATCGCGCCGTATTCCTTCCACTTCCTGTGCGTACCAGAGCGGGAAGGTGTCGTTGTCACCGACTGTTATGAGTATTCCGTACGGCTCGACAGAATTAAGCAGATCGCGCGCAAAGTCGGTTGTGTCGGTCTGGTTGGCCCGCGATGCCTGAGTCCAGTTGCCCACCATGGGTATGAAAGCCACCAGAAGCAACGGCGATGCGAGGATGAAGCTCCGCGGTCGTGGTTCCAGAACGGACTCGCTTCCTATCCGCACTTCCTCCGCGCCAAACAGGCTTGCCACCGTCTCCCACAGATACACGAGACCAAGTGCCGCCCAGACACTGAGCGACGAAAAACTCCAGAGGAAGAAATAGTCTCTGTCACGTACCTCCCGATCGACAGTCTCGCCGAGATCAAGCGCCTGGGAATGACCATACTTGAAGTTCAGGTAGAAGATCAAACCCAGAGTCATCGTGAATATCAGCGGCCCGAAGAACATGAAACTTCGTTTGTCCTTTCGATAATGCATCCATCCTCCAATGCCGCAGAGAATGAAAAAGAAAACGGCCAAAGCGTTCTGCAATCCGGGGCGCTCGCTGTACGCGTCACGCAACCACTGCCATTTGAAATAAAGCCAGTACATCCCCATCTGCGCCGGAAACGGTGCCTGTCGCTCTCCCAGCTCTGGCTTACCGTACTGACCTCGATTGAAGTTGTACATGAATCGGTCGTACGTGAGCTTGGAGAACGTACAGCTGGCCTTGAATTCGGTTACACAACCCGTTGGTTCACCTTCGTTGATGGCGGGAAACTGTGCGGCGCGAATTGGTTGGGTGGCGAACGGCGTCAAACCAATGACGATCGCTGCAACACACGCTACAAGAAGTTTCCAGCGGAGAATGGTGCCCGGGCGTCGAAGAAGCACAGCCATACCCACTGCCGGCGCCGCAAGCATACCGGCCATGTGATTGGTGTAGCCAAGACCAAGGATGTACGCAATCAGTACCAGAAGTCTATCAGAAACCGGACCATCCGGATCGTCACACCAGCGAACGGTCAACCAGCAGATTACCGCGAGACCGAGCAGAGAAACCGTGTACACTTTTTCGTTGACAACACTCTGGTTCCACACCGTGAACGCTGTGGCGCCAATGAGCGCGGCCATCGAAGCACCAACTATGCGCTCCCATCGGCGGGGAAGCCACGCCACAAGCACCCGTTCCGTTACCAGAAACCACAATGACGCCGAAATCGCGCTCGACACTGCCGCAAGCACGTTGATGCGCATCGCAACGGTCGGAGCAATCGGCAGTATCGAGAACACCCTGCCGATGAGTACGAAAAACGGATTGCCGGGAGGATGCGGAATCCCAAGTGTATAGGCGGCCGCGATGTATTCGCTCGTATCCCACATCGACGTTGTCGGCGCAAGCGTAAGCACATACAAGACGAATACAGCCAAGCCGGCAATCGCGGCGGCAAGGTAGGATGGTCGGTAGTCGAGCTCTGCGACGCTGGACTGGGCAACCGGGCGTACGCTGGCGGAAACGGTCATGAGATGGACAGGAGATGACAGTGCGCGGGTGGCCGAATCGAAAACGGAACGGGCGCAATCATCCAAATTCGCATTCGGACCCGCGCGAAACAACTGCGGAGGATGCTTTGCGGCCGGTTGTAGCCCTCATGAGCAACGACCCATCGCCGGAAAATGGCAGTATATGCTACCTCGGAGGGCTGGCGATGTTTGCCTCGGCCGTGCAACTTCCTGACATGCGATGCATCCGGAGCCTGTTACCGCTGCTACTCGCGATGGCTGCGCTGGTGGCGTTCGCAGCGCCTGCGGCGGACCTCCTGGCACAAGGCGGAACCAAGCTAGCCCGCGCGGATACTGCCGCTGGTTCGCCCCTCGACACCGTCCGAGCCCGGAATTCGGGATTAGAGGGCACGGTCATAGATCCAGTTGGCCAGCCTCTGGCGCGCGTCGAACTGTACATCGCCGGCACCGACGTCAGTACAGTGAGCGACGGCGCCGGTCGATGGCGCTTCGAAGACCCTCCTGCCGGAGGACGGGTGATTCACGCGCGGCTGCTGGGATGGATTCCCGTAACGCGCGCAGTGCGTGTGACTGACAATGTACGTGACACTATTCCCCTCGTGATGCGAAGATTTCCGCGAACACTCAGTACCGTGGAGGTGCGCGCAGCCACGAACGCGTCGATCAGGAACGCAGCGATGCTGGCCGAAAGACTCATGCAGCTACGGGTGGGAACCGGGAAGTTATTCACCCGAGAAGACGTTCTCCGTCTGCAACCCTACTCGGTAGCCGATCTTGTGCGGACGGTGGTTGGTGTGGACGTGACGGAAAGAGATGGGTCGGTACGTGTCACGACCCGGAGAGCCGGTACCGGTGCGATGCAGATCAAAGGTCAGGGGTGCGAACTTCAGTTTTATCTCGACGGGCACGCCGTTGACGGCGACCTGGTATCCACCCTCAGCCCTCTGCAGTTTCAAAGCGTCGAGGTGCACCCGCAGAATACCCTTCTCACGGGCCTTCCGTCGTATCCGAATCGATGCGGCGCGGTGGTGATAAACACGCTTGCATATCGCTGAAGAAAGCTTGCCCCGGAGTTTTACTTTTCAGAAAAACTCCGGATCCCCGTGTTCAGCGTGGGGGGTGTTCAGTGTCGGAACAGACGCACACCGGTGAAGATCATCGCGATGTCATGCTCGTCGGCAGCAGCAATGACTTCCTCGTCACGAACCGAGCCGCCAGGTTGAACAATTGCGCGAACTCCTGCGATCGCAGCGTTGTCGATTCCGTCTCGGAACGGGAAAAACGCATCTGATCCCAGCGAGGTGCCGTTGGTATCGTGTCCCGCGCTTTTTGCCTTGTGAACGGCGAGAAACGACGCATCTACACGTGACATCTGCCCCGCTCCGATACCAATGGTCGCGCCGTCGCGCACCAGAACGATTGCATTCGATTTAACGCTCGCCACGGCACTCCACGCAAACGACAGATCACGCTGCTCCTCTCGGGTGGGCGCCCGCTTGGTGACGGTTTCCCACCGCAGATTGTCGGTGGGAACCGGAGCGCGATCCTGAATCAGAAGTCCGCCACGAACCCGTTTGAAGTCCATACTCCCTTTATCCCAGCTTGCGAGACCGGCCAGAACGCGAAGGTTTTTCTTTCGAACAAGTAGCTCGACCGCTTCAGTCGTAAACGACGGAGCGACAATACACTCGACGAAAAGACTCGACACAACATCTGCAGTGGTGGCATCGACCGGAACGGTAAAAGCAATCACCGAGCCAAATGCAGACACGGGATCGCATGCAAGTGCCTTGCGATAAGCATCGAGTGCATCGACGCCGGTAGCGATACCGCAAGGTGTAGTGTGCTTGATGATGGCGCACGCCGGCCGATCTCGAAACGGTTCAATTGCCAGCAGTGCACCCTCGAGATCGAGCAGATTGTTGAATGACAACTCCTTTCCACCAAGTTGCTTTAGCGCACCGAGGCCAGTGTCGGCCTTCTCGACATAGAATGCTGCGCGCTGCTGCGGATTCTCACCGTAACGCAACGCCTGCTGTTTATGAAATGCCAGAGGATAACAATCGGGAAACGGCTCGCTTCGCTGTTGCGCAAACCACAACGAAATGCTCGCGTCATAGGCGCTTGTATGCGCATACACTTTCTCTGCGAGACGACGTCGAAGCTCGATGTCCGCATCGCGCCCGGTATCCGGTTCGATCTTGGCCTCTATTGCCGATATCACACTTTCGTAGTCGGCAGGATCAACGACCGTCCAAACCGATTCGAAATTCTTTGCTGCCGATCGGAGCATCGAAGGCCCACCAATATCGATGTTCTCGATGACGTCGGAGGGTTCGACACCTGGTTTCTCTGCGGTTTGCTGGAACGGATAGAGATTCACCACCACGAGATCGATTGGCTGTATTCCGTGCTCGGCGATCTTCTCCATGTGTTCGGGAACGTCGCGACGTGCAAGCAGAGCGGCGTGAACGGCGGGGTGAAGAGTCTTCACCCTGCCATCGAGAATCTCGGGAAATCCGGTAAGGTCGCTGACATCCTGCACAGCCAGCCCGGATGCGCGCAAAGCACGGGCGGTTCCGCCGGTAGACAGTAGTTCGTAGCCACAGTCGACAAGCCTGGTTGCGAACGGGACGAGACCGGATTTATCAGATACGGAAAGAAGTGCTCTTGGCATCAACAAGCAGGAAAGATGTGGATAATGCGGATATCGCAAATGTCGTGAATATCGTGATATCGCGGATATCAATGAGCTGTCACTTGGGGAGTAACAACGCGAAATCGGCGTTCAGCCCCTCAACCTCGCCCGCGGTCATTCCGCCCGGCGAAAGAGTGATCCCACCCGTAGCCACAGCCTCGACAACAAGTGGATATATGCGGTGCTCCGTCGCAAGTACCCGTGCAGCAAGAATGGCTGCGGTATCGGCGGGCTTCACCTGCACTGGCCACTGCGCAATTACTGCACCGCGATCAAACTCTTCATCGACCCAGTGCACGGTAACCCCGGTAATCTTCAAGCCTGCCGAAAGTACACTCGCGTGAATGCGCTGTCCGTACATGCCCGCTCCGCCAAATGATGGCAGGAGCGCCGGGTGAATGTTGATCATACGACCTTTGAACTCCTTCACGACCGCAGCGGGAACTTGTTTCAGGTACCCCGCGAGGACCAGTAAATCGACTCCTGCGCGCTCGGCTGCCGTCAAAATAGAACTACCGTCGTCGATTCCTGAGACGACATCTGCGGGAATTCCCGCATCGCGTGCGCGTTCGAGCGCCTTCGCGTGAGTCTGGTTCGATCCCACCCAGGAAATCTCTCCACTGGCACGCGCTGGTCCCGAAAAGTGATCGATGAGCGCCTGGAGATTTGACCCTCCACCGGACGCGAGCACACCAATCTTGCGAGGACGCGAAGGGGCGGTTGCACTGCTCCAACCGACTTCAATCTTTCGTAAAGCGATTGTCACGGCGTCGTCCAGCGTAACGGCTACACCAATGTTATCAGACCTGTGAGAACGGGCTTCGTCGATATCGGACGCAGGTGTTTCTCCGCCGGCGACAAGTACTCCCATGCCGCCGGTCGAAAGGGCAGGCATGACGTCTCGCCATTTATCACCGATGTATGCCGACCGCGCCAGATCGAGATCAAGCGCTTCGGCGGCCATCTCGTACATACCCAGCGCAGGCTTTCGACAATTGCACGGGCCGGAGATTTCCGGCAGGTGCGGACAGTGAAAGGTTGCATCGATAGTCGCGCCGGATGCCTGGAGCAAGTTCTCCATGCGCAAGCGGACACCTTCATACTGCGAAGGCGAGATGAGGCCACGAGCGATTCCCGATTGATTTGTAACTACCACTACCGCAACACCTGCAGCATTGGCTCGTGATAGGGCACTCGCGGCGCCTTCCAGCAGCCGCACTCTATCAGCGTCGCTTAGATAGTGAGTATCGGCGATGATGGTGCCGTCTCTGTCGACAAACAGCGCAGACCTTTTGCTCACGCGTTCGGTCTCGCCCCGGGTAATCGGAGTTCGGGCAAAACGCTGGCGAGTCTCAATTGATTTTGCCCGTGGTATCCTTCGGTAGTTCATGCGTAACGAATTCCCTGCTTGCTGGCGCAGTAACGCCCGACAGAGTGGGAAGCGCAAGTATCGTAACGCGAATCCTGGTGGCCGGCGGAACCGGCGTCGCGAGGGACACAAACAATTCGTTGTAAAGCAGCGGACGCTGAAATTTTGGAGGTGGAACTGTATCGCGCACCACAGGCCGTCGTCCCCTCGCCGCGTCCAGCCGCTGCTGCTCCCGGCGTTGACGCAGAGCGTTTGCAACGCTATCCGCCGCTCGCTGCCGTGCCAGTGTATCGGCGCGCGCTCGACCGGCTGCGGACGTATCGATATTTGCTTTGGAGATCGAGTCG
>JBBSTN010000221.1:0-6175 GCA_038235845.1 Gemmatimonadales bacterium | reverse complement strand
GGGCGCGATTTGCGCGAACTGCCCGTATGAATGCCGGCACCGAACACCAACACCTGACTTGATCCTGAATGAAGACCTGCTCTACACGCTCCTGTTTCGCTTTGCTTGCGAGCGCGCTATTCACTCCCGCGCTGCTGCACGCACAAGTCGGATATGTTCCTGACGAAAGTCCGTACCGGGATTACCAATCCAGACAGAATCTCACGTTGAGTGCAGGATGGCTCAACCTCCGGCGCGATCCCGCCGGCGTGGCGCCCAAGTCATCGGCTCTGCTGGCAGCGCGCTACGACGTCTCCATTGGTGGTCCTGCCAGTTTCTTCGTGCGCTATTCTGCTGCTCCGTCGGAACGGCGGGTGCTCTTGCCGACAAATCCCCTGGCGACTCGACAGATCGATTTGCGGAAGTCCACCACGCACGTAGCGGACCTTGGTCTCGATCTCACGCTTACCGGCAAGAAAACCTGGCATCATCTCGCTCCTTCGCTCATTGGTGGGGTCGGAATAGCAAGTGACTTCGCATCTGCCGATACCGGCGCCTACAGATTCGGAACGAGTTTCGCATTTACTTATGGCGCTGGAATTCGATACATCGTCAAGTCGGGGTTTGCCCTTCGGGTGGACGTGACCAACTACACCTGGAAGTACCAGTATCCAGACCGCTACTTCGTGCCGGCATCCGACAGCACCGCTATCCTCAACGATACCAAAAAGCGATCTGCCTATCGCGGTAATTGGGCGCTGATGGCCGGCGTCGCGATTCCGCTCTTCAGATAATTCAGATAACTCAGATCACAACGAAATGCCTCGCACTTCGCTCACCCGGAGAATCAGATTCTCTTCTGCTCACAGATATCGCAGGCCTGACTGGAATGACAGCGAGAACAGCGAAGTGTTTGGCGCGTGTGCAAACCCCCACTATCACGGACATACCTTTACCTGCGATGTCACCGTTGCGGGGCCGGTGGACGACGAAACTGGTTTTGTTGTCGACCTTGGATTTCTCGATTCTGTTCTGCAGCGAGAGGTGTGTGAACGTTTCGATCATCGCAACATCAATATCGAAGTTCCCGAGTTCGCCGACGGTCGGATGATCCCAACGGGGGAAAACCTTGCGCGTTTCATTGCCGAGCGCTGTCAGTCGGCTCTTGCAAGAACGACGGCGAACGTCGTCAAGGTGAGAGTCTCGGAAGACGATTCGCTTAGCAGCTGTTACGAGGTGGATGCATGAAGGTTATGGTGCGAGCGCTGGCAGGCATGACAGCGCTAGTGGCAATTTCTGTTTCGGCGTGCAGAAGTTCGTCGTCAACGGTGCCGTCTACGGTGCCGTCAACGGCCTCGCCCGCTGGCGCATTCCAGGTACCTCGGGAAACTCCGCTTCCACGAGAACGAGTTACTCAGGGAATGGGGGAGAGTTCGCAGGATGCGCCCGACGCAGTTCGTTTTCGCGAAGTTGCTGACTCCGCCATAAGTGCTCCCGCATGGAGCAACGCGAGATGGGGCTTGCTGGTGATCGATGCAACAACTGGTGACACGTTGTTCTCAAACGATGCGAACAAGTTGTTCATGCCGGCGTCCAATCAAAAGCTGCTCACGAGCGCGATTGCACTTGAGAATCTCGGGCCGGATTTTCGCTGGAGAACTCCGGTTTTTCTCGTCGGTGAAAAACGCGGTGCCGTCTGTCACGGCGATCTGCATATCGCTTGAAGAGGCGATCCTACTTTCAGTGACTCTCTCCGGGGTGGAACCGCACTATCCGGCTTTGACCCGATTGTTCGCGCGCTCGCGGCGCGAGGTATTTCGCGAATAAGTGGATCTGTGGTTTCAACTCGCGATGCCTTTGCGGGCCCAACCACCGGATTCGGTTGGGAAATCGATGACCTCGATGAATCATACGGTGCACCGGTAGATGAGCTGTTATTCAACGAGGGTGAGCTGGTTCTCCGGGCGTACTCGGCGAAGAATGCTGAAGACCAAGTTCTGGTAACGCTTTCTCCGACACCGGCCTACCCTGCCGTTGTAAATCGCGCAGTCACCCGCGAGGCGCGGGGTGCGGACGCCGAAGAGCCCTTGCGCGCCGTGTACGATAGTTCGGCGTCCGCCATCGTGCTTACCGGCACTCTTCCACGTGGAGATAGCGCGCGGTTTACTCTGAGCTATCGTCACCCAGCAGACGCGTTCATCGCTGCGGTTCGTGCGCGCTTGGAGGCAGCTGGAATTGGCGTCGACCAAAGCGAGAACGCGAGCGTCGATGTATCCATTGGAAACTCGCAGGGCAAGCCTTCGGACGTGAGAGCGGACACTCTTGTGGTGCTACTGTCCGCGACGCTGTCCGATGTTCTGCCCAGGCTACAAAAGCCGTCGCAGAACCAGATCGCTGAGATGTTGTTTCGCACTAGCGGTGCTACTGTAAGCGGCGTGGGGTCGGCCGACAGTGCTCGCGCCGTTGCGGTGCGAACGCTGGAGAAGTGGGGTGTCGGAGTCGCTGACGCTGCATATCGTGACGGAAGCGGCTTGTCACGACACGACTATGTAACTCCTGCAGCCATCGTAAAGGTGCTAACAGCCATGCGCGCTGCGCCATGGTTTGACGTTTATCGAAATGCGCTTCCGCTTGCTGGCGTCGACGGAACTTTGCGAAACAGGATGAAGAACTCTCCTGCTGCGGGAAATGCCCAGGCGAAGACTGGAACGGTTGACAAGGCGCGATCACTCTCCGGCTATGTCACCAGCGCTGACGGACATCAGATCATCTTCTCGATGCTCTGCAATAACTTTACGCTGCCCACTCGCGAAGTGGAACGCGTGCAGGATCTTCTGGTGGTAACACTTGCCGCCTCGCGTTTCGGCGCATCGGCGCGTGAGCGGCCGAGATGACGGTACAGGTGGCAGCGAGTTATGAAGATACGCTGTCGATGATCCTTGCAGATGTTGAAGTGTTGTCACAGGAGACTGTTCCACTCGAACGCGCAATCGGTCGCGCGTTATCAGCTGCCTTGGCGAGCCCTGTTGCGCTTCCGCCGTGGGATAATGCGGGAATGGACGGCTATGCAGTACGGCGCGAGGACGTAGTCAACGCATCCGCAGAAGCCCCGGTGGCGCTGACCGTTATGGGTGAATCGGTTGCCGGTTCCATTGCAGCGAAACTTCCCCGGGTTTCGGCGGGACAAGCTGTTCGAATAATGACCGGTGCGCCCGTGCCGTACGGCGCGAATGTAGTCGTACGCGTCGAGGACACGGATGCGGGCATCGAGAGCGTATCGATCTTGAACAATCGCGACTCGAAAGGCCGGGGAAACATTCGTCCCGAAGGTCAGGAAGTTGGAAGAGGCGATCTCGTTTTCAGCGCGGGCACGACAATTTCGCCGCCGCACCTGGGCGTCCTGGCAAGTCTTGGACATGCCTTGGTACCCGTACATCGTCGGCCCAAGGTAGCTGTTCTTTCTGGCGGAAACGAACTTGTGATGGTCGAGAATTTTGATGCTGTGCTCGCAGGAAAATGCATCGTGTCCTCCACGTCTTATGCATTGCCAGCATTTCTGGAGTCGGTCGGTGCGGAAGTGCAGAGATTGCCTTTGGTACGCGACGACCTCGACGCAGTGGTGGAAGGTATCCGTGACGCGCTCGACGACGGTTGCGATCTATTGCTGACGACAGGCGGAGTGTCAGTGGGCGCATACGACTATGTTCGCGATGCGATAACGAAGCTGGGCGGAACAATCGACCGTTGGCGCGCGCGAATACGTCCCGGCGGTCCTCTGGGTATTGGTAGCGTACGCGGTAGGCGGTGGTTGGGACTTCCGGGAAATCCGGTATCCACGATGGTAACGGCAACCCTTTTTGCTGCGCCGCTGGTTCGGCTGCTGGGAGGTCACGCACGAGTTCACAATGCAACGATAAGGGTGCGAATGCTCGACGAAGTGGAAACCGCTGCACCGCTTGCGCACTTTCTGCGAGTGGTGCTGGAAAGCAATGAAGACGGAAGCATCCAGGCGCGGCTCGCCGGGGCGCAGGCGTCCAACCTTCTTCGAACCCTGGCAGAGTGTAACGCTCTTCTGCATGTGCCGGAACATGTTGGCGCCACACGATCGGGAGATGTATTCGCCGCAATTCCGTTCGCGTGGGCTATGACGAGCATGCGCGCCGGCAGCACACTGTGACCGAATTTCCAACCGATCAGACTTCGGACTCCTCCTCGCTGATCTCGTTGCACGGGAAGGAGCTGGACAGTGCAATCGAAAGTCGCTTCAGTGTTGTCGGTGAGGACGTACAGGTGGGGGACAGGTGTTATTCGCTTCGAAAGCCAGCCAACGCCGACCACCTCATCAGCGAGGCAGATTATGTCATGGACGAGCGACTTCCCTACTGGGCGGATTTGTGGCCGGCTTCGCGACAGCTCGCTGCGGAACTGCTGAACGAGAAAGGTTCAGGACGAACTCTTCTCGAACTGGGATGCGGCCTTGGCCTGGCATCTATCGCCGGCATTGAAGCTGGTTTTGCCGTAACGGCTAGCGATTATTATGAAGATGCGTTGCATGTTACGCGCGCGAACGCATTCCGTAATACTGGCAAAGAACCTGAAGTGAGAATGGTGAACTGGCGCGCCTGGCCGACAGATATCGGAAAGTTCGATGTCGTCGTGGCGGCTGACGTGATTTACGAAAAGGAGTATGCGTCCCTTGTAGCCAGGTGCATGTCATACGCTCTGGCAGACAACGGTGTGGCAATTGTGGCCGACCCCGGGCGGCTGGCGCTGTCCGAGTTCCTGAATGTACTGCCGCAGTTTGGGCTTGCGGTTTCGAGTCAGCGAGTGGAGTCGCTCATCGACGGTGCAACCACCCGCGAGATACAGATTATTCGTATCCGGCACTCGGCGAAATCCGTTGGAGTGCCAGAATGATCGCGACATTTTTCGACGATTTCGCGCCAACCCCTGTATTCTCGGCGCGAAACAGGTGTACGTGAAGGTATGAGTTCGAACTTCAACGAAAGCGACGATCAGTTCTCTGGGTCCCTGCGAGAGCGCATCGACAAGATGAAAGCTGCGAATGCGGCAGCCCGCGCTGCTGCGCCACCGCGAGTTTCGGACGATTCCAAGCCGATGACTCCCGAGATGGAACATGCGCGGCGAAAGTCGCGTGCGCTGGACATGATCGGTGAGCGCAATCCGGGATCATGGCGACTCTGGACGGCTATTGGCGTGATAGTCGTCGTGGCCATTGTACTCATGGCCGTAATGCGCCCGGAGCTATTGACGTTTTCGGGAAATGCTGTGGGCCGGTAGCGCTAGCGGGAACCGCTAACGGATAGCGGCCCACCAGCGTCGCAGACGCTTTACGCTAAACTTCCGCAGGCGCCAGTCGCTGGGATATCAGCTCGGCAATATCGAACACGGGAACCTCGCTGCCGACACCCGACACACCGTCAGCGATCATTGTCATGCAAAACGGGCATGCCACGGCAATCTGATCTGCGCCAGTTGCCAGCAGCTCCTCGCTGCGCTCGACGTTGACTCGCTTTCCGACGTTCTCCTCCATCCACATCCGTCCACCGCCGGCGCCGCAACAGAGACCCCGACTCTTCGTACGCTTGGGCTCCACCAGGTCGATTATCGGAAGGGCCTTTCTCAGCGAGTCACGTGGTGCGTCATAGATGTCATTATAGCGGCCGAGGTAACACGAGTCATGGTAAGCGACTTTCAAACGCTGGCCGTGCTCGGTGTCCAGAGGGACTCGTCCAGCATCCAGCAATCGTTCGATGTAATCGGTATGATGGATGACTTCGTAATGCGCACCGAGGTCCGGGAATTCCTTGCCCATCTGGTGGAAACAGTGCGGGCAGAACGTAACGATGGTTTTGATCTTGTAGCCGTCGAGAGTTTCTATCACGCCCTTCGCGAGCATTTGGTAGAGGTACTCGTTACCCATTCTCCGCGCCGGGTCGCCATGGCAGGTCTCTTCCTGTCCAAGGATCGCGAACTTGACCTTTGCTGCCTGCAGAATTCGCGCAAACGCTACAGTAATCTTCTTCGCACGGTCGTCGAACGAGCCCATGCAACCCACCCAGAACAGAATTTCAGCTGTTTCGCCTCGACTCGATAGCTCCGCCATGGTGGGAATATCCATTCCTTCGGCCCAGCCTTCACGGTCGGCAGGGCTGAACGCCCAGGGACTTCCATT
>JBBSTN010000220.1:0-6253 GCA_038235845.1 Gemmatimonadales bacterium | reverse complement strand
GCCTGGCGCGGACACGGTTCATTTCGCGGTCTATTCTCCCGATGTCGATCCGACCGCCGACAACTTCGACACCGAAGACGATCCGCAGTTTGCGGGCTCGCCTACCACGATGGTAGACCTGCTCAACGTATGCATGAAAGACGAGATGACGCGTGATCCGCGCATTCTCGTTTTCGGCGAGGATGTTGCCGACGTGTCGCGTGACGAGCATATCGACAAGGTCAAGGGCAAGGGCGGAGTATTCAAGGTTACGTGGGGCTTGCAGAAACAGTTTGGAAGCGCACGCGTTTACAACACGCCTCTCGCCGAGGCAAACATCATTGGCCGCGCAATAGGTCTTGCGTTGCGCGGCTTCAAGCCAGTGGTCGAAATTCAGTTTTTCGACTACATCTGGCCGGCGTACATGCAACTGCGAGATGAGCTTGCGACGATGAGATGGCGTTCGAACAACGCCTTCTCTGCACCGTTGGTGGTGCGCACGACATATGGTGGATACATCCGAGGCGCGATTTATCATTCGCAAACGGGCGCTTCGCTCTTCACGCATTGCCCCGGTCTGCGCGTCGTATGTCCAAGCAATGCCCTCGATGCCAACGGTCTTCTGCGAACCGCAATTCGCTGCGAAGACCCGGTCATATTTCTCGAGCACAAACACCTGTACCGGCAGACGTACAACAAAGGTCGTTATCCCGGTCCGAATTTCATGATCCCGTTCGGAAAAGCCCGTGTCGTTCGCGAAGGCACCGACATCACAGTTGTGACGTACGGCGCAACTGTGCAACGTGCGCTGGTGGCCGCCAATCAGATCGCCGAGGAGGGAGGTCCGTCGGTCGAGGTCATTGATCTTCGCACTCTTTCGCCGTGGGATCGGGAAACGGTGTACGCGAGCGTCAAGAAAACGTCGCGGGTTATAGTTGCCTACGAAGACAGCGTTTCATGGGGTTACGGCGCCGAGATTGCGGCGCGTATCGCCGACGATTGTTTTGCTTGGCTCGATGCGCCTGTGAAACGGGTGGCAAGCACCGACACTTTTGTTGGTTACGCGCCGAGCCTTGAGGATGCCATTCTCCCGCAGGTCGAGACGTTCAGGAAGGCTTACACGGAGCTCATCGCATATTGAGGCGGCTCATATCGATTGAGCCTCGCCAACCTTGAACGGTAGTTACATGAACCCCGAGGGGTCGATTGGACCCTTCTTGATGTCGGTTATCTGCATGGACAGGGAGTCTTTGCTGACTTTTCCTTTCTGATCTGTCTGCGTCGACCACGTGACTGTTCGGAGAGACATACCGTTGTTACCAAACTCCTTTCGGTAACGCTCCAACTCCACTGCAAGTTCGGGATTTGTGGACTTCACGCCACCCGCAAATCGACTCCTTTCATGCCCATTGGACTTGTGCCGCCGGAGTAGTCCATGCGAACATTTCCGTCCTGCATCTGCACCAGCGCATTGATGTTCCCATTCTCGCGCTGACGTTTATCGCTGCTGCTGATGACAGTGAAGTTGAATGTCAGACCTGTTGCACGCGCCAGAAGCGACGATGCGCTGTAAGGGATGCTACGCGATTCAAGGTTAGCGCTCCCGCTCGACGCGTCGCCGATAGCGGTAACGATCAGCGTTACGCACGAAGTGAGCAGGACGGTTACGAGCGCCATTTTCGCAGCCCGTTGTGCAGCATTGCGATGGCTACAGTTTTCTGTTGTGCGTTTCATGACGGGCTCTCCGCATTATGGAGTGCATGTCGAATGCATTATGTAGGGTATCTGGAGACAAGGTACGGTTCACATGCCTCATCGCAAGCTGTGCGTCAATTATCTTTCATCATGATCAACAACAATTCGGGGTATTTATGCCGTTGAACAAGGCGCAGCTGAAGCAGATAGAAAAGCGACTTCACGAGGAGAAGGACCGGCTTCTCGAGCAGCTGCGGGAATTCTCTGATGAAGAACGGTCGGAGAGTTCTCAGGATCAGGACGGAGATCTGAGCAAGGTGCCCACTCATCCCGCGGACGAGGGTACTGACGTCGCCACAGAAGAGCTTCGTGCTTCGATAGCGTCGCGTAGGTCAACGGAAATCGTGGCTATTGAAGCGGCGCTCGATCGCCTCATCAATTCGCCCGACGAGTTTGGGAAAGACGAGAACACGGGAGAAGATATTCCGTTCGAACGCCTCGACATCATCCCGTGGGCCAGGACGGCAGTTCACCACTAGGCTTTCAGAGGAATTCTTTTCCCTGAGAGGCAACTGTATATCTTTCAGTTCTTCCCTCTAGTACGGAGCACTGAATGTCAGTTGCACCCTCGCGGCTTGCCCTGGCCGCCTCGCTTGCGTTTATGGTTTCGGTCGCTTCGCAGGAAGCGATTTCGCAGCAATCCATTCGTCCAGGAAGTACACCTGTCGGCGGGGGTACATCGATGGCGCCGTCCAATGCGGGCCGCCATGCTATAACGCCGACCGACATCTCGGACTGGAAGAACATCCGGGGAGCCACCCTCTCGAACGACGGGGGCTGGTTTGGTTACACCCTCGTGCCAAACGAAGGCGACGCTGAGGTTGTTGCCCGACAGACTACTTCTGGAGGGAAGGAGCTGCGCTTTCCGATCGGTGAGCCGGTTGGAGGCGGTAGCATGCAGCTTTCGGGCGACGGGAAATGGATTGCTTTTCTAGTTTATCCGAAAGCCGCGGAGCAAGTGAAGCTGCGCAAGGATCGGAAGCCTATTCAGTCGAAGGCCGTAATTGTAAATCTCGCGACCGGCGATAAACGCGAATACGAGAAGGTTCGACGAGTGGCGTTCGCCGGCGATTCGCCCGAATGGGTGGCAATGCTCGGCTACACCGCAACCGGCGGTACCGCGACCGGTGGTGCCGCCGCAGCGGGGGGTGGCGCAGCTGCCGTCGGTGGCGGGAATGGCGGGTCGAGCGGACCGAGCGGCGCTGATATGCTACTGCACAAGGTTGGCACAGACGTTCTCTTCAATGTTGGAAACGTTGGAGACTTTGCCTTCGACGACAAAGGCAGATGGGTCGCGTACACGATCGACGCACGAGACGCGCTCGGCAACGGAGTACAGATCCGTGATCTCAGGAGTGGCGTCGTCCAATCAGTTGACGCCGGGAAATCGATTTATCGGAGACTCGCCTGGACCGACACCTTCCCGGCATTTGCCTTTCTCAAGGGAACGGCCGATAGCGCTGCAACGGATACCAGCTGGGCGGTGATGGCAATGTCCCGTGTTGGCACGACAGCCGCCAAACTCGTTAAGGTAGGCGGCCAGGGCAACACGACAATCGCCAAAGGTATGGAGGTAAGCCCGGACCGAACGCCGCGTTGGGTGGAAGCAATGGACGGAGTGCTGTTCGGTACACGCGTCGCGACTGCTCCGGTGCCCAAGGAACTTCAGCTCGCAGACGATGAGCGGCCGACCTTGATGATCTGGCATGGCAAGGACCGACGGCTGCAATCGATGCAGCAGGTGCAGGAAGCGGGCGACAAGGGCTTTTCATTTCTCGCCGCCTATTGGCCAGCTAACGAAAAGGTTGTTGAAATCACCGACGATGTCGTTCGCACAGGTTCGCTTGCCGGCAACGACGCGTGGTTACTTGGCTACGACAACAGCAAGTACGAGCGTCGAACGAATCTCGATGGTATCCAGCGTCGTGATGTCTATCTGGTAAATCCACGCACCGGCGAACAGAAAATGCTGCGCACGGAGCTGCGTTCATTTGCGCAGCCGTCGCCAGACGGGCGGTCGGTACTGCTTTGGGACAACGGTGACTGGCATGTCATGGATGTTTCGACTGGAAAGACCACCAACGTCACGGCCGGAGCACCGGTATCGTTTATCGACACCGAAGACGACCACAACGTCGACCGTCCGGCCACCAACGTCGTTGGCTGGGCGAAGGACGGAAAGTCTGTTCTTCTAAACGACAACTGGGATGTCTGGAAGGTTGGTGTTACAGGAAATAGCTGGTCGAATTTAACTGTCAATGGGCGCTCAGACCGAATCAGATACTCGCGACGGGTAAGCGTTGACCAGCGTGAGCGCGGCATCGATCTGAGCAAACCTATTTACATGGTTGCGATGCAGGAGCAAACCAAGAAGGAGGCGTTTGTTCGCATTGATGCAGCGAAACCAGGGGTGGCGATCGAAAGCGGATGGAAGGATGCGCGAATCAGCCCGGTACGCGCTCGTGACGCGAACGTCTGGGTGAGCACAATACAAACGTTTGCACGCTATCCCGATTACTGGCGCGTGAACTGGAGTGGCGCGGCTGGAGATTCCATTCAGCTTACCGACGCAAACCCCAACATGAACGGCGTTGCGTGGTCACCGGGTGCAAGACTCGTGAACTATGTCAGCCAGAAGGGTGATTCCCTGCAGGGCGCGCTATATCTGCCAGCGGGTTACGAAGAAGGGAAAAAGTATCCGACGGTAGTGTTTATCTACGAAAAACTTTCCGACGGTCTCAACCAGTTTTCCTCTCCCACTTTCACTAGTTCGTACACTCCGGGCTTGCACACATCACGTGGTTACGCGGTGTTTCAGCCCGATATCGTCTACAAGGTCAACGATCCCGGAATGAGTGCCGTGTGGAGCGTCGTACCGGCCGTGAAAGCGGCAATCGCTACCGGCATTGTCGATTCGGCGAATGTCGGACTGCACGGCCATTCGTGGGGTGGTTATCAGACAGCATTCCTCGTTGGACAGACGGACATCTTCAAAAGTGCCGTTGCTGGCGCCCCGCTCACCGACATGGTAAGCATGTACAGTTCGGTGTACTGGAACAGCGGTGGATCCAATCAACCGATTTTCCAGAGTTCACAAGGCCGTTTCAAGGGAAACTTTCTGGAGAATCGCGAGGCCTACGAACGAAACTCGCCAAACCGATACGCCGACAAAATTCATACGCCGTTGCTTATTCTGCACGACGACAAAGACGGTGCTGTCGACTTCAATCAGGGCATCACGTTCTTCAACACATTACGACAGTTGGACAAGGACGTGATTCTGCTCGAGTACGTTGGTGAAAATCACGGGCTAGCGCAGCTCAGGAACCGCAAGGATTACATTCTTCGGCTCCAGGACTACTGGGATCACTATCTCAAGGGTCAGCCTGCAGCGGACTGGCTCGAAAATGGTGTACCGCGGCTGGAGATGGATGAGCACTTGCGCGAACAGAAGAAGCGGCTGGATCCGCCCAAAAAGGGTTGAATAATGATGCGTGTTGAGTCCCGCCTCGGTGCGGTAGTTGATGCATGTTTGCCTTACCTTTGCGCGGCCAGCGTTTTCTTATCCGCCATCGCTGTTGATGCATCCCCACTGGCTGGGCAAAAGGCGCCGACACAGCAGGTTTTTCCGAAGGATCCGATGGCATCGGTGCCAAAGATCGCCTCGGCGATGGGGACGAGCCCGAGCGAGCTGGCGGAAGTAGTCGAACGATTCACAGCCGATCAGCAGGTGCTCAACCGGCGCTACGATGCAACTGATTCACCGGCTCAGCGGGAGCGCCTTAAGGCATTTTATACGGCGTGGCGAGATCGGCTCGATGAATACGATTTCAATAAGCTTTCGCAGGAAGGCAAGATTGACTTCGTACTGTTGAGAGATCAGGTGAACTATGCGCTTGAGCTCGCGGCTCGATCGAAAAAGCAACGTGCGGAAACTGCAGCACTGCTTCCCTTCAGCGATCGGCTTCTTTCGCTTCATGATTCGAGGCGTGATCTGGTAACGATCAATCCGCCGGAGATTGCGCGTACGCTGGCCGACGTTACCCGGCAGATTGACAGTCTGCGCACACGCATTGAAGCGCAGCGGGCCCGCGAGAACAACACTCCCAACGTTAACGATGGTGGTAATACTTCCGCCACAAATACGAGGAGTGCGAACGCGACTCCAAAGGCGGAAGAAGGCCTCGCCCGCACAATTGCGAACCGCGCCGCAGAAAACATTGATGCGCTCAAGACGACACTCGTGGGCTGGAACCGCTTTTATTCCGGCTACGACCCTATGTTCAGCTGGTGGGTCGCAAGTCCATATCAGAAGCTCGAAGAGTCCCTCACGCGATATGCGAGCACCATTCGCACCCGCCTCGTTGGTCTGCCGGCGTCTGCAAATACCGCTGCGGCCGGAGGAGGCGGCGGAGCCGCAAGTAGCGCCGGTGCGGCAGGGGCCAACACCGCGACCAACGTCAACACCGGCGCAAACAGTGGCCCGATAATTGGCGATCCTGTTGGCGCTACTGGTCTT
>JBBSTN010000219.1:0-6286 GCA_038235845.1 Gemmatimonadales bacterium | reverse complement strand
TGGTGCGCTGGATACGCAGCGAAAGGGCTTCGGTGTCTTGTGTCATTGCGCTTGCTCCGATTCAAGAAAGTTGGCCAGCGCGTCGAATTGCTGGCTCCAGAAAGAGCGATACTGCTCCATGAGAGCGATCGCATCGGTCAATGGTTTTCCGTCGAAACGACACCAGTTCGTTCGACCGTCCGGAACCCGGTGAAGCAACCCCGCCTTTTGCAGGACGTTGAGATGTTTGGAAATAGCTGGACGGGATACTTCAAACGGCTCGGCGAGCTCGCCGACCGTCGCATCACCGCGCACAATTGCGCTGAGTATTGAGCGGCGGATGGGGTCGGAGAGCGCGAAAAAGACAAGGTCGAGTGAACGGTCCGAATTATTGGTAACCATATGGTTACGATATTCACATGTTTTTACACTCCGCGCAAGGGTTCGGTTCTTCAGCTACTTTGTCCCGCACTGCGTCAATCTTCACATCATGTTGGAGCGTACGTGAATCAGCCTCAGCGCTTTTCCTCCCGTTGGACCATGATGCTAGCCATGCTCAGCATGGCTGTCGGCACCGGCAACATCTGGCGCTTCCCGCGCATTGTCGCGTCCAATGGCGGCGGCGAGTTTCTGGTGGCCTGGGCAGTATGTCTATTTGCCTGGTCGATTCCTCTCATCCTGATAGAATTTGGAATGGGCCGAATGACCCGTCTTGGCCCGATCGGCGCCTTTGTCAAATCAACCGGAAAAAGATCGGCGTGGATGGGAGCATTTATCGCTTTTGTAGCGGTGGCGATCATGTCCTACTACTCGGTCGTTACCGGTTGGACGCTGAGATATGCGCTGGCTACGGCGATGGGCGAGGTAACGGCGGAAAACTCCGTGGCGTTCTGGCGCTCCTTCTCGTCAAGCACGGCGCCGGCGATACCGCACATCGTTGCCATTCTCGGTGCGACATTCGTCGTCGCAAAAGGCGTAAAGGGAATCGAGCGAACGACCTCGATTCTCATGCCTGTGCTGATCGGCATCGTTCTCCTGCTTACTGGCCGCGCTCTAACTCTTCCAGGCGCGGGAGCTGGGCTGGCCTACTTTTATGGTGTCGACTGGCATCGTTTGAGTGACGCGTCGATCTGGCTTCAGGCTTTGACGCAGAATGCATGGGACACCGGTGCGGGATGGGGCCTGATTCTCTGTTACGCGGCGTACATGCGGCAAAACGAAGATACGGCGCTCAATGCATTTGTGCTTCCTGCGGCGAACAACATGATCTCGCTTTGTGCGGGAATGATGGTGTTTTGCACGGTGTTCACGGTTGTCCCACAACTCGTTTCAGAGATCGCGAGCAATCCGGCGGCGCTGGTCGACTTTCCCGACCTGCAAGCGGCAGTTACCAGCGGTGCCGCGCTCGACGCAGACCTGGTTCAGCGCACCATTTTCGGGGCCGGCAACGAGGGCGTGACTTTCATCTGGATTCCTAAATTATTTGCCACTCTTCCGGGTGGCGCGGTTTTCATGACGCTCTTTTTCTTCGCCCTGTTCTTTGCTGCATTCACTTCTCTCGTCTCGATGGTGGAACTTGGCACGCGTGTGTTGCTCGACATGGGTTTTGAGCGGGCGCGCGCAGTCTGGCTTGTGGGAGCATTTGGACTCTTTCTCGGTCTGCCATCTGCGTTCTCACTCGACTTCCTGCATAACCAGGATTGGGTATGGGGAGTAGCACTGATGGCTTCCGGATTGTTCTTCGCCATCGCGGTAATCAGGATGGGACCTCGACGCTTTCGCGAGGAGCAACTCAACCATCCTCACTCGAATATTCGCATCGGAGCGTGGTGGGA
This sequence comes from Gemmatimonadales bacterium, assembly GCA_038235845.1. GTDB lineage: Bacteria > Gemmatimonadota > Gemmatimonadetes > Gemmatimonadales > Gemmatimonadaceae > Gemmatimonas. The sequence goes on along the minus strand of JBBSTN010000219.1, from coordinate 4,472 downwards.
CGTGGTGATCAAATACGTGGTCCCGATCGAAGCGGTCTCGCTGATGGCGTGGTGGATGTGGCAGGTCCGTGGCCCGGGTGCGCTCAATCCGTTCGGTATCGAAAACATCGGAACGATTCTTCTGCAGTGGGGCGTAGTCCTCGGACTGCTACTGCTGTTTAACTCGCGCCTGGCGAAAGTCCGAACCGAGTCGGCAGACGCTTCAGAAACTGCGTGAACTCCACCGGTTTAGAATGATGCGCGTAGCTGCAGATAAGCCCAGTGTCTCAGTTTATCTGGCGCAGCAATTCCAAGTATGGCGGCACCCATTGCTGGTCGATACATGCCATAGCCAATCTCCAGCGCGCCGGCGCGATCTACGCGAACGGGCAAGGCAAGATCCAATTCGGTACCAAGCTGTCGATTTTTACCGGTTGGCAACAGGAAATAGTGAAGCTCGGCCTTAGCTGAGACCGGACCGCTGATCGCGTGCGATGACATTGCGAGCAGATCCACCAGGCCGCGCTCGCGGGTGCCGGCTGCGGGCTCGCCAAAGTTATCCATCAATCCGTAGAACCCGTGGTTCGAACCAAACGTCGTCGAGAACGTACTGTACTTGCTGTTGGCGGGAGTGTCGTCACCTGAAAGCACATCAGCACCAACGGTCAGCAGCCCTGTCCGGGTGCCAGCACGAATTCCAGTAAGCCATGCGCCCACCCGTTGAGACACGCGGGTGCTCGTATCCGAACCAAGCCGTTGCTGGTGACCAAATTGCCATGCGCCCTCCAGTTCCCCGCGAAGCTTGAATGGCAGAGACAGATGCAACCTCCCGTCTGCCGTGGCGCGATCGGAGTTAGAAAACTGGCGAAAATCCGACTCGCCATCATAGAAAACCGTAAATTCGAGCCGCGATTCGCGTGCGAGAGAGCGCGCGATAAAAACGCTCGCCACCGTATGATCTGCATTCGGCGAGCTGGAAGTTCCGCCACCGAAACGCCTCCCCCGCTCCTCGACCGTAGCGCCAATTAACGAAGCGCTCCAGGACGGCACTTCGTTGGATCTTGCGTTGGAAGTAGCAACAAGGCGAACACCATCGATCGATCTACCCAGGTTGGACCAGTTTACTACCCCGAGCAACCTCTCATTGCCGAGTGCAACTTCCTGTCTCCCTGCACGAATCGAAAAGTTTGCGCTGCTTGATGGATGTACCAGCTCGACGTAACCCTGATGCATCTCCAGCAGGTTGGCGGCGCGGGCGGCTCCGGAAACATTTCCTTCGCTCCCAAGCACTCGACTGTCCTGCATCTGAATAAAAACATGAACTCGCTCAGTCGGGTCGACGCGAATTCCCAATCGGGTTCTGAGATAAGTGAATACGTCAGCTCTAAGCGGCGACGATGGCCGATCGCCTTCCGTGCGAGTTCGTAGCTCGCCCGTAAAAGAAATCGGAATCTGCGCAGTTACCTGTTGCGAGTGAGCTGTCTCAGCTGAAAGTGACTGTAGAGCGACGGAGAGCACCGCACACGCGGCAAGTCTCGCCTTCATCATTGCATTCCACAATGAGACAGCACGCGGGACCAGATCACTTGCCCGCTATAAGAAAGTCGAGCATCAGCTCGTTGAGCTTTGATGAATGCGTCGCAGCAAAACCATGCGGCGCTCCTACGATGATTTCAAATTTGCTTCCCTCGATGGCGGCCGCCGCTTTTCTGCCTGCGATGTCAATTGGCACTATTCGATCCGCGTCGCCGTGAACCACCAATGTGGGAATATCAAATGCCGCAAGATCGACCCGAAAGTCTGTTGTGCCAAACGCGGTGATGCATTGCTGGGTTGCCTCGGGCGATGCATTCCAGGCGATCCACTTGCTGAATGGAATGAGGTCACTGCTCACACCGACATGATCTTCGTCCCAATTGTAAAAGTTGGGAAAAAAGTTTTCGAGAAAGCCAATTCTGTCTTTCCTTATTCCCGATATCATTCCGTTGAAGGTCTCGACGGGCACGCCATCGGGATTGTCATCTGTCTTCAACAGATACGGGGTCACCGACGCAAGAAGCATCGCACACCGAATCCTTCCCGTACCATAGCGGCCGATGTAACGTGCGACTTCGCCTCCGCCCATGGAAAACCCGGCGAGGCATGCGTCGCGCAGGTCCAATTGCGTCATCACATCATTCAGGTCGGCAGCGAACGTATCGTAGTCATAACTGCCAGTCGGCTTGTCGGATTCGCCAAAACCTCGTCGATCGTACGCCACGCACCTGAAACCCCCGTCTACCAATGCGCTGATCTGACTCTCCCACATGCGATGGCTTAACGGCCAACCGTGAACGAGAACCACGGGCTGGCCTACTCCCACGTCTACATAATTGAGGGTAGTGGAAGGTTCTGTTGTGGTAGTAAGTATGGGCATGCTCTGGAATATTGCGGATGTTTGTCGCGCGTCAATCGCCGATACTTCACAAATACGCCGAAATTATGCCCTATAACGATTCCGATCTGAACGCCCATATCACGACTGACTCCAACGCGAACATCGCGGATGTAGTAATCTGCGGCGCAGGGATCGCCGGAATTGCGGTTGCGCACTCGTTATGCGTCAAGCACGGAATTTCAAATGTGCTACTGGTGGATGAGCTATCTCCACTGACGTTGACCAGCGACAAATCGACCGAGGCGTACCGGAATTGGTGGCCGGGCCCCGACGGCAATATGATCGCGTTCATGAACAGAAACATCGATTTGCTGGAAGAATACGCGGACTCGACAGGAAACCGCATTCGGCTCAATCGACGTGGGTATGTCTACACTACGCAAAGTGCGGTTAAGGCAGAGAAGTTTCGACAGATCGCTCGCGTTGCTGAAAGCCAGGGCGCCGGGCCAGTTCGGGAGTTCCACTCCGCCATTGACGCCGATGCGTATCAACCATCGAGCATCGGCGACTATCGTAACGAGCTCACCGGCGCCGACATCCTGATGCACCCCGACAGTATTCGTCGCTACTTCCCGTGGCTTTCTTCGGCAACGGTTTCGGTGTTACACGCGCGAAGATGTGGCTGGTTTAGTGGTCAGCAGCTGGGCATGCACTTGCTCGACGAAGCAAAGTCCCACGGAATGCGATTCATCAATGGTGCGATAACGGGCGTCGACGTAACCGCAAATCGTATTCGCGCGGTAAACATTGCCGAACGTGGCGGCGCTTTGCGAAAGATCTCTACGCCGATCTTTGTAAACGCTGCCGGGCCGTTCGCCGCGGGCGTCGCCGCACTCGTTAACGTTCAACTTCCTCTCTTCTCCGAGCTGCATCTCAAACTGTCCTTCGAGGATGAGCTCGGAGTAATTGACAGGAACACGGGTCTTGTTATTCTCGATGACGTCCAGATTCTTGAATGGGGCGAAGAGGAGCGCGCTGATCTGGCGAGCGACGATTCCACGCGGTGGATGACGGAGCCGATGCCCGCCGGTGTGCATCTCCGTCCAGACGGTGGCACCGGCAGCAAGACGGTGCTTATGCTCTGGGACTATCACAGCTCGCACCGCTACAGCGACGTCATTTTTCCTCTGCCCGAAGATGCCCATTATCCCGAGTTGGTGATTCGTGGTATGACTCGACTGGCGCCGGGACTGATCCGGTACACTGAACGGCTTCCGCGCTGCGTTGTGGACGGCGGTTACTACACGAAGACAGAGGAGAATCGTCCACTCATCGGCCCATTGGCTCTCGACGGTGCATATGTGAGCGCGGCATTTTCTGGCTTCGGACTCATGGCAGCGCCGGGAGCTGGCGAACTGATCTCCGCGTACATAACCGGAAACAGTGTACCCTCATATGCCGCTGCATTTCGACCGGATCGATACGAGCGCCCGGACTATCTCGCTATGATGGCGCGGTGGGGTGATAAGGGTCAGCTCTGACGGACAAGCCAACGCATGTGACCAATGCATGTGGTCGGCGCCTGTGGCCATTGCACGTGGTCAACGTATGTAGTCGGCGCATCTGCTGGACGGGCAATCCGACGCGTATGCTGACTGATTGTGCTCACCTCGACCAGTCGTACAACGATCGATAGAACTCCACGTTCCTGAGCACTATTCTCACATAATCGCGCGTTTCGGTGTACGGTATTCGCTCCACGAAAAGCTCGGGATCGTTGCCGCCTCGTTTCGATGTCCACCGTTTGACACGTGATTCTCCTGCATTGTATGCTGCAAGCGCGAACGCCGGGTGGGAATGTCGTGAGAGCGACGACGCCAGGTGCTTTACTCCCAGTTGCACGTTGACGTCTGGCTGATACAGCAGCACAGAGTCCCAATCGTCAAATCCCGATGAACGGGCCAGCGACGCACCCACCGCTGGCATCACCTGCATAAGTCCACGTGCCCCAGCCACAGACGTGGCATGCGGAGTGAAGTTCGACTCCTGTCGAATAATCGCAGCGACAAGTGCTGGATCAACCTTTCGAACTTTTGATTCGGCGATGATTACGTCG
>JBBSTN010000218.1:0-6388 GCA_038235845.1 Gemmatimonadales bacterium | reverse complement strand
TAATCTGATCGAATCCCCGCACACCAGCATAATACGATCGCACTCTGGCAATCCCCACGTCAGGGTCAGACTCCGTTGGCATCGTCGTTGGCCCGATGATCATCGTCCGCGTTCCCCAATCAAAAGCCACCGGGCAGATAGGCACCCCTGCCAGCTTCGCGACATGCCAGAACCCGCTTCGCCAGCTTTGCACTTTCCTCCGCGTACCCTCTGGAGTGAGAACCAGAACGAACTTGTCGCGCACCGAAAATTCGTATGCACTTTGGGAGACTACGTTATTCCGTTCCGATCTGCGAACAGGCACACCGCCAATCGCGCGCATCAACCATCCCAGCGGCGGCAAAAAAAGGGAGTGCTTCCCGAGCCAACGCACATCCAGGCCAAGCGCCCATTTCGCAGCAAGGCCCGCAACGAAATCCCAGTTGGAGCTATGCGGTGCAACGATGAGGACAAAGCGTGGCAGATCCGGCCACTCGCCCGCGAATGTCCAACCCATTTTTCCAAACCACCATCGTCCGAAATGGCGAAGAAGCCGATTATGCGTCTGTGGAACGCTCGGACCTAACTGCCAATCATCCCATGTTTTTGGCGGTCTGGTGCTGGCGAGGGTAGGGCGCATCAGATTCATTTGACTGATGACTGCAACTATTCGCAAGACCACAGCCGCTGCCGCGTTTGCATCCGCCGTTCTCCTCGCCTCGCTTTCGGGAGCGGCCGGAGCCCAGCCAGCGGGCGAAGGGCCACTTGTCCTCAGGCTTCCTGCTGGCGCGCGCGCCGCATCACTGGCAAATGCGGCGTTGACCCTCAACGACGCAGATGTGCTGATGTACAACCCAGGAATGCTGTCGGTGGCACGAGGGGGTAACTCGATATCCATCCAACGATACGGATCTTTTGGCACTACGGGTTCGATGGCCGCAATCGTTACGTCCGGCTCGCTGTTTATCGGCGTTGGAGCGCAGTTCCTCGAATGGTCCGCCCCGTCCGGAGTCTCCTACGGTGAAGCGGTGCGACCCGGTGCTACCCGGCTGAGCGACAGCGGTGGAGTGGCATCGTCCAGCAGTGCCTTTACCGTAGGAGTCTCCCGAACCATCAAGGGAGTTCGATTCGGAGCCAGCGCGAAATATGTGGACGAGCGCTTCGGGCTCGATCATGGAGGCACCGCCGCATTCGACCTTGGTGTCATCCGCTCGCTCGGCCGAGCCAATCTGGCTTTTGTGGTGCAGAACCTTGGCGGCTCTGCGAACGTCGCCGGCGAAAAGGGGCCACTGCCTCGTCGAATTGGAATCGGCTACGGAGGTGGCCCCTTTCCCGTGGGGGTTCACTGGGATGTCGGAATGCAGACACAGCTCACACTCGAAGGTGACCTGTTCCTGCGCCCGGCCGGCGGAATCGAGGTGGGATACGTGCCCATCGATGGTGTTTCCATCTTGTTCCGAACCGGATTCCGACTACCTCGTGAAAAGAGCGAGTCGTTGGTGACAGGCGGGTTGGGAATCAGCTATGATCGCTTCTCTCTTGACTATGCTGCGGAACCCTTCCGCGATGGTCGTCCGGTATCGCATCGGGTCGGGTTCCGCATTCGCTAGACGTTACTCAACGTTACTCAACGTTACTCAACGTTACTCAACATTACTCAACATTACTCAACATTACTCAACATTACTCAACATTAAGCCGGGCAGACCATCCGGCCACGGGGAAGCGGCAATGTGCAGGTTTTCGTGGTGCCGTCTCGCGTAATCATCACCGTGGCTGTTGCACTGCCGTCGTAGGTTATCACTTCCCGGCGCATCGAAACCGTTGGCGTTCCGCCATCCAGCGTCATTGTCACCTTCATCTCCCTTCGCACCGTACCCGCGGTCGGGTAAGACACTGCAGCGCTGGTCGATTTTGGAATCACAAGACCGGCGACGCTGTCACCGGAGACTCGTACCGATGTAAACCGAACTCCTTCCCGATTGACTCCGCTGGTGTTTTCGATTCCGGTGGACACGCCGTTAACAGTCTTACTGGTGGTCGCAACAGCCAATCCTGTAACCGTGCGATCACTGTTGTGTTGTACGGTAGATGTGATGCTATCGCGACGAGTCGACGTGGAAGTACCACCCACCGTGATTCGCGACCGCTCAGAATCTGTTGTGCTGTCGGGGCTGGCTTGCGTGGCGCCGGCAGCCGTTTTGAAAGTGAGAAGTCGCGTGACGGTTATGCCATTGCGCGTGGTCGGGCCGCACGTGACGCTACCGGATGCACTGGAGTAGCTGCAGGTGCTGTCGGTGCCGCTGGCAAAGTTTCCGCGCTCATGTCCACGTCCGATTCCGACGCTGCCAAAAAACGCACCGCCCAGACCGCCTCCCATGAACCCGCCGCCAATTCCGTCCCCAAATCCATCTCGGCCCGCCCTCTGTGACCATGTTCCGCGGGGAAGTTGGTAAGCCGTCGCCTGCGTAGCTGCTCGACTATTCGTTGAAGCCGGCAGGCGAGCTACCGAACGCGCTTTCAATTAGTGTCTCGCTACCGGAAAGTCGTGGCGAGTTGACGTCATTATTACATGCGGCCACGCCAGCGATAGCGGCTACTGCAGTCATAGCTGGAATTATGCGAGAACGGGAAGCGTTCATGCCTATCCTCGAATGTGTCGGCCGGTGCGGAAGGAGGAATTTCATATCGCGCAACTCGGCATGTTGTGGGTTCAACACTCAAGAAATAGGAAACCCTACCCGCCATCTCCCTCGGTCAGCCAAGGCGACAATTTTTCCCGCAGGCTTTTGAGTGCCCGGCTCATGTTTGCCTCTACAGCTTTTACGGTGATCCCCAGTATCTCGGCGATCTCCGTGTACTTGAGACCACGTTCTCTGCTCATGATGAATACTTCGCGAGTGCGAGGCGGAAGCCCGGCGATTGCGTTGGTTGCGGCATTCTGCAGTTCATCGGAGCGGGCCTTAGCATCGGCAAACTCTGCAGGGCCTGTGATTGCTTCGATATGCATGATATTCTTTCGCTGCACCTGCAGATGTCGCAAATAATTGAGTGCGCGATTTCTGACCGATTGAAGCAGGTAGGCGCCCTCGCTGCTGTTGGATGGAATGGTCTCCCGACGCTTCCATAGCTCCAGAAAAACGTCCTGTGCGAGATCTTCTGCTACGCCGGAGTCACGCACGATGCGCGCGGCCGACCTGACCGCCGGCTCGTACCACCGTCGGAAAATCTCGTCGAAAGCACCGGCGTCGCTATCTCGAAGTCGGCTCAGCAGGTCACTTTCAGTCAAGATAGGTCAGCGGCCATCAGGAGTAATATGAGTATCTGGAGCAGGGTGAGCTTAGTGGCCACGCGTAGGAGTGCCCACATCGGGCTACCTGTGCCAATACTCGGGTTTATACTACTCCGAATGCCGACCCAGCACGCCGAATGATACCGGATCAGACCGGCGTAGGGTACCGAACGCCGCCGGTGTTTATCGAACATGCACCCGAATCCTCGCTCGGAAATGTCCGAAGACAAGAGCAACACGTCGTCGCGTCATCCTGACTCCGAACCATTATTGCCTGACGATGCCCTCGCCCAGGCTCTCAGTGGTGAGGATCGTCATGTGCCTGATGAAGCGGGGAGCGAGTTTAGCGAGCAAAAATGGTTGTCTGAACGTCCCGCTGACCGGGCGCTTGTCAATGCGATAATGCTCGGGCTGAACGAGCCCGAGGAGGAATTGAAAGTCAACGTCGAAGCCGCGTTGGCAGCTGTCAAAAAGCGAATTGCCGAAGACAGTTCTGCGCGAGTAAGTCCGTTCACCCCAAGGACGTCAGATAGAGTCACGCGGAAGGGCTGGTACTGGCGTGCTGCAGGGCTGGCCGCTGCGGCGCTTTTGGCCGTTGCAATCGGCTTTCAATCGATGGAAGCGCCGGCGTCCCTGGCGTCCTCAGATAGGGCTACCTCGGGTGTAAAAATGGGTGACTACACTGTGTACAGAACTGGCACTGGCGTACTCGATTCCATTCAGCTTGCCGACGGTAGTCTGGTGATACTTGCGCCACAGAGTCAGTTGAAGGTACGGAACAACTTTACGGTTGCGCGAAGTGTTGATCTCGACGGCTCGGCGTTCTTCAACATCAAACACAACGAAATAAGTCCATTTCTGGTCCATTCCAACGGCGCAGAAATTCGCGACGTAGGAACGGCGTTTACCGTGCGTACGAACAGTTCGGGTGGGGTCGTCGTTTCGGTGACGGAGGGCGTGGTGACACTTGGCCGAGTGGCTTCCGATTCTACGAGCGATGCCGCGCACGTGGAATTACGGGCGGGCGACCGTGGTACGTTCGCGTCCGCCGAAAACGTCAACGATGATCCTTCGATCGACGTTCGGACAAATGTCGTCGGCGCGGACGAGGTAACGTGGACTCGTGGCGTGTTGTCCTATAGGGATGTACCCATCTCCCAGGTTCGCGACGACGTTAAGCGTTGGTATGGAATCGATCTTCGTCTTTCCGGAGATTTGCTGGCGCGCCGCACAATCAGCGCCACGCTCCGAACTGACTCGGCATCGCAGGCAATCCGGATCATCGCGTTAGCACTCGGCGCCGATGTCACGCAGACGGGTGACACAGTGCTGCTCTCTCACATTGGTCCTGGCGGCGTCAGATAATGACATGGCCGCGGTTTCGGCGCGGTATTATTCGATTGCCGTTCTGCGGTAGAACGCTCTATACGGTCACAGCTTGCGTCCTCTCAATTGTGGGGTCATCGCTTTCGAGCGCTGCGGCCTATGCATTGAATGCCACTCATCAGGTTGCACCAGATTGCATTTCCACGCCCTTGTCTGAAAACGGAACGACGTCGTGGGCTGCGCCACTCGATCGCGTTGTCACCATTCGACTCCCAGATGCCAATGTTCGGGACGCGCTTGAGCAGGTTGCTCGCACGGCGGGATTGGAACTCTCGTACAGTCTGGAGCTGCTTCCTCCGCACAAGCGCGTCTGTCTTCGCGTGTCGCTGGTGCCAGTGGGTGCAGTTATCGAGGCAATGCTGGAAGGAAGCACGCTACGTCCAATCGTTGTGAGCGCCTCACAGGTTGTTTTGGCGCCGACACGCGGAGCGCCTGCGGTTCAGGCGTCACCGTCAAACATCATTTCGCGAAGAGCAAGCGTGCTGGACAGAGTGGTGGTTACCGGTACCCCGGATGGCGCTGCTCAAAGAGGCTCTCCGTTCGCCCTCGACATAATAGACGGAACGACTCTGGCGCGCACAAACGCACAGACTTTGAGCGCGGCACTTGAGTTGGCCGTTCCGGGTCTATGGACGTGGAGTTCTTCAGCGGGGTCGCTATCTGCGCGGTTTGGCAGCATCCGTGGTGCGAGCTCCTTTGGAGTTACTACGCCAAAGATCTATCTCGATGGCATCGAGGTTGCCAATCCGCTTGTGGTCACATCGCTCGGTCCGACCCGAATAGATCGAGTGGAAGTCATCAGAGGTCCGCAAGGTGCGGCGTTGTATGGAGCAGATGCGATCAGTGGTGTCGTCAACATCCTCACTCGTCATGACGGCAGCGCCACGGGACAGCCAACGGTGCAACTGTCATCTCGCGCCGGACTCACCTCGACACAGTACGCCTCCAGAGGAACCTGGCTCCAGGATCACGGTGCAAGCCTGAAAGCTGGCTCCGGGTCACGAACGTTTGGATTCGGCGTGAACTTCAACACCGTTGGTGAGTTCGTACCAGGGGCGTCCGAGCAGCATTTCCTGGCGGACGCGGATGCGCGAATTGTGCGATCTCGAAGAATTTTCACTGCCACTTCGAGATTCTCTTCCCAGCGTGCCAATCCTGGCTCTCAGGTGCTCTTGAGCGACAGCGCCACCGGCCAGCGGGTTTCGCAATACACGGTTGGCGTTACGGCCACCTCAATGCCTTCAGTTCGATGGACCAATACTCTGATCGCTGGCGCTGATGGCTATCGATTGCGCGGACTTTCATCCAGTGGTTTTCCACCGGCAATCGACGGCAACGACGACAACCCCGCGCTTGGGCAGGGCGACGCGGATCGCGGCTCGCTAAGGGCGCGAACTGTCGGACGTTTCGATTTGGCGGAGGGCAAAACCCTTGCCGTCACCGTTGGTGCAGAAGCCGCGCTCACGCGCGAGGTTACGCAGCCGATTAGTGGATTCAAAAATCAGCGCGATGATCGATACGGACCGGAAGAATCGCGTGGCGGTGCGACGCCACCGGGTACCTACACTCCGCAATACCGTCCACTTTCTATGTCCGCCCCGCCGTTCGCAACCACCTGGACAAAAAACTTTGGCATGCTGGCGCAGGGAAATCTCGCACTAGATGAATCTTTATACCTGACTGCGGGCGGGCGCATCGAACGAAACACCGGCGCTACACCTAATGCGCAAG
>JBBSTN010000217.1:0-6390 GCA_038235845.1 Gemmatimonadales bacterium | reverse complement strand
CGCGGAGTTCCAGGCGTGTGGACATATGGTTTCTACGACGGCTGGACACCGAATTACATGTTCTTCGTCGCTCATACCAAAAACGCTACCGGCAGATTTTACGAAGTGCAGAGCTATGGGCCCGACAACTACGAAGTGCGGCCGGGTGCGACCACGACGAGCAGGGAATGGTTCCGGCCTAACCCGCCACTCGAGTACATCAAGTGGGGCCCGCGAAACAACACGAACATTCAGCAATCGGCAGTGTTGATTTCACTCAAACATTTCGCCGATAACAAAAGCAAATATCTGGAGAATTACTGGCTCAAGAACAAACGGGCCATGGAGCGCGGCATGGGTGACTCAGGCACGTTTGCGTGGGTGATTCCGGCCGATCAGCGCCGCAAGGCCGACGCCGCAGATGCCGTCAACGAACTGGTGCGACAAGGCCTGGAGATTCACACCGCTAACTCTGCGTTCAAGGCCGGCAACGTCGACGTGAAACAGGGCGACTACGTTATTCGCGGCGATCAGCCCTATCGCACACTCGCCGACATGTACTTCGCCGTTCAAAATTATTCGCCGGAGAACCCGCGACCATACGACGATACTGGCTGGACATTTCAGTTCATGCGAAATGTTGCGGTTTTGCCGATAACGGAGAAGACAATTCTCTCGCAGTCTCTATCGCCGGTTACCGGCACGGTGCACGCCAAGGGTGGTATAGCGGGAAGCGGTCCAATCGTCGTGGTTGATCATACGACAGATAACAATCTCATGTCGTTCCGCTATAAAAACGCATCCACGCGAATGCTCGCCGCGGAAGCTTCCTTCGACGCGGCGGGTCGTACATTCAGACCAGGATCGTTCATCGTTCCGGCTGGCGATCGCGCAAAGCTGGAGGCGTCGCTCTCCGAACTGGGCCTCAGTGGCTACGCGGTTGCGACGATGCCCTCGGTGAAGAGTCACGAGCTGGATCTTCCTCGTATCGGCTACGTCCACTCCTGGCAGCGCACGCAGGATGAAGGATGGGTGCGCGCTGCGTTTGACACTTACGGCGTTCCTTACACCTACTTCGCAGACCAGAAACTTCGGGCTGGGAACCTGCGCGCAAGGTATGACGTGATCGTGTATCCACATGTTGGAGGCACCGCGCAATCACAGGTTAACGGCATCCCCAAAATCGGCGACACTCCGCTTCCCTACAAAAAATCTTCCGCAACACCGAACCTCGGCGCGAACGATCAAAGCGACGATATACGTGGTGGAATGGGCATTGAGGGGCTCAACGAGCTTTACAAATTTGTGGAGCAGGGCGGCACACTGATCGTCGAAGGTGCCACGAGCACGATCTTTCCCGAGTACAATCTCGTGTCCGGTATCACGGTCGAAAATCCATCCGAGCTGTTCGCACGCGGCACTATTCTGCGCGGCATCGTGACGGATAAGCTAAGCCCGATTGCCTACGGATTTGACGCGCAGCTACCGGTGTATTTCAATCAGAATCCGGTGTTGAATGTGGGTTCAGGCGGTGGCGGCTTTAATGGTTCCGGCGCTACTTCGTTTGGACAGAACGTCACGCCCACCTCCAACCCATTAACACTTTCGACGTGGAATTTTGCCACGGCGGATAGCATGCCGTCGACGCGAGGAGCCTTGGCCAGTCGTGCTGGAGCAGGCGCATCAGCGGGCGAGACACCGGCTGGCAGAGGTGGTCGTGGTGGTGGTGCCGCGTCGCTCGCTAATCAGCCAAGAGTTGTCCTGCGGTTTCCAGCTAACGCCAGTGACATGCTTCTTTCCGGCACGCTCGCCGGCGGACAGACTCTATCCAATCGAGCTGGCGTGGTCGACTCGCCGCTTGGGAAGGGGCACGTAGTGAGCTTCGCCATTCGCCCATTCTGGCGCTGGCAGACGCAAGGAACCTTCTTCCTTGGCTTCAATGCAATTTTGAACTGGAACGATCTCGATGCAGGATTGTCCACCTCCACAACAACAAATGCACCTGCATCACCGGCGCCGCCTGGCAACCGCTAGCCCGGTGCGCCTGCTAGTTTGTGTCCAGAAGGTAGAGCACACTAATTACATCTGACACAAAAAGAGGACGGCTTCGTGAAGAAGTCGTCCTCTTTTTGCGAGCGATGCTAGTACGCTTAGCTGCCGAGTTCCGTAAAATTGAAACTCAAAACTGTATCATAGCTGCATCACAACTGCATCAGAACTGAATACGCACACCCAACTGGACTGGAACAATCTGCAGAGCTGCGCGATTGCAATTCGCCGTGCCAATGCAACCAAGCTCGGGCGAACCACTGAACACCTGATGGAATCGCGACTCGATGAACGCTGCCGCTCCGCCAAGGCCGAATTCAATACCGCCACCACCGTTCAATCCGAACTTCGTTGTGCTCTCCGAGTTTCCGGTGTTCGTACACGTGGTTGATGCGACGAGACACTTGGGGCTGTTACGAATGTAGTATCCGCCCACTCCACCGGTGAGGTAGGGACGTACCGGCGAATTCTCGAGAGGAATTCCAAACACCAGGTTGAGCGTGCCCGTCACCATGCTGTACTTGTTGGAGAAACTAACGTTGGTGCTGTTATTCCCCGTGCTCACCAGGTTTCGGTCACCAAAGCCATGATACAACGCATCGGCACGCACTCCAAACGGGCCTACTCGGCGGCCGAAATCTACGAATGCGCCGACGTTGAATCCGGTCTGTGCGAGCTTGTTATAGTCGCCCACCGGAAACGTTGCTCCACCGATGATTCCGAAACCCACGGCAGGGGGCTCCATCGTCCCGTCCATAGAACCCATCTGCGCCATCACTACCGAGGGCGCGGCTACTACAGTTGCGCATGCAATAACACGTAAAAATTTCATTTCTTCTCCGTTAGACTGGTTCTGACAAGGTCAAAAAAGGATAATGGCCGAATCGAGATGAGGAAAAATCACCCCCCCCGTAACATCGCGCCATAACCGGCTGACTAGCGCTTAGCAGCTTTTGTGCCAATCACGGGTGTTCCGTCGCCCCGACACTCTTTGGCGATTGTCGGGAGCATTTGGAGCGAACGTCGGTAGCTGTCCGCTATTAGCTTCAAAGCCTTGGGCGATTCGCGGAGATCGCGAGCGGTTGAGCTGCCAGTGTCGGCTGTCAGCATGAGCGCCCGCGTCGCTGGAGGCTTCCAGCTGATGGAAACTGACGGACCTGAGACGCAGATGACTGGAGGAAGACAAATATCCAACTTATAAGCTCACAGCTATCCGCACCGCTGGCGCTCGTGCTGAGAGCCGACGCGGGAAGCTCAACCCAGGTGAAAGCTTTTTATCAGCAGAGCGTCGGCCTGTGACCTCCCCGATAAAATTTCGCCGTTCACTACCGCCTCAACGTAACGCCTCGTCGCTAATGAGCGATCTTCACTCGCCAGAAGTCAGATCAGAGTCAGAGTGGATGCACGTAGTATGGTTAGCTTCATTGCATGCCCATTCCCACGCCCATCACGCAGGTTGAGAATCATGGCGGCACGGCGGGTCATTTTTTCAGGCCCGGCACATGGCGGATGTTTGGCCGAGGACTACTACTCCGCTGTCCACACTGTGGCGGCCGCCGGATTTTTGCATCGCTCTTTGAGTTGAAACGGCATTGCCCAGCCTGCGGCCTGCGATTGGAGCGCGGTGAGCCTGACTACTTCGTCGGGGCGTACCTGTTCAACCTCATCGCTGTTGAGCTGATCCTCTTCTTCGTCGTGTGCGGGTTTGTATACGTATCCTGGCCCGATCCGAATTGGGACCTCATCACGTACACGACCGCCGTCCTGATGCTCGGAGGTTGCGTGTTCTGCTATCCGTTCGCCAAAACCGCCTGGCTGGCAGTCGATCTCATGGTGAGACCGCTTTCACCAGAGGAGCTTCGTTGGCATCAGATGGGCGGCGAACTCGGGGACGAAGAACTGCCGCAGGTTTGACGCTACTGGTGCGGGATACCGGGGGGCGAAAAACCCCGCAGGTTCGACGCTACTTCTCGGAAATAATGAGATAGCGCGATGGCGCCCAGAATTGAACAGGGTCGGTGATACGAATCGATTCTCCCCGAAATGAGCCGTCCTTATCCTTTTGCGCCGCTTCGACGAAAGCGACATTATGACGCGAGACAATACGATACGAGCGATCCGCCCGGGGGAGAGGAATGGTCAGCGTTTCACGACGGTCGGCCAATGTGAACTTCGATTCGTCAAGAGTGCGGGCCGGAACGAGTGTTTTCCCCAGCTTCACAATGAGCAACCCGCGAGAGCCGCCCTCCTCGGTCACAAGACCTTCGTTGAGAAGCTGGCGACGGGGACCGATGATGTAATAGACACGGTTCTCGCGCACATCCATCGCCCGCACCGTGTCATTCAAGGTAGACTTCTCGGTAACAAGCTGCGTATTCTGTGACCGAAGCTGCAGGATCTCATCCTGAAACGCCGAAATTTCACGTTCGCGGGAAGCGAGGCGGGCGTTCAGATCGTTGAGGAGAACTGCCGCAGACCCTGCATCTGTGCGCATTATTTTCATACTGTCGAGAAGCGAGCGAACCTGCGCCTGTCGCGAGGCGAGGCGCTGTCTGAGCTGCTTCAGGCGATCCAGAATGTCACTGCGAGCATCAGCAACCTGCGCAGCGCCGGACTCATCGTTCTTATTCACTGAAACGCGCGACGAAAGACTTCGAACCTGACGAAGCTCGGCGTCAATCTGGTCTGCGAACTTGGACGCTTCTACGACCTGCGAGAGAGCGCGATCTTTCTCAGCCGACTCGCTTCCGACCATCGCCCGAAGAGAGTCCCGCTCGGCGGTAGCGACTGACAATTGCGTAGCTAGTGAATCATTGGTTGCGAGAGCCGCCTTGTCGGTACAGGCACCCAGAAAAATTGCGGAAACCAACCCCGCAACGAGAGCACGACCACCAACCAACGATGAACGAAAGAACATGTAGTTTTTTGAGGGAATTAGTTGATTTTGAAAGTTATTCGTTTCGCGCTACACCTAAAAGTGACAGGAGTTACCGGGAGCGAAACAGAGGCGTCCAAACAGGCGAAATTACATCCACCCGCGAGCACGATAAAGGAGTATCGCCGCTGACTCGTAAAGCACATCTGAAAACGCTTTTCGCCTGTTGCTCGAAATATCCAATCGCGAAATCGAGTAGTCGCGCGCGTTGGACGGCAAACACGTTACCGCGAGGCCCGCTTTCTCCACTGTGGCGCACGCGCGTAGGGTGTGGGACGGCGATGTGATGAGCAAAACCTTTTTCCATCCCTCCTTCGTCGCAATCCTGGCAAAATCCACTGCTTCATCGCGCGTGCTTTGAACGTTGAATGCGAATTTCACCTGCAGATGTGGTGCAATCAGATCGACAAGCGCCTGTTGATCCTTCTGCGATGTTATCACCGCAGTGGCGCCAGAGGCTGGATCAGCTCGTACTACAACGGACAACAGGAGATTGGATATTCCCCTCGACTTCGCTTCGGCGACTCCAGTGAGCAGTCTGTCGATTGCTGCATCGTTCACGAGCCCCTGATCGGTCATGCTTCCCGACAGTACTGCAACCGCATCGAGTTTCGCTACCGCGCCGCCGTTTGCTTCCGTCGGGACATCGGCATCGGCGCGTATGAAATAGGGCACAAGCGGTGTGACGATTGGTGTGTACGATACCAGACACGCTATCGTTGCGACCACGCCGGTTAACAGCCAGAGCACACTGCCGAATGGTGAGACGGCGATCGCTCCGCCGAGGAGCATTATCATCGGCCTGACGTAGGCGCCTGATAAGCCGAGTATGCTGAAAACGCCCATTGTGGAAGCGAGGGCGTGGAACGCGAGCGCCAGCGCTGCTCCGCATAGTGCGATGAGCCAGCGAGGCGCGCGCGTCCGAGCCGAGCTTCGTGTGGCAGACCCGCGCCCTTCGAGCATGAGGTTGGCCATTAACTGGCCCTTTTGTGACTAGGAGAACGCAACCGGCGTCTCAGCGCTGGTCATCCTGTGTAAGGCCGATCATCGACGCAGGCTGTCGATATCGATCGAACCAGCTTCGCAGATAGAGTTGTGTACGAATGAAGTTCGACGGCGTGGAGCTCGTGCCATGCCATTCATTGTTGAAACGAATCATCGCTGTAGGCACCCGCCTGATCTTCAAAGCCTCGTAAAACTCCTCGGTCTGACTGATGGGTGTACGAAGATCGTTCACGCCCGTCATCAGCAAAGTCGGCGTCTTGACGTTGCCCACGTACATTAGCGGTGAGCGGCGAAGATGCTCGGAAGGATCATCCCACGGATATTTCGCAAAATTGTAATACCAGCTCGACCCGTCCGTCGTGCCGACGAAACTCAACCAGTTGATAACCGGGCACTGAGACGCCGCAGCAGCAAATCTGTCG
>JBBSTN010000216.1:0-6399 GCA_038235845.1 Gemmatimonadales bacterium | reverse complement strand
TTGACAGCTTATTTTTACTGAGCATGCAAGTGGCGTGCTCGACATTCCGCTCGCGTTGGTTGGCCACTATTCTGCCCCGAATTCCTTGTACCATGCGTCGATGGCGCGCTCAATTGCCGGCTTGCCCGCCATCCATTCTCCAAGAGTCGCTGGCACAGAATAGGCGGCCGCCACTTCCTTTGCGCCCGAGCCGTTCCTGAAACCAGCGCGAGCCGCGCGTTCGACGTCACTCAGCAGGTCCTGATAACGGGTTAGCGCTGGTTTGTCGGCCACTGCTCCGTGTCCAACCACGATCGTAGCCGCACCAATCCGAGACAGCAGTTCGACAGACGAGGCAAGTCTGGTTGGAATTGCATCCACGTAGTTCGGAAACATTCCGTTCCACACCAGATCGCCGGTGAATAGCACTCCCTCATTGCGATCGACGAGTGCGACATCGCTCGCCGTGTGTCCGTCAAGTGACATCAGTTCGAGCACACGATTGCCCAGGTCGATGGTGCCTGGCGCCGTGGCGGGGATTATCGTCACGTCGGCAAAAGCCCGTGCCAGCGCTTCATCAACCTGCGGTGCCACGGGGCCGCCCGCCATCGCCGTCTCCCGGGTGGACTGCGTCGCCATGATGCGAGGTCCGGAACCGTCACGAAGATAGCCGGCCAGACCACCGGAGTGATCGGTGTGATAATGCGTGAGTATGACGTGCGTGGGCCACCTACCGGTAAGTCGGCGCGCCTGTTCTGCCAGCCATGTGGCGCCGGCGGGGCGATAGAACCCCTCCACCACTGCAACGCCGCTCCGCCCAGCAATGATTCCACCGTTGGCGTATGTTGTACGGTCGCCCCCGAATGGTGTTGACACGACCGCCCAAGTGTCGTTTGCAACGAGATCTAGATGGGCAAACGGCGTTGTCGCAACCACTCTGTGTCGTGGTGCGGTAAAGCGCGCCCTCGATGACGCTGTCGAACACGCCGAGGCCAGCGCAACATGCGCGACGCAACCTGCGGATATGCGCGCAGAGCTAAGCATGAATTCACGTCGTGACTGCATCAGGCTCCTCCTTCCCGGGAGACGACTTGATGTCTCCGCCTATCGCGTGCGCAAGGGTTGAATCCTTTCCCTGCACAACGATGATGAGAGCTTGAAGAACGTGGTATGCGACGCCAACCATCAGGAGCACGAAGCCGTAAAAAGCCATTGGAAAGGTGCGAAAGCCGTATTCTCCTATCCAGGCGGTCGCGAACGGCATCAGCGAAAGCCAGAATAGCAAGTGCAGATCCGCCCAGAGTATTCCGCCCGTTTACCTGCTTGACGGTGTGAAGAAGATGGTGATGATTATTCCAGTAGATTGCGACATATATGAAGCTCAGAACGTAGCTCGTGAATACTGGCAGCAGTTCCTTGAGTGCTTCGGCACTGGTATCGTGCGGTATCTTGAGTTCCAGCACCATTATTGTTATGACGATCGCCAACACGCCGTCACTAAATGCTTCAAGCCTTCCTTTGCCCATGGCTCCCCGCCTTGTCGTTTCCTTCGACCGCTGAACAAATGATGCCTTTCTCGCGCTCTTCGTTTGCAACTTTCAAAGCTCGCGCACTAGTGCTGACTCTGGCAATGATGACAGCGCAAACCCCCGCAGATGCGCAGAGGGGCCCGATTCCCAGCCCCGCAAGCGTGCTCGGATGGGAGCCAGGCACCGACCGCAAGTTGCCCTCATGGAAACAGGTCACTGATTATTTCACTGCGATGGACAAGGCCAGCCCACAGATAACGGTGCGCACACTTGGCCCCACGACTCTCGGGCGCCCCTTCATCGTGGCATTCATTTCCGACTCGGCTAACTTGGCCAACCTAGAACACTACCGCCAGATCCAGCGGCAACTCATGGACCCCCGAACGAGGTCCGCCAACACCAGCAAGGAAAGGCTGCTCTCGGAGGGCAAGAACATTGTCCTAATAACATCGAGCATTCACTCCACCGAAGTGGGAGGTTTTCTCTCGCCTCTTGTCGTTACCGATCGACTCCTGCGCGAGAACAATGCCGAGTCGAAGGAAATACTGAGGAACACCATCATAATGCTTGTGCCAAGTCAGAATCCTGACGGCGTGGACATAGTTGGTGATTGGTATCGCAGTACGCTGGACACGCCGGCCGAAGGTTCTTCTCCACCCGCGTTGTATCACCACTACACTGGGCATGACAATAACCGTGACTGGTATGCCTTCACGCAAAAAGAAACCCGCTATACAGTTGATTCGCTTTACACCCCGTGGGATCCGCAGATCGTGAACGATATTCACCAGCAGGGGGGAAATGCGGGAAGAATTTTCATTCCACCTTACATGGATCCGCTGGAGCCCAATATCGACCCAATTCTGACAAGTGGAACGAACGCGCTCGGTATGGCCATGGGCTGGAGGATGATTGCAGACGGAAAGACGGGCGTTGCCACCAATGCATCGTACGATCAGTGGTCGCCAGCGCGACAGTATTCGCTAAATCATCGCGGCGTAAGAATACTTACCGAAACGGCGAGTGCTCGACTCGCATCGAGTGTGGACATTCCGTTTGATCGCCTTGGCACAGGCCGCGGTTACGACGCGCGCGTATCTACCTGGAACTACCCATCCATCTGGAAAGGTGGACATTGGGGTATTGGAGATATCGTCGACTATCAAAGCAGCGCAACGATGGCAATGCTCGGCGAAGCCGCGCGCAATCGTCGCCAGTGGCTTGAGAGCTATGCTGCGCTCGGCGAACGTGCGCTTTCGCCCGATCACCCGTGGACCACAACTGACGTTCCCGTTGCGTACACCATTGCCAAGTCGCAGCGCGATCCTCAGGCGCTGCAGCGTCTTCTATGGACCTTGCAGCATGGCCAGGTGGAGATCCATGAATCGATTCCGGCCGGTACCTACGTGATTCCGATTGCGCAGCCTTTTGGCTCGTATGCCAAGGCGCTGTTAGAACGTCAAAAGTATCCAAATCTTTCGGAGTACCCTGGTGGCCCACCGAAACGCCCGTATGATGTAACTGCACACACGCTACCATTGCTATTCGGCGTTAGTGTGAATGCCGTTGGTGGCGAACTGCCCGCGGTCACTGCTCCTATCGCACCCGTTGCGGAGCCACAGTATTCGGTGGCGGGCCTTTCCGGCAATTCCAGCAAGCGCATCGGTATCTATCGCAGCTACAACGCATCGATGGACGAAGGCTGGACGCGATGGATGTTCGATGTAAATCGCATTCCCTTCAAGACCGTTGTCGACAAGGAAATCAGAGCCGGTGGTCTCAATTCAAAGTTTGATGTGATCATCATTCCCGACCAGAACGTGGCCGGGATCAGACGCGGTCTTGGCAATGCATATCCTGATTCGTTGAGGGGAGGAGTAGGTGACGCTGGCGTAGCAGGATTGCGTCAGTTCATGGAGGCCGGAGGAACAGTTATCACGTTCAACGATGCAAGTGAGTTTGCCATCGAGGCGTTCGAACTTCCCGTTCGCAACGTGCTAAACGGCATCTCGTCAAGTGATTTCTATGCGCCGGGTTCGTTGCTTGCCATCGAGCTGAACAAGTCGAGCGCACTTACCTCTCGAATGACTGCACCGGTGCCAGCAGCGTGGTTCGAAGACAGCCCCGCGTTCGAAATAACCGATGCTTCACGCGCTACTGCTGTGGCGACTTACCCTGCCACCGGCGACGTTCTGCTCTCCGGGTGGCTTCTCGGAAATGACCGACTGCACGGAAAAGTGGCCCTCGTCGACGTTTCTGTCGGCAAGGGCCACGCGGTCCTGTTCGGTTTCCGACCTCAGTATCGAGGCCAGAGCATGAGTTCTCAGCCGCTTATTTGGAGCTCGATTCTGCGCTGAACAGCTTCAGATACTCGCCATAACCTTCGGCTTTCAGTCGGTCGACCGGAATGAATCGCATCGCTGCAGAGTTCATGCAGTAGCGTAGCCCGGTCGGCCGAGGCCCGTCGTTGAATACGTGGCCGAGGTGGGAGTCGGCGTACTTGGACCGAACTTCCGTGCGTTTCACGCCGAGCGAACGATCGGAGACCGTCTTCACGTTCGAAGCCACCAACGGTTTGGTAAAGCTTGGCCAGCCAGTCCCGGATTCGAACTTGTCTGCAGAACTGAACAGCGGTTCTCCGGATATGACGTCGACGTAAATACCGGCCTTGTGATTGTCCCATGTGTTCCCGGTATAGGGCACTTCGGTTCCTTCGTGCTGAGTAACCGAGTACTGAATCGAGCTTAGTTTTTTCTTGAGGTCAGAATCGGACGGTTTCCTGAACTCTCGCCACGATTCAATGGTACCGGACGACGCTGGCTGTGAATTGCTCATGGCTTTTGAGGATTTTGACGCAGATTGTGCCTGCAGAGGAAGAGCCAACAGCGCGCCACCCAGCAGAGTTGCAAATATCAGTTCAGACTTACGGTTCATGATGTTAGCTCCAGTGTGACATTAAACGCCTGACGACGTTGGTGCTTTCGTACTGTATCTATCCGCATGAAGCCCGGAGGGTTCCCTTACGTCCGATTAGAGGCAGCGAGTTGCCCGGAAGCGGACGGCTCTAGGAGCCAAACATCTTGCCCACCATGCCGCCAATGTCGTCGACGACGGATCCATCCTTGTCCCGGTCGAGCATCGACATCAGTGATCCCATGGCGCCACCACTCTGCGATTGAATCTTCGCCCGCTCCTCTCCAAGCATGGAACCAAGGCCACCTGCATCGAGGTTCTTGTCTCGTTTTGCCTTGCCGAGATATGACAATACGAGCGGCGCCAGCATGGCGAGCAGCTGCGAAGTCTTGTTGCTATCGAGACCGGTTACAGTTCCCAGGGATTGTGCCGCTACTGGCTGGTTCCCTCCGAAAATGTGCCCTAATATGGCCTGCCCTGCGCCCTGTTGAGAACCGTCGAGTAGCGCACCGACGTTATTCAGAGCACTTCCGTCGTGGTCGCGTTCCAGAGCGCCGGCGAGCGAACTTGCACCTTCCGGTGTAGAAGCATTCCTTGCCAGAGCCGCCAGCAGTAGTGGTAACGCTGCCGCGACTGCGGTGCTCGCCGTAGACTTGTCCGTGCCAAGTTCGTTGCTTACACGTGTAACAGTGTTCTGGTCGAGATGCTTCATTAGCCCATCCAGAATTCCCGACATTGCATACTCCGTTGAAGTTGTTTGATAACGCTATAACCGCAGACCTACACACACAACGTTATCTATCGTGACAAACGAAGAAGAGCGAAAGGATCGCTACGCCGATTTGCCAACGACGGAGTGTGTAGTGTGTCGCGCAGAAATCAGTTTGGCAATGATCGGGCCCGTTCTATGCGATTCGAGGAAATGCCGAAGGATCTGGCTTGGTCAAAAGCCTGTTGAGAAGCAAAGAGAGCACAACAGGAGAATTCGTGTGCAGGCGCGGAAACTCGCAGATGGAGTGAGTTCGGGACACCGCCAGCTTCCATTGCTAATGCTGCCGTCCAACGATCGCCTCCTCGTAGAACTTGGTGATGAGCGAAAGAATGCATTCCTCAAGCGTCTCGATCGTTTGTTCCATGAGGTGCGCGTCGCTGATATGCCCGAAGCGCCAGCGGATGCTGATGCTGATGCCTCACCAGCCGATGCATCCAACTCACTTTTTGGTAACGCCTGTGCTGCATGCGGTGGTCACTGCTGCACAGGCGGCGGTGATCATGCGCATCTCGATATCGATAGCATGAATCGAATCCAACGAACTATGACATGGACCGATGCGGAAGAAACGCGTGAAGCCTATCGGTCGCTTTTCCCGGCCACACACTTCCAGAATTAGTGTGTCTTCCACGCCGAACTCGGTTGCTCGCTTCCGCGTGAAATGCGAGGCGACGTCTGCAATCGATATCTCTGTGGATCGCTCACGGAGCTCAGGCGGGCGGTCAACGCAGGCGCGGAACCGCCGTTTGTAGCGGTTACCGCGAATGCGATGTCACCTGTGCGCGTGATGCAAATCGATCAGTCCAGTGTAGTCTTTTTAATGCGCGCAGCGGATGTAAGTGCAAACAGCACGCCGACGCCAAGCGCTAGCAAAGCCAAAGTCGACGGCTCGGGCACCGCTGTTATTGCGGCCACAGAAAACGAGGCGTTGAATTGCACGCTGCCAAGAGCGCTGGAGCCATCCTCGAACCAGGGCGCGGTGAACTCACCATCAGTAAAGACAAACGCGCCTCCAGCGTAGCTATCGGACGACATCTCGATCGCCGCATAAGCATCCGGATTGGACGGTAATCCAGCTGAAGAAACGAAGGCCACATACTGATTTCCAGCAGTGACGTTCAGGTTGAGTGCGGTACCTTGCGGATACGCCTGGGAATTCGCACCGGTGAACGTAGCGCTCTGGTAAATAGGCGTTCCAGCCGACGT
>JBBSTN010000215.1:0-6406 GCA_038235845.1 Gemmatimonadales bacterium | reverse complement strand
TGTCGCCTCGAGGCGCCTCGCGAGCGAGAGCGGCTGAAGGTCCATCGCTACGTACGAGGCGCCGTCGGATTGTCCAATATCGCGAACAGTGACGATGTTGGGATGCCGGAGTCGGGCCGCCGTGGAGGCTTCCCGGCGAAAGCGTGCTTCCGCAGCCCCCTGTCCTGCAAACTCCGGACGGAGGATCTTCAGAGCAACGGGAATCTCGAGGTCCTGGTCTATCGCCTCATAGACCCATGAAAACGACCCGGAGCCAAGAAGGCGGATGACGCGGTACTTCCCGATCTGACGGCCGAGGTAGCGTTCGGGCAATAGGTGTGGTCCTTTACAGAAGGGGCTACAGTGGATAAACTACCATGCTTCCAGTAATTACGCGCAAAAATCTGCGCATGTACCCACCCGCATGTAACATTCTGCGCATGCGCCGAGAAATTTACGACGATGGCGTTCGATAAATCACTGACAATCAATAAATACCGGGCTCACGAAGAGGATACCGGTTCCACGAGGGTTCAGGTCGCGATTCTAACCGACCGGATCAATTACCTCACCGACCACTTTCGCACGCATGCGAAGGATCATCATGGTCGGCAGGGGTTGCTCAAGATGGTTGGCCGCCGCCGCCGTCTTCTCGATTACCTGAAACGAACTGACGTTCAGGAATATCGCACACTCGTTCAAAATCTTGGTCTCCGCCATTAAGCGGATCCACTCATATTTGTCGCGCGGGGGAACATGTGTCTCCCGCGCGATTTGCGTTTCACAAGAGGTTATTTCCTAGATGATGCATCGCATCGAGCGGACTTTTGCTGGACGCCCGCTGGTTATCGAAACCGGCCGTATGGCGAAACAGGCAGCAGGATCCGCCCTTGTTCAATTCGGCGAGACGATTGTACTCGCCGCAGTCACAGTTAGTGATAATCAAAGCAACCTGCCGTTTTTCCCGCTCACCGTCGAGTACAAGGAAAAAACGTACGCAGCCGGAAAAATTCCCGGTGGATTCATTAAGCGCGAAGGCCGCCCGCACGATCACGAGATTCTGGCTTGCCGAATCATCGATCGTTCGATTCGCCCGCTCTTCCCGGAAGGCTTCAAGAACGAAGTTCAGGTGTTTGTCTACGTCATTTCTGCCGACCAGGAAAATGACGCCGACGTGCTGGCGCTCGTTGCCACGTCGTTTGCGCTGAACGCGTCAAAGATCCCGTTCATGGACCCCATCGCCGGTGTGCGCATCGGGCGGGTGCAGGGCCACTGGGTTCTCAATCCCACCTTCCAGCAGCTCGAGTTCTCGGACATGGAGCTGGTGGTAGCTGGCTCGCAGGACAGTATCGTGATGGTCGAGGGTGGCGCGCTCGAAATTTCCGAAGACGACGTTCTCGAATCGCTCAAAATTTCGCGCGACGGTATTCGCGAGCTGATCGCCATGCAGAATGAGATTCTGCCCAAGGTTCAGCAGCCCAAGATGGAGTGGGTCAAGGCCGAGCCGATCGAAGGTGTTGTGTTACGCGCCAAGGATCTCGCGAGTGGCAAGATTCGCGAAGCGCTTAACCAGAAGGACAAGCACACCCGCGTCGAAGCAGTCGAGCGCGCCAAGAAGGAGCTTGCTGAAGGCTTGCTGGCGGAGTTTCCCGACAACAGCCGGGACATTCACACCGCCCTGGGCGACGTCGAATATCACGAGCTACGCTCGCAGGTGCTTGAATCAGGCCTCCGCGTCGATGGTCGAAAACCTGATGAAGTGCGCGATATCAGTATCGATATGGGATTGCTGCCTCGTGCGCACGGTTCATCTCTATTTACCCGTGGCCAGACGCAGGCGCTTGTCGCTGCTACGCTCGGCACCGCAAAAGATGCGCAGCGTCTGGACACGGTAGACGAGTCGGGTGAGACGACGAAGTCGTTCATGCTGCATTACAACTTCCCGCCATTCTCCACCGGAGAAGTGCGGCCGATGCGTGGCACAAGTCGTCGCGAGATAGGTCACGGAAACCTGGCCGAACGCGCTCTGCAGAGCGTGTTGCCGGATTTTGCGAGCTTCCCCTACACCATTCGCATCGTATCCGAGGTGCTCGAGTCCAACGGATCTTCGTCGATGGCGTCGGTTTGCGGCGGCTCGCTCGCGCTTTTTGACGCCGGCGTTCCCATGAAGGCCGCTGTTGCGGGTGTGGCGATGGGCCTCATCCAGGAAGGCAAGAAGTACGCGATCCTCACCGACATTCTTGGAACCGAAGATCATCTCGGCGATATGGATTTCAAGGTGGCGGGTACGAAAGACGGCATCACGTCCATCCAGATGGACATCAAGATCGAAGGCCTCGACCTCAAGATCATGGAGGAGGCTCTCGTTCAGGCGAAGGCCGGCCGTCTGCACATCCTCGCCGAGATGGACAAAGCACTCGCCGAGCCTCGTGAGGAGCTTTCGAAATACGCGCCGCGAATCGTCACCGTACAAATTCCAGTCGACAAGATTGGCGAACTCATTGGTCCAAAGGGCAAGAACATTCGTGGCATCCAGGAAGAAACTGGCGCCGAGCTCACGGTCGATGACGATGGAACGGTCACAATAGCTGCCGTTGGTGGCGACGCTATGGAACGTGCAAAGCAGATGGTGCAGGCCATCACAGCAGAGCCGGTTGTTGGCGAGACTTATACCGGCACCGTCAAGACGGTAACTGCTTTTGGCGCGTTCGTCGAAATCATGCCCGGCACCGAAGCGCTGCTTCACGTTTCGGAGATGAAGCACGAGCGAGTGGAGAAGCCGGAGGATGTGGTCACAAAGGGTGACCAGGTTACTGTCAAGCTGATCGATCGCGACGAACGTGGACGGTTGAGACTTTCGATGAAGGCACTGCTTCCTCGGCCGGAAGGGATGCCGGAGGACGATCGTGAGTCGAGCAGCGGTTCCAGTGGTGGTGGCGGTAGTCGTGGCGGAAGTGGCGGAAGTGGAGGCGCGAGAAACGGTGGCGGACGTAATCGGCGCTGAGGCGCCCACACTCCAACGCACTGATCTGCCGAATGGACTGACCGTGCTCTCGGAAGAAGTTCCGGGAGCGCGGTCGGTTGCTTTTGGGGCTTGGGTGCGGGCGGCAACGTTGCATGAGAGTGCCGACCGAATGGGTGTTTCTCATCTGCTCGAGCACATGGTTTTCAAGGGTACGTCCACGCGAAGCGCAGCGGAGATCGCGCTCTCACTGGAAACCCTGGGCGGGTCGCTTGACGCGTACACAGAGCGCGAGCACACCTCGTATCAGGCGCGTGTACTCGACTCGCATCTCTCGGAGGCGACCGCTGTCATTGGCGATCTGATCTTCGAACCGTCTCTTCGCAGTGCAGATCTCGAACTTGAGAAGAATGTTGTTCTCGAGGAGATCAGTATGGTCGATGACACGCCCGACGACATGATCTTCGATTTGCTGAACAGCGCGCTGTGGGGAGAGCATCCGCACGGTTTTCCGATTCTTGGAACGCGCGACACGGTGCGAGGGCTCGACATACCGCATCTTCGCGCGCTGCATGAGCGCGCTTATCATCCTGGGCGGATAGTGGTGGCTGCGTCCGGTCATGTCGAACATGAAACCTTGCTGGAGCTGCTCGATAAGAACGGCTGGATGGCTCGGAATCTTGGAGACAGCACTCCCTTTGAGGTGACGCCGGCCGTGGCTACGGGGGCGCACGCGCAGCACCTTGCGCGCAAGGATATTGCGCAAACGCATGTCGTTCTTGGCGGGCCTGGCATCGCTCACGGCGACCCGCGGCGTTTCGCCTTTTCGCTGGTCGGAATGCTTCTCGGTGGTGGTATGAGTTCGCGTCTTTTCCAGCGTGTTCGCGAGGAACTGGGGCTTGCCTACACCGTCTGTACTTTCAGCTCATCGTATGCCGATACCGGCGCGCACGGTGTCTATCTTGCCAGCGCGCCCGAGAGCGCGCAGAAAGCTTTGGACGCCGTCAGGGAAACGCTTGCGCGCTTTGTCGAGACTGGCCTGACGGCCGAAGAGCTGGCGGCAGGGAAGCGTCAACTGAATGGCAGCCTGGTGCTTTCGCTGGAAGGAGTTTCGTCGCGAATGTATCGTGCGGCCACCACCGCTTTGTACGGGGAGCCATACCGGTCGGTGGAGGAACTGATGGCGCTCGTAGATGCTGTCGATGAATCAACGGTTCTAGCCGTTGCGCGCGAGTATTTTGAGCCATCAAATCAGATTCTGATTAGCGTCGGGCCCAAGTCGGTTTCCTGAGTTTCCAGTTGTCAGCAGTTTGCTCAAAATCACACACTAAAATCACGATCATGCGAATTGGCGTTCCCAAAGAGATAAAGACAAACGAAAATCGTATTGCGCTGGTGCCCGCCGGTGCAGAGACTCTTGTGTCTGCCGGACACGAGGTTTTTGTGGAGACTGGTGCGGGAATTGGCAGCGGTTTCGAAGACACTGATTACTCATCGGTGGGTGCCCAGATTGTGCCGGATGCCGCGACCGCCTGGGGAAACGCGGAGCTGCTGATGAAGGTGAAGGAGCCGATCTCGCCGGAGTGGGGCTTTCTTCGCGACGACCTGACCCTGTTCACATATTTTCACTTTGCTGCCGACGAGGCTTTGACGAACGCGCACCTCAAGAGCGGCGCGACGTGCATTGCCTACGAGACAGTCGAGCTTCCAAATCGCGAGCTGCCGCTGCTCACCCCGATGTCCGAAGTAGCAGGCCGAATGGCGGTCCAGGAAGGCGCTAAATATCTGGAAAAGCTTTATGGCGGACGCGGTGTACTGCTGGGTGGAGTGCCGGGAGTGGATCCCGCGAAGGTGGTGATTCTGGGGGGTGGCGTGGTCGGTATCAATGCGGCGAAGATGGCCGCGGGTCTTGGCGCTCAGGTTGTGGTACTCGATCTTTCACTTGAGCGGCTACGATACCTCTCTGATGTGATGCCAGCCAATGTGCAGCTCATTCACTCCAATCGGCACAATATTCTCGAACAGATCACTACCTGCGACCTCGTCATAGGTGGGGTGCTCATCCCGGGCGCGAAAGCTCCGAAGCTCGTTCGTCGGGAAGACCTCGCCAAAATGCGTCCCGGCGCGGTAATTGTTGATGTGGCGGTCGATCAGGGCGGATGCATCGAGACCATCAAACCCACCACGCATGAAAACCCGACGTACGTGGTTGACGGCATAATCCACTATGCTGTGGCCAACATGCCGGGAGCAGTACCAAGAACCTCGACGCTCGCCCTCACGAATGCCACGCTGCCATACGCTGTCCAGTTGGCAAACAAGGGGTGGAAGAGGGCTCTCGGCGAGAACGCAGCATTGCTCAAAGGCCTGAATCTGTCGCGTGGCAAAGTCACCTATGGCGGGGTAGCAGACGCGTTTGGTATGGAATTCACACCGCCTGCTTCCTGTATCACATAACGTGCTTGTTCGCTTTTGTGGTTACCAGTACCTTATCGTTCGCAAAACACATTTCGTGTCAGCTATGCATGCGTTATGCAGTGCGTTATGCACGAATCACGTATCGACGCCTGGCGTCGACCTTAAAACCCACTGATGTTCTGGCCCTTCAAGAAGGCAAATTCGTTTTTCCCGGCTAATGCAATTGCCGTGGATCTAGGCACCGCCAACACGCTGATCTACGTAAAGGGTGAAGGCATTGTGCTAAACGAACCTTCGGTGGTAGCGCTCGACCGCGAAACGAAAAAGATCAAGGGCGTCGGTCTCGAAGCCAAGCGAATGCTCGGGCGCACGCCGGAAAGCATTATGGCCGTACGTCCCATGAAAGACGGCGTGATAGCAGATTTCGATGTCACGGAGAAGATGCTTCGTTACTTCCTCACGCTTGTGATTGACAAGCATGTGTTCAAGGTGAAGCCGCGTGTCATCGTGTGCGTTCCATCCGGGATCACCGAGGTCGAGAAGCGAGCCGTACGCGATTCTGCTCTCGGAGCGGGAGCGAAGGAAGTTTTCATGGTAACCGAGCCAATGGCGGCAGCTATTGGTGTTGGCCTGCCCGTGGAGTCACCGACGGGCAACATGGTGATCGATATCGGCGGTGGGACGACTGAAATCGCCGTAATCGCGTTGTCCGGAATTGTGAGCGATACCTCCATCAGAACCGGCGGAGACGAGCTCGACATAAGCATCGTGCAGTTCATGCGCAAGAATTACAATCTGCTCATCGGCGAGCCCACGGCGGAGCAGATAAAGATTCAGATCGGTTCTGCGTATCCTTCGGGAGACGAGCGCGAGATGGAAGTGAAGGGAAGGGATCTGGTGTCCGGCATCCCCAAAACCGTGCGCGTTCATTCCAGCGAGATCCGGGAAGCGGTTCAGGAGCCAATCCAGCAGATAGTGGATGCAGTTCGACGCGCGCTCGAGATTACGCCCCCCGAGTTGGCTTCCGACATCGTCGATCGTGGCATA
>JBBSTN010000214.1:0-6424 GCA_038235845.1 Gemmatimonadales bacterium | reverse complement strand
TCTTCGGCTTCCAAGATGATCTCACCGTCAGTGAACAGATATTCTCGAGCAGATTCGCCATGCGGCACGCGGGCTACCGTTGCGAATCGACCTCGGACTCGCTGTCCACTGAGGCGGAGGGCAATCGCCGCGCCGGTGCGTATTTCCACAGCATAAGAGAGAGGCGAGCCGGACGAATCTGTATCAAGCCTGAGCGCCTTTCGGCGATCCCCGACTGAAGATTCCGCGCGAAGCTCGAGATTACCACCGCTGCCGGTTCTCCCCGCTCCTAAGCTTTCCGGTACAAATGCGGAGGCAGCAACTGCTGACCCGTCTGCAATAGTGGCTGGGTTGGCTGGTGCGCGTGTTTGCACAATCGAGAACTGCTCCCTACCAACCCGCTGTCCATTCTCGAAGATCGTAAAACTGCCCACATCGAGCGATCTTGGTTGCGCAAACACGGTACTTTGAGCCACGACGGCCGGCTCGATTATAAGCGCGAAGGCGATTATTACTGCGGTTCTGAACCGAACCGCGACTCCTGATAGCGGGAGGATGGAGTAAGCCCACAAATGGTGCACCGATCTGCCCAGAATCGGTCTGCAAACCCTGCTCAGCGTAATGCGATCGGCAACCATGTTTCAAAAAACTAAGCAGGCCCGGCGCATGGCGCGCGTTCTTTGCAGGAAGGGCTGTTCGCCATCGAATGCAGCATGGGGTATTCTGGGTCGATGAATCTGCTACCCAGCCTGGGGAATGGACTGCGATGGTCGTGGCTCTGGACGTGTTTGGCGCTCGGAAGCGCGCTCGCACTGGCAGCGTGGCAGCGCGATCCAACCTGGAATCTCGTCGTTCTGTCGGGAGCTACGACTCTCGGCTCGGCGCTGCTCCTGGCGAAAGTTCGGCGTCCGCGCGGGGTCGCAATCGCTGCTGTGAGTGCGCTGAGCTTGTGTCTTATTGTTGCGGCGGGCGAAACGGGGAGACTTCGCGAACTCGACGCGGACTGGGTTTCGTGGTCGGCATCAGAGCGGGAGCAGCGGGCCCAGAGAGTGGCCTCGAGTATCGGAGATGTGGCGTCCTCTCTCGAAGGGGCAGCCAGAAATGCCGCCAGTGATTCGACGCAGCTGGCTCTCCTCGCCTCTGGCGGAGGGACGAGTGTGCAGCTCACGCCGCCCTCGCTTTCAGGGGGCGTGGAAACCGCGTTGCTGCTATTCCGCTTTGGACAGCTTGTTGCCCGCTCCGGGCAGATGAGGACTCCGATCATTGCAGGTGTGGAAGACGGCGTACGTCTGGTCGAAGGAAGCTTCTATACATCGCTGGTGGCGCGCGCCACGTCTTCTGGGGGGGATGTGCAGGCAGTTGCCGTCGCGCTGATTGCGTCTGCCCCACCTGCAGATCGCTTTGCACGTTCACTCACGCAGACTCTGGCCGACCGTGTCGACATCGCTCGAACTATGGTGGAGTCGCCCGACTCTGCAATGGTTGTTCCGGGGTCGACCGTGATCGTGGTGCCGACTGGCACCCAACGTCTGGCTCGGGTGCGTGCTCTGGCCTACTCCGAAGGTGAGACAAGGCTTTCTCTGCTGCAACGCGCGCGTGCGCGCACCGGGGTGCCGCTAATAGTCGCCGTAGTTTTTATCCTTGCCGCCGCATGGCGTCGTCCCGCTGGGGCGGCGGAGCGAATCGGCGTTGCGGCCCTGCTGCTCGTGATCCTCGCCGTTGCTCCGCTCAGCAAGTTTTCGAATCTTTCGCGCCTCTTCAACGCAACGACCTACTTCGCTTCCATTGGCGGCCCCTTCACCGCCAACCTCGCGGCGCTTCTGGTTTGCTCGGCAATCGTGTTGGCTACTCTGATCACGACACTGTTGTCGGCCCGCTTTACCTACGAGCGGTCGCCGCCGCGACACCCGAGACTGCGTGCGGCTGGCGCGCTTTCCACCGTGCTCATGATTGCGGGGACGGCTCCGTTCGTGCTCAGTACGCTCGCGCGCGGCATCCGCCTTTCTGAATCGGGGCCGTCAGTTGCGCTGTGGATCTCATGGCAACTCGCACTCGCGCTAGTCGGAACCTCTCTGCTTCTGGTGGCCGGAGCCGCGGGTCAAGGCCTCTTGCTCAAACGACGTGGAATCAGTCCGATCGTCCCGCTGGTGCTGGCCTCTGCTGCGGTTATTTCGGCTCCTTACCTGTGGCTTGCCAGTGGTTCATGGCCGGTGTGGTATCCGGCCCTCTGGGTACTGGCGATCGCTGCACTTTCGGTCTCCCGCCGGGGAGCCGTGCTGCTCGTCAATTGCGCTTTCATTGCGGGGGCTGGTGCGGTCACACTGACGTGGGGAGCGACCGTGCGACAACAGATGGAGCTGGCTCGCGCGGATCTCGCCCGAATATCGGATACCGACAACAATGCCCTTCAGCTTCTACGCAGGTTTGCGACGGAGCTATCTGGTGACGCTCAACCGATTGCGGAGAGCACGGCACTTCTCCGGCGCTACGCCGCAAGCGAATTGGCTCAGGCTGGCTATCCCGCCCGCCTCGCGCGCTGGTTGCCAGCGGGGGGCGATCAACCCGACCTGGATATCTCCCTTGCGCCGGTGGTGGATACGATAGGTGCACAGCTGGTTGTTGCAGACGTAGCGCGGGAAACCGGTCAGGTGGAAATCCGCGCAATGGGGGACGGCCCGACAATTCTTCTCATTGCTGGGGTTCCAGCTCGCGACAGCAGCGTTATAACCATCGCGGTGCCGCCACGCACGAGACTTTTGCCGGCCGATCCGTTTGCGACGCTGACCGGAGTCGCCGGGGAGCGGGCGGCCGAGCCACCTTATCGTCTCACGCTTTCTGCGCACCAGGCACCCGTCGAGCGTGCCCAGCCGCTTGTCTGGCGACGAAATGGAGACATTATGCACGGGGACGGCGTGGTGGTGGGGCGGGTAAGAGCGTCGGCGAGTCGCGATGTGCACGTCGAGGTGGATTTGCGTGGCTCGGATGTGTTGATACCACGCGGCGCATTGCTGGTACTGCTCGACATTACGGTCGTTTTGGTTCTCTGGGGAGCAAGCGCGACAGCAGACGGAGCACTCGGTCGCTGGCTTCACACGCGGCGTGTGAGATGGATTCGTTCCTATCGCGGACGGCTCACGGTTGCGCTTCTGGGTTTCTTCGTGGCGCCGGCCGCAATCTTCGCGGGCTGGGCTTGGTATCGTCTTCAGGCCGACGACGCAGCTGCGCGTGAACTGCTGGTGCGCGAGGCGCTACGCGTTGCCGCGGGCGAGGCGCCGCGCAGGGAGCTTTCCGCTACGGCCGAGAGCGCTGGGGCGCCACTGTTTCTCTACCGGGACGGGCAGCTCGTGGGTACAAGCGCCCAGCTGCTGGATGCGCTGGCTCCCATCGGTCGACTTCTTCCCGTAGCGTTGGATGCGAAGATCGGAGCTGACGACCTGGACGTTTTCGCCACGCGCCGTATCGACGTGGGCGCGAGACGCACGCTCGTCGGATATCGTCGCCTGCCGCTTATGGAGTCCAATGTCGTACTGGCGACTCCGGCAAGGGGAGACGAATATGCGCTCGACGCGCGTCGTGAGGACCTGGGAATTCTGGTTTTGTTTGCGGCCGCGCTTGGGGCACTGGCCGCATTGTGGTCGAGCGGTGTGGCGGCGCGTTCACTGGCGCGCCCGGTGGGCGCACTTCGTGAAGCCGCGTTGGCCATCGCATCCGGACGGACGATTCCCCGGCTGGGAGTGGCACCAGCGTCCGAGTTTGCGCCGGTTTATCAGGCTTTCGGAAGAATGGCGGCGGACCTTTCCGCAAGCCGCGCGGCCCTTGAAGCCGCTCAGCGCCGCACGGATGCGGTTCTTCAGCACGTGGCCAGCGGAGTGCTGGCGATAATGCCCGACGGCGAGATAATCATCGGCAACCCGCGAGCGGAGTCGATGCTTGGAATCAGAGTGCGAGGTCAGCATGCGTCGCTCGAAGCACTTGATGGTGAACTCGCGGAGGTTTCGCGTCGCTGTCTGGAATTCCTCGAGGGATCACTCGAAGAGGACGCTTTCGACACAGTGGTACACGATCGTCAGTTACGTGCGCGATTGACAAGACTTCCTAATGGAGCAGTTCTCACGCTGGACGACGTCACCGAACTTGCCTCAGCTCAGCGAATTATCGCGTGGGGCGAGATGGCCCGACAAGTAGCACACGAAATCAAGAATCCGTTGACACCGATCCGACTTGGAGTACAACATCTGCGACGCGCCTATCGCGATGGACGAAGCGATTTCGGCACCATTCTGGACACGAATGTCACGCGGGTGTTGGCCGAGATCGACCACCTCGACGAGATCGCCCGCTCCTTCAGCCGATATGGAACGGCTCCAGCAGACCGGGCGCCTGCGGAAGCGGTTGACGTTATTCCCGTTGTTCGTGACGTCGTGGCGCTCGAGCGCATCGGTGAAAGTGGCATGTCCTGGAAATTTGAACATGAGGAGGAAGATTCAGTCATTGCTCTAGCCAACAGCGACGAACTTCGCGAGGTGTTACTCAATATTCTCGAAAATGCACGTCTTGCCGGCAGTAAAACCGTGTCTGTAAATGCGACGACCGACGCGGACACCGTTGTTCTCCGCGTTGCCGACGACGGCTCCGGAATCCCCGCGGAAATTCTGCCGCAGGTATTCCAGCCACATTTTTCCACGCGGACGAGCGGGAGCGGGCTCGGACTGGCAATAAGTCGTCGACTGATTGAAGGCTGGGGTGGCACAATAAAGCTGAACAACGCGCCAGGCGGCGGAGCAATTGTTGAAATTCGTCTCCGCCATGTCGGCTGATCGTTGCTAGAATTCGAGCGTATGCAAACTCGGATCATCGATCTTCTCGAAGAGCACTATGGCGTGCAAACGTTAGCCGTCATTCCAGTCGACGGCTACGAGAGCGAGAACCTCCGCATCGAATCGGATTCGGGCCGCTTTGTTCTCAAAATCTACCGCACCGGTTCACGCAAGCGAGAGGTTCTTATGGCCGAAAACGACGTGATGAGGAAACTCTCCTCCAGGAGGCCAGAATCATTTTCAATGCCGGTGTCCAGCATCGGCGGTGAGGAGTTGGTTCAGTTCGAAGGTGGAATTGTCCGGCTGCTTTCCTTCGTCGAAGGAGAATTTCTCGCGGACGTAGAACACACTGACACGCTTCTTCACTCGTTCGGACGTTTTCTCGCCGGTATGAACGTGGAGATGCGTGAGTGTGAATCCAGTGCGATAGAAGCTCGACGGATCGATTGGGACCTTCAGTATGCGGGCAACAGTGAACGATTGCTGCCATTTATCGCCGATGCTGGAGACCGTGGTCTCGCAGAATATTTTTTCATGCAGAACCGGGAGGTGGTAGAGCCCCATTTATCGGAGCTCCGTTTTTCCATGATTCATGGTGACGCGAACCCCTACAATGTTCTGACAAAAAATGGTGAGGTGAGTGGCATCATTGACTTTGGCGACATCTGTCATTCACCACTCATCAACGAGCTCGCCGTCGCCGCCACCTATTCAATGATGGATAAGGCAGATCCGGTTGCAGCGGTTAGGCCGCTCGTCGAAGGTTACTCCCGGGTCATACCGCTAACCGAGCTGGAACTGAAGCTATTTTATCATCTGGTGGCCACACGTCTCTGCATCAGCGTATGCAAGTCTGCCCAGGCGAGCCTGGCGAACCCACAAAATGCCTACCTGACAATTTCAGAGCAGGCGGCATGGCGACTTCTACATCAATGGATTCGAATAAACCCGGCGTTGTTCGAAGACAGACTCAGAAAAGTGTGTGGGTACGATTCGTACATCCGTGATACACTTGCAGATGATTTAACAAGGCGTCGGCAGCACACAAGCAGCGCATTGTCGCTGCAGTTTGCCACACCGATCAAAATGCAGCGAGCCGCATTCCAGTACATGTATGACTCCCGGGGAAATACATTCCTCGACTGCTATAACAATATTCCGCAGGTTGGACATTGCCACCCCCGGGTTGTGCGGGCGGGGCAGCGTGCTATGGCACAGCTCAACACCAACACGCGATATCTGAGCGACATTTACAATGAGTACACGGACAGGTTGCTGAAAAAGTTTCCACCATCGCTTGACAGAGTTTTCTTTGTCAACTCGGGTAGTGCGGCAACTGACCTGGCGATTCGTCTTGCAATGTCGCATTCGCACAATCGCGGAGTGGCGGTGATGCAGTACGGCTACCACGGCAATACCAAACTCGGTATCGATATCAGCCATTACAAGTACAACGGACGAGGTGGCAGTGGAAAGTCTGCGTCGATAGTGGAAGCCGAACTGCCGGATACGTACCGGGGCGACTTTCCGGGTAACGAAGATGTCACGGCAGCTCGATATGCCGAAAGGCTGGAGAGCGCAGTGCGGGCGAGCGGTCTTAACGTCGCCGCGTTTATTGCGGAACCCAT
>JBBSTN010000213.1:0-6427 GCA_038235845.1 Gemmatimonadales bacterium | reverse complement strand
TCACCGGTGGAACCAGGGCACAGGGGCGCGTCACTGCGGTTACCCCAGCGATGGATGGTTCCTGAACAGCTCGAGCGAATCCGGATTAGCCAGGGCGCCAGCGTTGCCGGCGTCACGACCGTGCAAGACATTCCTCACCGCAATCTCCGAGATCTTCCCGCTGATCGTGCGCGGGATGTCGGACACCTGCGCAATCACTCCCGGAACGTGATGTGGACTCGCATTCTGACGAATGGTTTTACGGATAGTGTCGCGGAGCGCCTCGTCGAGACGATCACCATCGCGCAAGCGGACAAACAGAACGACGCGCGAGCCAGGGTTGTCGCCGCCAAGTCGCTGCTCGACAACAACGCATTCGAGCACCTCGTGCACCTGCTCTACTTGACGATAGATCTCGGCGGTTCCGATACGCACTCCCCCGGGGTTGAGCGTCGAATCGCTGCGACCGTGAATCACCAGGCCATCGTGTTCGGTAAGCTCTGCCCAATCGCCATGTCGCCACACCCCCGGATACTCCGAAAAGTATGCTCCATGATACTTTGCGCCGTCAGCGTCATTCCAGAACGCTACCGGCATACTGGGAAACGGTTTCGTGCATACAAGCTCGCCAGCTACACCGGGTCCCACACTCTCGCCACCCTCGCCGAAAATCTCCACCGCCATTCCCAGGCCGCGAACCTGAAGCTCCCCACGATACACAGCGCCCGTCGAGTCCCCCAGCGCAAAGCAGCTTACGATGTCGGTCCCGCCACTGATGCTGCATAAAGCCACGTCATCGCGAACGTCCCGATACACATAATCGTAGCTGTGAGCTGCAAGTGGACTTCCGGTGGAGAGAATGGTCCGCAGCGACGAAAGATCGTGGTCGAGGCGCGGCGTGACCTCGAGCGACTCGCAAGTCGCCAGGTATTTCGCACTCGTTCCAAACACGGTTACCTTCGCGGCAGCCGCCATTCGCCACAAAATGTCGGATTCGGACGGCAATGGCGCGCCGTCGTAGAGTACGATGGACGCACCTGTTGCCAGCACAGACACCAGCCAGTTCCACATCATCCATCCACAGGTGGTGTAATAAAACACCACATCTATCTCGCTTACATCCGTATGCAGTGCATGCTCCTTCCAATGCTGCAGAAGCGAACCGCCCGCACCGTGAACAATGCATTTTGGTCGTCCGGTGGTGCCTGACGAATAGAGAATGTACAGTGGATGATCGAACGGAAAACGAATGAAATGCGGTACAGTTCGCGAACTGTATCGTGCAAGCATGTGCGTAAACATTTCCGCGCCGACAATGTCTGTGATCACATCTTCGAGTGCATTGGCGCTCACATGGTTGTCAACAACCCAGATTGCGGTGACGGTTGGCAGCGCCGCTGCGATCTCTCGCAGACGCGAGATACAATCAATCTGTTTTCCCGAGTAGATGTAGCCATCTGCGGCGATGAGGACTTTTGGTTCGATCTGTTGAAATCGGTCGAGTACAGACTCTACACCAAATTCCGGCGAGCACGAAGACCAGATTGCGCCGATGGACGATGCTGCCAGCATTGCAACCACTGCTTCTGGAATGTTCGGGAGAAATCCGGCAACACGATCGCCCTCTCCCACTCCCGCGTCGCGTAGTGCAGCTGCCGTCCGGGCGACCAGCACCATCAAACTCCCAAATGTTATACGTCGCTGCTGGCCTCCTTCATTCCAGGCGATGATTGCGTCACGGCCGTCTGTTCGACGAAGAACGTTTTCAGCGTAATTGATTCGCGCTCCCGTAAACCACTCCGGTTTGCGATCCGGCAACCCTGAGCCGAAATGCTGCGCATGCGAAAGCACGGCGCGCCAAGGCTGAGGGGGTGCTCCAGAGGTTTCTGAGGAGTCGAATTCAGCATCAGCGAGTATGTCGGCTTCCCTCCAGACCGCGGCCCAGAATGCATCGATGTTGTCGACCGACCAGCGTTGGAGCGAATGCATGTCCAGGACCTCCGCCGGCACGATACCCTGCTCGCGCAAAGTATTAAGCCAGGTCGTGATCTTCGCGCTCGCTACACGGTCGCCAGAAGGCGTCCAGATTGGAGCGACTCCTATGGCTGCGTCAAAAGTCATCAAAGCTGCGGGAGATAGAGGAGACCGTTGGGTGTAAGACATTTTGGCTACCGCCACAATGGACGATGCCATCACGCGGTCAATGCGCCATCTTGAAACATGGTTGATGAGCACCCTGTTGAGCAGAATAGTGTCCGTCAAGCGCAGATCAAGCTGCGCCGTCGTCGGCCGCTGGTTCGCGTGGTGGTCGCTCTCACCAGTGCGACGGCGCTCCTCGCGGTGGTCGTAATCGTGACCACTGCGGCAATCGTTCCACCCACCGGCGCCAGAAGAATTGCGCGTGAAGGGGCGGAGAGAGAGATACAGTTTCAACTGACCAACGACGAAAAGGTGCTCGCTAAAACCTTTGCGTCCCAGCGAAAGTGGACGGACGTGTGGAGGGAATCGTTTGGCATTCTTGTGGCAACCGATCGCCGGGTACTGTACGTCGGTGCTCCTCCCACGCCGCTGCTGCGCCCCGAAGAAGACGGCCCGGCAGAGCTAATCGTCGAATCCTTCCCTTACGACGCCGCATTTACGATTGAGCCGAACCGGATGCTCGGTGGAGCGTTGCGCGGGCTGAGATTGAGAACTCCCTTGACGACAACCAGCTTCGTCGTGCACGACGCCGAATGGGCCGACGCGCTGGCGGTTTCCCGGGAAAGTTCGGCTGCGCGCGCCGCAGTAACACGCGCCGATCAGCAACTTTCGGAGATGGACAGAGTGGCTCCAACGCCTGCCGCCCGATATGTGACACACGTCGTGAAGCGCGGGGAAACTCTGACCGGCCTCGCGGTGCGATATGACACGTCGATCGACGTGCTTCGGCAGCTTAATCATCTGCAAAGTGATGGTATTCGGTCGGGACAGCGTCTTCGTGTGCCAGAAGTGTCATCGTCCGATCGCGACCCCTGACGACTCGCGTACGGTAAGTGTCAGCCCGACTTGCCCTGTCGTGAAATCAGGCTCATCACCGACTGCACCAGTGCATTGCTGTCTCCGTCAAAGTGATGACCCCCGCCTCTCATCTCCTTCCGCAGAAGCCCCTCGCGAAGGTCTCTGCATCCTGAAACTTTTTCCTCGGAGCCATAAACACACACCATCGGCGTTTCCCGCAACCGCTCGAGCTCGGAGGCAATGGGAATGTCCGTTGACCGGGGTGTGTCCTTGACAAGGTCCGACCAGTGAAACTCGAAACTCGCCGACGGCGCGAGGCCGAGCATGGCCACACCCGCGAGCTTCGACCGCAGCGGTGCCGGCAGGCGGTTTGCCACAAAAGGTGCCAGATCGGCTCCTCTCGAATATCCCACTATGAGCAGCTTTTCCGCCGGCGGCCACCTGCCGCCGATGGACGCTAGCGCGAGCGCCACGGCGGCCGCTGTTTCATCCGGCGTTCTGGGTTTGGACAGCCAGGACCGCGAGTTGAATCCGACAACTCCGACGCCGTGATTTGCCAAACCCTCCGCCAACGATTTCACGAGATCTGCCCAGCCCCCGTCTCCCGAGAGCAACACTGCCACCACTCCGGCGTCGCTCCCCACCGGCGGAAGGTATGTCAACGAGAGATCGTTCAGCCGAGGCTGCCGCGTCTCGGTCTCAGAGGGTTTGCGAGTCGTCTTTGAAGAAGCTGGTGCTCCCACGCCCGAAAGCGCTGCCCCCAGCGCCACCATGAGGGGCCATTTCACAGCAACTACGATCATTTTCTTACGATCCCTCCGATGCCGCCAGAGATCAGCGATGCAACGTTTGTGAGTATCCGTGGAAGCGCTATCCCACCCGGAGAGGCGAGATACCTCGGCTCCCAGACGGGATCGAACTTGCTCTTGTACTGTCGGAGGCCGCGAAAGTTGTAGAAATGCTCTCCGTAGCGAAAAACGAGCGACCCAGCGCGTGCCCAAAGCGGCGCAAGCGTACGATTTTCCAGGCCAGCAAGGGGGGCCATTCCCATATTGAAACGTCCATATCCCTCTATGCGCGCCCACATCATGAGCTCGATGAAGAGGAAGTCCATCATGCCCGGTGGCGCCGACGGCAGCCACCGCATGAGGTCTACGCTCAGCTCCTCGCGATTAGAGCTACTCCAGAGATTGGCAAATGCCAGAGCGCGGCCCGCAACCGAGACAACCGCCACCGGATTGTGCTGGAGGTAGTTAGCGTCGAATCGGCCGAGTGAAAACCCTTTCTCACGCGTTTGCTTTTCTTCCAGCCAGCCATCCGAAATTGCGCGAAGTTCGGACATTCGCGCCGGTAGCTCGGCAGTCTGCAGAATATCGAAACTCACACCGCGTTTCTGCGCATCCCTGTGTGCGCGTCTGAGACCTTTTCGGTTCGCACCCTCGAGTGAAAAATCAGCC
This sequence comes from Gemmatimonadales bacterium, assembly GCA_038235845.1. GTDB lineage: Bacteria > Gemmatimonadota > Gemmatimonadetes > Gemmatimonadales > Gemmatimonadaceae > Gemmatimonas. Next base: position 1,994 of record JBBSTN010000213.1, on the reverse strand, counting down.
AGTGGGACTACCGCCTCCTCACCAAGCTTGAGCAATGACAGTCCGAGATCGATGTAAAGGGGCAATCGACCTTTGCCTACTTCATAGAAAACGGTCCAGCCCCCGTGGCGATCTGCCATCTCTCTAAAGCGCCACGCCAGCTCCTCGGCCGCCGCGTCGTCGCCGAACGGGTCTCCCAGAGACACCCAGCTTCGACCCTCGACACCATACATGAGCATCCCGCGATCGTTGGGGTCGAGCAGCAACGCCTTGTCTCCCAGCAGGGCAAGATTGGCTCTCGTGTCGCCAGTGATCTGGATAACTTTTGCTGCACGCGCCAAGGCCACAGCATCCGGCAAATCGGGTTCCGCGGGCGTTTGTCGCAACAGCCTCCCGAGCGCCGTAAGAATTACCGCGCCAAGAACTACGAACGTCGCACGAAGAAACCGTGGAGCGTCTGCACTTCTGCTGAAACGCCACCAAAGCTCGTTGTTGTACTCGACGTGGCGATAGGCGAAAAATCCAAACGCTACACTGGCGCCGATCGCAGCGAAAATCGCGACAATCCATTCGGGCTCGAGCGGTTCCGCAAACAGCGCTGCCCGACGGTGAAAGGCGCCCCGACTTGGTACAAGCATCGCCAGCACCGCCAGCAAAACCAGCGCTTCCTCGTAATCCAGACCTTTGAGGAGCGAGGTAGCAATTCCAGCAACTAGCGCAATTACGGTAAGCAGCCAGGCGGCGTCGAGTCTTCTGCGAATTGCCCACGCGAGGACGACAAGCGCGGCTCCCAGAAGACTGCCCGTAAGATGCGAGAGTTCGATGATCCCTAACGGCAGCAACCGATCAAGTGCTGCAATTCGTCCCGATTCTGCAGGCGTGGCGCCGGAGAGCAACAGCACGAGCCCCGCCACGAATGTTGCAGTGCTGAGCACCGTGGGAAGTACCGTGGGCCCCCATCGACCGGCGAATTGTGCAGAAGCTTTCGCCGCTCCGACGATTGACCGGCGACGACTCTGGATTACAAGAACGGCCAGCGTCAGCGTCGCCACTATGAATGGCAGCAGGTAGTAGATGGCGCGATACGAAACGAGCGTGGCGATGGCACTTCTGGCCCCGATGTGCGGCGCGAGCAGGAGCACCATAATCGAATCGAAAACGCCCAGCCCACCCGGCACATGGCTGAGCAGACCAATCCCCTGTGCAAGCGAGAACTGCCCGAGGAAGCCGAAAAATGTTAGGGACCCTGTGTCGGGTAAAAGTACCCATGCGACGAGACCTGCAAGAACCCAATCGGTGAGTCCCACCAATAGCTGCGCGAACGTCAACTTCCAACCGGGAGGCCGGAACCGAAGACCGGCCACATTGAAGGGCTGGCGACGAACACTTGCCAGCATCAGGTAGCTGACCACCACAGCTAGCAGAATCACCCCTGCTGACCGCAACATGGGCGCGGGGGCGTATCGCAGCACTTCCGCAGGGATGGACACGAAGGTCAGCGCCAAACCGCACATGGATAGAAGACCCACCCAAAACCCGATTGCGCTGAACGCCGCCGCGCGAGCAACGTCGCCCGTGGTCAGGCCATTTGCGGTCCACACCCGCAACCGGACAGCACCTCCGGTAATTGCAGCAAAACCAAGACTCTGACTGAACGCATACGCCAGAAACGACGCCAGAAGAGCCTTCGATCGGGGAATTGTTTTCCCGGCATATCGAAGGCCGAGCTGATCGTAAAGCGGCATGACGAGGTAGCAAGCAACGGTTGCCGCGACCGCGCGAAGGATGCTCGACGTCGGCAAGGCCTCGACCGTCGCCATGATCTCGCGATAGCTGGTTGTGCGAAGTTCGCCCCGTACGATCAGTCCTGCTATGACAAGTGCGAGCAGTGAGACCACGGGCACGACCCAACGTCGCCATCCCGCCCTGCTCTCCAACTGAAGAGCAGACTTCTCTACCTGACCGTCGTCATTCACACGGGTTACTGGCCCAGAACGATGGCGAATATCAGGGGC
>JBBSTN010000212.1:0-6438 GCA_038235845.1 Gemmatimonadales bacterium | reverse complement strand
TCATGGGTGGGAACGATTGGCGAGAAAGAGGCTCGCAATTCGGTAGACGCGGACGTCATTGATTCTCCAGCAGAGGCGAAACTCAGTCTGATGGCGCCTGGCTCGTTTGACGAGTTCGAGCCGCGTGAACGCTCCGAGACCGCCTGCCGGATCTTCAACTGCGTTCTCGCGATCGTGATGCTGATAATCATTTCGCCGGTTATGCTGGTGGCGGCCGTACTGATATGGCTCACATCGCGCGGGCCGATTCTTTACATGCAGACACGTATCGGGATAGATCGCCGATGGAATCGGACCTCGGCGATGCTGGAGCGCCGGACTGAGGATCTTGGCGGCATTCCGTTTACGATTTACAAATTTCGCTCGATGCGGGCGGACGCGGAGTCGAACGGGCAGGCCGTCTGGGCGCTCAAGGATGACGATCGCGTCACTGCGGTTGGAAAATTCATCCGCAAGTCTCGCATTGACGAGCTGCCGCAGCTTTTCAATGTGCTTCGCGGCGACATGAATATCGTGGGGCCTCGGCCTGAACGTCCCAGCATTTTCGTACGGCTTCGCGAACAGATCCCGGAATACCCTGTTCGGCAGCGAGTGAGGCCGGGCATCACCGGGCTTGCGCAGGTGTCCAATCCATACGATCAGAACTTGGACGATGTGCGCAGGAAAGTACATTTTGATCTCGTGTATATGCGTCGACAGTCGATTGGTGAGGATGTTAGAATCATGCTGAAGACGGTGCCGGTAATGTTATTTCGTATTGGGGGTTGGTGACGGGCTGTTTGATGGTGTCATCCCACCTTCAGAGGTTTGTTAATGCCACCAGAAGGTTTTCCTACCTTGTTTCTGAGTAAGTGCTAAGCGTTGTCGCTGGTGCGGCCGATGCAGCTCTTTCCGATCTATGAGTGTTCTGACTCCAGCTATATCGCTTGCTGCGTTTTTGCTCCGGCAGGCGAGAATCAGCGTTTTGTCCGGCGCCAATATGATTGGAGTGAACCGCGCATTGGGCAAAGCGCAGTGGCGTGCGAACCGGCTGCTAATTCTCTGCTATCACGGCGTGTCGATCGATGACGAGCATGAGTGGTCGGATCTGTACGTCTCTCCACAAAAGCTTGAGCATAGGTTAGCGCTCCTTAAGACTGCAGGCGCTTCGATTCTTCCGCTCACCGAAGCGCTCGAGCGACTGGAGTCAGGCACGCTTCCACCTCGTGCTATCGCTCTCACCTTTGATGACGGTGGGCACGATTTCTCCAGGTATGCTGCCCCAATGCTCGGTGCCGCAAAAGTGCCTGCGACGGTTTATCTCACCACGTATTACTGCAATCGCCCGCAACCAGTATTCGACACGGTAACGTCTTATCTGCTCTGGAAGGCCAGGGGCCGCAAGTTGGATATACCCGGCTTCTCGGCTCCGCTGTGGATCCCGATGAAATCGTCGGATAAGATGTTCAACGACATTCATCATCGTGTGCGCATGCGTGCACATGTGCTGGGGATGACCACGGAGGAGAAAGACGCTTACGCTCGGACTCTCGCTCTGGCTGTGGGAGTAGACTACGACCGACTGTTGGAGATGCGTCTGTTTCAGATCATGTCGGCGCAGGAAGTCAGCGACCTCGATTCACGCCTCATTGATGTTCAACTGCACACACACAGGCACCGATCTCCTCGTGATCGCGAAACGTTCCTAGCTGAAATCGAAGCCAATCGTGCAGCGATAAGTAACATGCGAGTAAACGGCGCACCCCTGGAGCACTTCTGCTATCCCTCGGGTGACTATGTGCCTGAATATCGCGGTTGGCTCTCGGAGGCCGGAGTCAAATGGGCGACGACGTGCGATCCTGGGCTCGCCTCTCGCTCGGACGATCAGTTTTTGCTACCCCGCGTGATTGACGCGGAGACTGTTTCCGACGCCACCTTCCAGGCATGGATTTCGGGTCTCGGGATGTTTGCCTATCTGAGAAGAAGACAGTCCGCATAAAGCCGATCGTTGGCATGTCGAATCAACTCGGTGACTTCGGATCCTCTCGATACGTCCACTAGTATATTCACCGTAATTATCGGCCGCAGGCAGATGCGAGGCCGAGTCACCCCTTTGGTGACTTTGGTGAAAAAGGCCACCCCCAAATACGGTCAAAAAAGATGTGTGGCATAGCTGGTGTCTGGCACCCTGTTGGCGATCTTGACAAGAACATACGCACGATGACGGGTTGCATTCGGCACCGGGGTCCGGATGCTGAAGGGCACCGTGTTTTCCCTGATGCAGGACTCGCTCTCGGTCACCGGCGGCTCTCAATAGTCGACCTGTCGCCCACCGGCGCGCAGCCCATGCACTCAGCTGGCGGACGCTATACGATCGTCTTTAACGGTGAAATTTACAACTTCAAGTCGTTGAAACGCGAGCTGGAAGAGCGAGGTTGTCGATTCCGGGGCACATCTGACACCGAAGTCATGCTGGCTGCATTCGAGGAGTATGGAGTTGTTGCCGCCGTCCCGAAGTTCGCCGGCATGTTTGCATTCTCGCTTTGGGACAACGCAACCAATGAGATAGGGCTGGCGCGCGACCGAATGGGAGAAAAGCCACTCTACTACTCGCAGTTTGGCAACACATTTGCCTGGGCCTCGGAGCTCAAGAGTCTCACAACACTTCCGGGCTTCAATGACGAGATCAACCCGGTTGCGGTTGCCGACGTTCTCGAGAGAGGCTACATACGCGGCACGCGTACGATCTATTCGCACGTCGCGAAGCTCAAACCGGGCGCGCTTCTCCGCGTGTCCCGAAGCAACGGAGCTTTCCAGCTCGAAACTCACACCTATTGGTCGGTTTCGGGAATTCGGGAGGAGCGTGGTCACGTGACGCCCACAAGCCGGAAGGAAGCTGCCGACTCGCTCGAATCGCTCCTTCTGGACGTGATCGCTGACGAGATGGTCGCGGACGTTCCCGTGGGTGCGTTCCTATCCGGAGGTATCGACAGCTCACTGGTGGTGGCCCTGATGCAGAAGGTCGCGAGCAAACCGGTCCGTACCTTTACCGTCGGATTCGAAGAGGCAAGCGTCGACGAAAGTGCCCATGCCAAGCGCGTGGCAACGCACCTTGGCACAGACCATACCGAGATTCGCCTTTCTGCATCCGATGCACTCGATTACGTAAGCCGCCTGCCAACAATCTTTGACGAGCCGTTCGCCGACCAATCCGCTCTCCCAACCCTGCTGATTTGCGAGGGCACCCGGAGGCACGTGACAGTGGCTCTTTCTGGAGACGGTGGCGATGAGCTTTTCGGCGGCTACTCGCAGTATATGAGTAGAGACTCCATCGGTGAGGCGATTCGTCGGGTGCCACCGTTTGCGCGGAAGCTGGTGGGCGCCGGGGTGGGTTTTCTGCCGGAGGCCGCATGGCGGGCGGCCGTTTCGGGTGATACCTGGGCGCCAAACGCGAAGGCCCGCGTAAGGAACGCCATGAGGATGCCGGGCAGCGCTACTGTTCACGAGGGGCTGCTGTCAAATTGGGCGGACTCTGCCGGAGTGATGGCAGCGCCGCATGGTGCTGCCATTCGCCATCGGGAATGGGACGTGTCTTGGCCCGACACTCCCACCTACCAGGAAGCGCAAATGGAGTACGACATGCAGACGTATTTGCCGGACGACATTATGTTTAAGGTCGATCGGAGTGCGATGTCGACGTCGCTCGAAACCCGGTCTCCGCTGCTAGATCACCGTGTGGTGGAGTTTGCGGTGAGACAGCCGCTGGCCCACAAAATCAGCGCTAGTACTGGCAAGGGTTTGATGCGCGATGTCCTGAGCAGATATGTGCCGCGAGACCTTTGGGAACGCCCTAAACAGGGATTTGCTATTCCGTTGGCCGATTGGCTTCGGTCGGACCTGCGAAGTTGGGGCGAATCGATGCTCGAGTCGACTGCTGCGCTGGAGAGTTGGTTTCAGCCTGATCAGGTACGGAAACTCTGGACCGCCCACCAAAGCGGGCAGAACCATGCCGACAGACTCTGGAGAATCCTCATTGTATTGCAGTGGCTGAAAACGCGCGCTTAGCAGGAACGCCTGCCGGTGCCCGACGACTGCGAATTGCCAGTTGCGTAAATTCGATGAGCCCTGTGGGGGGTTCGGAATTGAACGCAGTGCGAACAGTTGAGCAGCTCGTGCGTCGCGGTCACTCGGTCACCGCCGTTACCCTCACCAGCGACATCTCCGGCATGTACGGTCGATATCGCGCGGCGGGCGCAGACGTAATAGGCTTTCCTGTAGATAGCCTGGTAGGTGTGCAGGCAATTCGGGCAGTGCGCCAAATGGCCGCTTTCTTTCGCAAGACTCGCGTGGACGTGGTGCACAGCCACGATAAGTACACCAACTTTCTCATGGTCACTGCTGCGCGCCTCGCTGGGATCACTTCGATCGCGAGTAAGCGCTATACGCAGCACTACGAGCGGAAACACATTTATACAGATCGCTTTGCTTTTCGCATCGCCACCGGTGTTCTGGTGAATAGCGTGGGAGTGGGGCATTCTGCCGAAATGCAGGAGCGGGTGGCGCCTTCCCGCATTACGGTCATTCCCAACTTTGTAGACGACGATCTCTTTCTGATAGGGTCGGAGCGAACGGCCTTACGTCGCAGCTTCGGCATCGATGAGGATGCGATTGTGATCGCTATAGTTGCACAGCTTCGAGGGGAAAAGAATCATTCGGTGCTGCTTACTGCTTTCGCGGCGCTTCGCGCCCAGCGTCCCTCACTCCGTTTGATTATTGCGGGCGACGGACCTGAGCGCATCGCCATCGAGAGTTTAGTTGCAGAGTTACAGATGAAAGAGTCGGTAACGATGACCGGGCACATGGACAGGGCGTGGCGGGCCTTTTCAGCGGCGGATATAGCAGTGCTACCTTCTCAGCATGAAGGATTCCCGAATTCGGTGGTGGAGGCGATGGCGATGGGGGTACCGGTGATTGCTTCGAATGTGGGAGGAATCCCGGATGCGGTGGAGGACGGTCGAACCGGACTTCTTGTGGCCCCCGGTGATGCCGAAAGCTTGCGGAGAGCGCTGGTGCGGCTTATTGACGACGAGATGTTTCGTCGCTCCGCCGGAGAAAGTTCGCGTATCAAGGCGGGGGCCGAGTTTCGTGCCAGCGCCGTGATCGACCGGTTGGAATTACTGTACGATAATCTGCTCGAGAAGCATTCATGACTGGTTCACGGCAGGCTTCACTGACCGAGTTACCGCCGGTTACCCGCCGTCGAAGTACTCGTCCCCAGCTGCGCGCCCAACAGCAAGGGAACGGTGTGTCTCGTAATGGTTCATCGCTCGGGTACTCGGCCTCTCGCGCCGTCGCAGAGCTATTCATCGGTGTGAAGTGGACCCCCTCGTTGATTGCGTTTCTATACTACTACTTCGTCGTAATTACCTACTGGCTTCCAGGCGCAGACATCGCAATGGTGGTAGCAGTGGGAAGCTTGGCGTTCCAGCTGGACCAGTTGCGCGTTGGTAGAGTATTGGTGTTTTTCGGGGCGCTGGTGGCGTGGGCCTGGGTTTGTTTCCTCGCAAGTGCTTATCAGCCTGCGGCATTCGATCAAACGTGGGGATTGACCAAACTTTGGATGGTCGCGTTTGTCGCCTTCAACGTGCTCCGGACCCGCCAGCAATTGCGTTTCTTTCTCGCCTTTTCGGTCGGCTGTTTTGCACTGTTTCCGTCTCGCGGTGCATTTGTCAACTATTTCGGCGGATACAGTACAAGCGGCCGCGCGTTATGGAACTTCGTATATGCTAATCCCAACGATTTGGCCGGTTTTGCTCTCATTTTTACTTCGATTGCGTTGGCCATGTCTATCGTAACTCGCAGCAAACTCACGAGGTGGGCCTGCTGGTGTTCCGCACTACTTTTTCTGCTGCTAATTTTCTTCACGCAGTCACGTGGTACCCTCCTCGCGGCAGCGGTAGTTACCGTTTTTGCTGTTGGTGGTCGACTTAGAAATCCACGGGTGGTGCTCGGAGCGATAGCGATTGTCGCTTTAGCGGCGATTGCCGCCCCACAGGGGGTGTGGGACCGACTCGGCGGGTTGTCCAACGTATCAGTTGAGTCGGACATGAAAGGGGTGGACGAGGAGAGGTCGGCCGAACAGCGCCTCCAGCTCATGCGCATTGCATTTCGCGTGGCCACGGATAATCCGGCGGTCGGGGTCGGAGCCGGGGCGTATTCATTGGTCCACAGTATTTATGCGCGTAATCTTGCTAGTGAATTCCCACTCGCCGGCGGGAAAAGAGATGCGCACAACACTTACCTCCGCGTCGCTGCAGAGCTGGGAGTGCTAGGCCTGCTGCTCTTCCTGCTGGAGTCCATCGGAGCATGCGTTATTGCATTCAGGGGCACGCGCAACCATCAGGGGCCAGATCGACAGCCAATTCGCATTCTGACTTACGGACTTGTGGCGTTCCTCCT
>JBBSTN010000211.1:0-6463 GCA_038235845.1 Gemmatimonadales bacterium | reverse complement strand
TCATCGAATCTTCAGCCTGAATAGTTCACACATGTTCCCACGCGATTTCTACGAGATACTCCACATACTGGGTATCGCCATGTTGTTTCTTGTCATTGGTGGCGTTGCCGTGCACGCGGCCAACGGCGGGGACAAGTCGACGAGCAAAACTCGACCAATTGTGGGAAGCATTCATGGCATCGGGGCACTGCTCATTCTGATTGGTGGTTTCGGAATGCTCGCGCGAATGGGATTTCAGCAGGGCAATGGGTTTCCGGGTTGGCTCATCGGAAAGATTGTTATCTGGCTTATACTTGCCGGCCTTGCACTGCTACCCTATCGCCGACCCCAGCTTGCGCGTCCCTTTCTGGTGTTGCTTCCCCTTCTGGCGGCGGCGGCGGCCTACCTTGCGCTTTACAAGCCCTTTTAAGCCCCGCGCCTACTCACCTCGGCCGTATTCCATGAGCGCGCAACAGCGCTCTCACTGAATCGACTGGTAATGGCGACACCCTGTTCGATCGTGTGGCAACGGGCGTCGCCATCAGGAGTGCGTTGTACAACGCCTCTTCCGTTGCTTCACTAACAGCCTGGAAGAGCGGCGACATCGCATCATTACCAAGCTCCCGCGAGGTGGCTGCGGTACTGTCAGGGCTGCGCCGAACATCAAGAGATGTGGAGAAGGCCAGCACATAGTCTCCAGACCCGTTGGAAGCACTCGAACCTGTCTTTGCCAGGCCAAATAGTGCGCGGGCCGCGAGCCTCTCGAGATTTCGCGCGAGCAAGGGAGCGTTCGTCGCGATAACAATCATGCACGAACCGTCGCCACGCTCGACATCGCGCTGAAACGCATATCTGCCAAGAAGCTGCCCAACTTTTACCCCCTGCATTTCCAGCACTCCACCGTAGTTGCCCTGCACAATCACGCCAACGGTGTAACCACCCAGTGACCTCGGCAAAACACGGGAGGATGTTCCGATTCCTCCCTTCCAGCCAAACATGATGGTGCCATGACCGGCGCCTACGCTTCCCTCCGCCACCGCTCCAGAGCTGGCAGTCTCGATTGCCCCGATAGCGGCTGCTCCAATCCCGGGACGAAGTCTCGTAGCGTTGAGCCCTCCGTCATTCGTTTCACCCACAACTGGGTTTATCGATCGAACGTTTGCATTTTCCGGTTTCTGAAGCATCCACGTCGCGAGGGCATCGCCCACCTGCCAGATGCACAGGGTGCACGTAAGCAGGATTGGTGTCTCAAGCTCACCAAGCTCCCTCACCTGAGTCGCTCCGAGCAGCTTCCCGAATCCATTTCCTACATGTAACGCTGCGGGCACCCGTGATCTGTACAGGTCACCGTCATGCGGAATAATGGCGGTGACCCCCGTGCGAATTGAATCACCCGACGAAACTGTGGTGTGACCAACTCTCACTCCTGCGACATCCGTGATGGCGTTGTTCTCACCGGTGGGAAAAATCCCAGGCGCCAAGCCGAGGGATCGTGCACGGACCGGTTGGGCGCCGAGTTCTGAATAATGGACCGTCTCGGACTGTCCAAAGCTCAGATGAAGAGGCGCTAGCATCGCAAGGAATGCAAATACCAAAGATTTCATCATTCCAACGTACATCCCAATGCTCTCCTGCGTAGGGGCGGAGCCCGCCTTGCGAACGATGTGATGTTCAATTAGTATCCCTATACGGAGGTGGATATGGAACTGACCAAAAAAACTACGATTCTTTTCTCGCCGGAGAGCCATCAATACCTCACCCGCGTTGCAGCCCAGCGCGGCGTAAGTCTGGGTGAACTGGTGCGGGAGGCTTGCGTCGTCACATACGGCGAAGTCGATCAGAGCGCAAGCATCGGTGCGGTGAGCGCTCTCTCGTTCATGTCTTTGCCGGTGGGAACACCCGCTGCAATGAAACGCGAATCGGTGCCGACAATTGGTACTCAAAAGCGGTAGCAGCACATTTAGCTTCGACTAATGATTCTTGTCGACACAAACATCATCATGTATGCAGCGGGCGCCGCGCATCCACACAAGGAGCCGAGTGTCGGTTTTCTGGAGCGTGTCGCCCGGGGTGAAGTCGAAGCCACCATCTGCGCGGAAACGCTTCAGGAGATTTTGCACCGTTACCGCTCAATCAAGCGATGGGATGATGGCAAGAAGGTTTACGACCTCGCTCGGCAAATCTTCGGGGTGGTCATCCCGATAACGTCAGCGAATCTCGATCGGGCACGGGAGCTGTTAGACGAGCATCCCCTGCTTATGGCCAGGGATGCCCTTCATGCGGCAGTTATGCTCGTCGAAGGGATGGACGAGCTTTGCAGCTACGATCGCGATTTCGATAAGGTTCGTGGCGTGAGGCGGGTTGAGCCTTGATCGATTTCGAAGCGATGTAGAAGGAGTGTCCAGCATTCCGGCGCCGCAGCGTTGGCAGTCGGCTCCCGGTGTGGGCCCGCGTGGTCAGCTCGGGGGTATATTGCCCAATGACCTTCCTGCCGCTCTACGGTCACTCTCATTTGCGTGCCCGCCTCGCGTCTGCTTACCTCGATGGGCGCCTCCCTTCCAGCATGCTCTTTCAGGGCCAACGCGGAATTGGGAAACAGCGACTTGCCATCTGGCTCGGCCAACTTATTCTTTGCGAGTTTGCGATGGAGCAGAAGCTTCCTGAACCGTGCGGAAGCTGTCAGCAGTGTCGTTATGCACTGCAGGGAACGCATCCAGATCTGCATTGGTTCTTCCCGCGTCCCAGGCTTAAGAATCCCGACGCCTCTACGGACGAAGTCGCCGCCGATATGGCCGACGCGATTGCAGAGAGAATGGAGAACAACGGCCTCTGGATGGCCCCTCCTGGATCCGACGCGCTGTATGTCGCAACCGTCAGGGCGCTTGTGCGACAGGCTTCAATGCGTCCGGCTATGGCCAGGCGCGCCGTCTTTGTAATTGGTGACGCGGAGCGAATGATCGCGCAGGAAGGCGCTGATCAAGCGGCTAACGCGTTTCTTAAACTCCTTGAGGAACCGTCACCTCACACCACAATAATCATCACCACCAGCGAACCCGGCTCGCTCCTACCCACCATCAGATCGAGGGTAGTCTCGTTCCGTGTGCCAGATCTGTCAGCCGCGGATATGGAAGCGTTCTCTCAGAATTCGGCGGTCAAAAAACGAATGGGATCGGGCGGCATCAGCGGCGCGAGCGCGGGATCACGAACTCTTGCAGGCTCTCCGGGTAAGCTCCTTTCCAGCGATCTTTCGGCTGGCGCGATCGGTGCCGCCGAGGAGTTGATGGAACTGGCACTGCGTGAGCGATCTCCACAAACGATTGTGGAGGCCACTCTGTTATCGGCGCAACTTGGGGTGTCGGGTGCCCGTGGAGCTTTCTCCGATATGCTTGATGCACTTGTTGCCGTTTTGCATGACAGAGTACAGGAGAGAGTGAATGAGATGAGTAAATCGGGCAGCGATTCGGCAGCTGCACATGAGGCGTACAATGGTTCACGCGCGATGCTTTTGATTGAAACAGCGAAGCAGCGAGCGCGAGGAAACGTGAGTCCGCAGCTGATCGGTGCCGAGCTGTTGAGGCACCTCAACATGACCATGAGGCGGTAAAGAGGATGGATTCGGAGTTGCGAAACAGCGCACTTTCACACGTCGATGAAAAGGGGAGTTTCAGGATGATCGACGTCACAGAAAAGCGCGATTCTGTGAGGTACGCACATGCCAGTGGCTCGATTTTAATGAAGGTTACAACCCTTAAAGCTATACGTGACAACACGTTGGCAAAGGGAGATGTGATTCCGGTTGCACGGCTGGCCGGAATTCAGGCGGCTAAGCGCACGGCTGAGCTTATTCCTCTGTGTCACCCGTTACGGTTGTCTGCAATCGACGTGGGGATTAAGCTCGAGGATGCCTTGCCCGGTCTTTCGGTCGAGGCATTTGTGCGAACCACTGCCGGTACAGGGGTGGAGATGGAAGCACTTACAGCAGTCTCGATTGCCTTGCTTGCAATTTATGACATGGCCAAGGCGGTTGATCGAACGATGACGATATCTGCAATTGTGCTGCGCGAAAAACGCGGCGGCACTAAAGGCGACTTTGTAATCGGCACGTGACCCGCCCTTAAGAGGTACATATATGAACGATGATAATAAGTATTTTGAATCAGCAGTTGATATAGTGAATGCAGGACCGTCCCTCGCTGCTGCCGCACGTCGGCGGCGAATGCACTTCAGAACTTCGCGCCGCCGAATTGTGCGAGCGTCGATAACGGCATCTCTAGTGTTTGCGGCGGCGATAATGCTTACTCCCAACGAGAAAGCTGCAAGCGTGGCGCCTGGAAAGACGGACAAGGTTTCCAGTCTTACCATCCTTCCCGCGTGGCGTCCGGCGGGTGCAGTCCTTACCCGCACTGCGTCCGGCGCATTAGCGTTGCCATTTTCGCTCGACCCCCGTATTTCCGCTCGGCGCGAATCCCTCGCCCGAATTCATAAGGTCTTCACCTTCAGCTCGCAGTACAAGATTGGGTCGGAGCTTGCCGGAGAGATATATGATGCGGCGATTGTTGCCGGCATCGAGCCGGAACTAGCGTTTAGACTCGTGCGAGTGGAGAGCGTGTTCAACCCGAAAGCGCTGAGCCCCGTCGGCGCAGTTGGATTAACCCAGCTCATGCTCGGCACTGCTCGCGAGTTCGAATCGGAGGTAACCAGGGAAGATCTAATGATCCCCGAGGTCAACCTGCGAATCGGATTGCGCTATCTGCGCGAGCTCATCCGGGAGTACAAGGGCGATCTGAGGCTTGCGCTTCTCACTTACAATCGCGGACCGGTCGCGGTGCAACAGGCTTTGAGCATGGGCCTCGACCCCGCCAATGGCTACGAGTTGGTGGTTATGCGCGGCTACCGGGGGCGTGGAACGCTCGACTGATCGTCGACGGCAGCGTCAGGCGCGCGGCTGTGTAGCTGTGTAGCTGTGTAGCTGTGTGTAGCTGCGAAATTAACGGGGAAGCCGTCGGTGAGTGATACTCACTGATGGCTTTCGTCGTTTAGCTCATGCTTGTCGACAAGGAAGGCTCCGCGACTCTTACCGGGCGGCACTCTTCGTTGCTTTCTTTGTGGTCACTGCCCTTACCCGGAGAGTCTGTCCGGCAAGTACCCGCGTCCCTTTCATCCCGTTCAACGATCTCAAGCGCGCAACGGTGAGTCCGTATTTTTTGGCGATCCCACCCATTGTCTCGCCACGACGTACCAGATGAACACTTTTGCTGGCCGTACCGCTGACGGTGGCCGTCCCGTATTTCTCGATGGAGGGATTTGGAACGTCTCGCGCGAGGGCCACAGCGCCGCTCTCGGGAACACGCACCTTCTGACCCGCCACTATGTAGCCGCTCTTGGTAGTCCTCAAGGACGGATTAAACATCGTCAGCTGCTTCGATGTAACTCCGGCGCTCTTGGCGAGAGATGAAATGCTGGTACGGCCTCCCTTCACTGCTCTGGTGCTGTACGCCAGTCGACTCGATTCTGGGAGCGAGTCGAGGGCAAGCGAAGTATGTAGGCCTGTTCCCGGAGGAAGCTTCACCCAGTAGGCAGCATCCGGTGGCGTGGTTCCGCGCAAGAGCGCGCCGTTGAGCTCACGAATCTGCGAAACGGTCGCGCCGCTCGCAGCGCTGACGGCCGCGAGACTGGTACCGGGAGCCATGAGCAGCGAGTCGTACGAGTAGGTCGTCTCTGCACGGATCCGAAGACCGTAAAGGTCGGGCATCCTGGCGACGAGCGCGGCCGCAATGAGCTGGGGTACGTAGTTCTTTGTTTCCGCTTTGAGATAGTCCTGATCAGCAAGCGCGAAAAATCGATCTTCGCCTTCTACCTCTCCCATCTCATCGGCAAATCTGCTCAGCCCGCGAGACACTCGTCCGGGGCCTCCATTGTAGGCTGCCGCAGCGAGGTATAGCGATCCGCCAAACTGCTTCTGAAGTTCGGTGAGAAATCGAACGGCGGCGTCCGTGGACAATGCGGGATCCCGACGCTCATCCACCCACCAGTCGACTCGGAGCCCAACGTCTCGTGCTGTCGAGCTCATGAACTGCCACATTCCCACCGCAGCGGCCCTTGAGTACGCGTTGGGATCGAAGCCGCTCTCGATAAGAGCGAGATACTTGAGGTCCTCCGGTAACCCCCCCGCGCGAAGCTTCGATCGAATCATCTCATCGTAGCGTGTGCCGCGCGAAAGCCGATCCTCGAAGCGTTCCCGGGCACTGCCGGAAAAGAGGTCGACGTAGTGCGCTACCCGTTCATGTGTCTCATAAGAACGGACGTCGAGAACCCACTCATGTTCTAGTTCGGCCGCGAAACTCGTGCTCACCTTGAGGGCTGCAGCGTCTCCAAATACCGCCAGCACCGTTCGCGCGACTTCCTCGGAACTCGCCACAGTGTCGGCGTGTGATCGGATACCTGCCATACTGTCAGGCGGCAGTGCTGCATTCTGTTCGGAGGG
>JBBSTN010000210.1:0-6474 GCA_038235845.1 Gemmatimonadales bacterium | reverse complement strand
TGCCGTTCGTCAGCTGTCCGGACAGGTTCAGTGTGGAACGCCATCCCTCAGTGCCGGCGACATAGTTGATGATCGCGTTTCCGGTGATTGCATTGTTGCCCTGCACGCCGCTGAGTGTCGCCTTGTTATTCGACTCGTGGGCGAAACGTGCGTTGAGATCGACGTCCGCTGGTGACGTGGTCGATTCCGAACATGCCGCAGTTGCGAGAGCGCAGATTGCCAACACCAATTTTCCGCGAACAGCCATGTTTTGTCTCCAGTTGTTGCAACTCGGTGCGGAGGGAATCTCCGCATACCGGCTGAGTGTGCTTCCGGCACGCTGCCCGGCGTTGCCCGTAGCTATCTGCCTGGGATTGTTAAAATCGGCCGATCTTTACGGGAAAGGATGTTTGTACTTCACCCGTTTCAGTGGAGCGGTGACGGTTAGGTTTTCAAGCTGCGTTTGATAGTACGGCGTGGTGCTGTTCGAAAGCCAGAGGTGAGCGTTGACCAAGTGCGGAGTGTCTGCGGTGCGGATTGTACCAGCCTTCGATGTAGCGGAAGAGAATGAGTCGTGCTTCCATGCGGGAAGTGAATCGGTGTTTCGCGAGGCATTCGCACTCGAGCGTTGAGAAGAAAGCCTCTGCCATCGCATTGTCGTATGCGTCGCCGCGCGATCCCATCGATGGGCGGACGCCGAGCGTCTGGCATCGTTGCCCGAAAGCAAAGGCACTGTATTGACTGCCCCTGTCCGAGTGGTGAATCACTTCCTGGGGCTTGCGTTGCACCGCGGCCATGTCCAGCGCATCGAGCACGACAGTCGCATGTAGCGTGTCACGCATCGCCCAGCCGATCACGCGACGACTGAAGACATCAATTACGACGGCAAGGTAGAGAAATCCTGAGGCTGTCGGTACATACGTTATGTCGGCGACCCACAGTTGATTGGGAGCGGTCGCTGTGAAGTCTCGACGTACCAAGTCGGGCGCGAGAGGAGCCTCCGGTAAGAGGCGTTTCATTCGAGGCGGCCCACGACGCTTGGAGACGCCGCAGAGGCCCTCACGGCGCATTAGACGGGCTATACGCTTCTGGCCGACGTGATAGCCGGCATCGCGAAGATCTCCGAGAATCCGAGGCGCTCCATACGAGCCATTCGAGCGCGCATGCGACGCACGAATCGCGACCAACAGTTCTGCGTCACGCCTATGGTGGAGCGACGGCACACGGCACTTCCATGCGTAGTACCCGCTCACTGAGACATCAATCACGTGGCACATCGTTGTAATGGGATAGGTGGCCTGATTGGCACTCACGAACCTGAAGAGTCGCTCGGTATCGTTCCCGACTCCCGTGCAAACCAGGCGGCGGCTTTTCCCAGTATTTCTCGTTCGACTTTCAACTGCCGATTCTCGCGTCGCAAACGACTGAGCTCTGAGCGCTCCTCGCTGGTCAGTGCTTCGGGACGCTCTCCACGCTCGGCTTCAGCCTGAAAGATCCAGTTACGAATCGTCTGCTCAGAAGGCTCGAACTCCGCCGCCAGCTCTTTCGAGGTGCGACCTGATCGGGCCAAGGCAATAATCTGTTCACGATATGCCGCCGGATAGGCGGAAGGACGACGGGGCATCGGGGACTCCTCCTCTCAAATAGAGATGAAGGCTCCACCAAAGCGGGTCAACTACATCTGACCCTGACGTGGGGATTGCCAGAGTGCGATCGTATTATGCTGGTGTGCGGGGATTCGATCAGATTACGTCAAAGTGAGCAACAACCCTGCGCTCCTGGGTAAGTGACGAAGCATCGGGGTTTAGACGATAAAGCATGGTTAGAGCATGATCAGAGCATGGTCAGAGCATGGTCAGAGCATGGTTAGAGCATCGTGCGCGGGGCTAACGGACATCTGTTCACGATGTCAGCATTACACGCATACCAGGAGAGGAGCCAGACGTGATAATGAATTGCGAAGGTGACCGACGCACCATGACACTGGTTTGCGCTCCTTGCTTCGTGGCTGAGAGGTTGCGATGCCGATAACGAGAGTTGGTGTGATCGGCGCTGGTGCCATGGGAAGTGGCATCGCGGCCCTCGCGGCGTCAGCGGGTTGTCGAGTGGTGTTGCTCGACATTCCCGGAGACGCTGACAGAAATTCACCGAAACGAAATGCGCCGGCAACAAATGGTTTGCAAAAGGCTATCAAGTCAAAACCGGCGACATTCATGGATAAGAGTGCGGTCCGTAACGTTCAGACGGGCAACACCGAAGACGATCTAGGAAGGCTCGCCGAGTGCGACTGGATATGCGAAGCGATTGTGGAGCTTGCTGAACCCAAACAGCAGCTCTTCGCGCGCATCGAGAAAGTAATGAAGCCCGGCGCGATTGTTTCGTCGAATACGTCCGGCATACCCATGACTGTGTTGCTCGAAGGTCGAAATGCGCAATTTCGCCATCACTTCCTCGGCACACATTTTTTCAATCCAGCTCGCTACATGCACCTGCTGGAAGTAATTCCGACCGTGGAGACTCTGCCGGAATTGATTGCGTCATTCCGACAGTTTGCTGAACGAACGCTTGGAAAAGGAATTGTCATAGCCAGGGACGTTCCGGGTTTCATCGGTAACCGACTCGGCGTCTACGGTTGGGTGGCGACGATGAGATTGATGGGGGAAATGGGTCTCACGATTGATGAAGTAGACGGTCTCACCGGATCACTGATTGGGCGCGCACGAAGTGCCACCTTTCGTACAGGAGATCTGAGCGGGCTGGATGTTCTTGCTCACGTTACCGAAGGTATCGGTGCATCTACCGGGGAGAATTTCTCACTGCCATCGTGGACGACTGAGCTCGTGAAGTCGGGTCGCATAGGCGACAAGTCCGGCGGTGGATTTTATCGGAAGACGAAAGTTGGAATCGAGACCTATGATTGGAAGACGGGCAACTATGTGCCGCAGCAGCGTCTGGAAGGAGGGGAGATTGCCGCGGCGATTCGTATGCCTATCGAGAATCGTCTGCAGGCCGTGCGCTCAATGCAGGGCGAACATGGTGAGTTCCTGCGTGCGCACCTGGTAGATGTGGCGCACTACACGCTCACGCTTGCACCAACACTCGCCAATGACATCGTTTCAATCGATCGGGCGATGGAATGGGGATACGGTTGGGAAGCCGGGCCGTTTCGCATCATGGATGCACTTGGCGCAGACTGGTTAGGGCAGGAGTTTGCTGCCAGGAGGATGAGCAGACCTGCACTTTTGTCTCGTGTGAACGGAAGTTTTTACCGGGACGGAAAGTATCTGACATTCGACGGGGATTACGCGGATATACCGGCGATCTCCGGCCGCATATCACTGCAGCAACGTGCTGCATCCGGTAAAGTGCTCGATGAAAATTCGGTTTCTCGGCTTATCGACATCGGCGATGGTGTTGCCTGTTTTGAATTCAGGTCGAAGATGAACAGTCTCGGAGAGGGAGTACTTGATGGTCTGTTGAAGGCGTTCGAAAAAATCGAAAAACTCGGTTATAATGGCGTCGTCATCGGCAATGATGACCCTCGCGCGTTCAGCGTTGGCGCAGACCTGTCGCTCGTTTCATTTGCGGTTTCTGCCGGTGCATGGGATGACATCGCAACCTCCTGCAAGACGTTTCAGGACACATCGATGGCAATCCGTCGAGCACCTTTTCCTGTGGTCGTAGCACCGGCCGGCATGACCCTTGGGGGGGGAGCCGAGTTCACGTTGCACGCCGATGCTGTGCAGGCTCACGCGGAGACATATATAGGCTTGGTGGAAGTGGGCGTCGGCTTGCTTCCCGGCGGTGGCGGCACGAAGGAGCTGCTAATGCGGTTCACTTCGGAACTGGATAAGTACGAGGAGGTCGATCTGTTTGCCGCTGTGAAGCGAGCGTTCAAGTTGATCGCCTTTGCCACCACCAGTACGTCGGCCCTGGAAGCGAAGTCGTTGGGTTTCCTGCGTCGATCCGACCGTGTAAGCATGAACCGGGATCAGCATCTCGCCGATGCCAAGGCGCGTGTCCTCTCGCTTGCACCTGGCTACCAGCCTCCACAGGAAATGATGGTGACGGCGCTGGGACGGGAGGGACTCGGCAATCTCGAGTACGCACTTTTTGCTGCGAGGGAGGCGGGCCAGGCGTCGGATCACGATGTTCGGGTGGGCCGGGCCGTGGCATATGTACTCTGTGGAGGAGATGGGCCTCCGCGCACTGTAACCGAGCAGGACTTACTCGACCTGGAGCGAGAGCAATTTCTGATTTTGCTAGGTACAAAGGAAACGCAGGCGCGGATTGCGCATACTCTCAAGACAGGCAAACCGCTCCGCAACTGACGTGACAGATTTTTTCGCCAACTCGCGACTTCGATTCGATTCGATTCGATTCGAAGCATCTGCGGCTCAACCGGGATAGAGAATGATTGAACCAGTAATCGTAAGTGCCGTCCGAACTGCCGTGGCGCGTGGGAAAAGCGACGGTTCGCTGGCCGGCCTACATCCCGTCGACGTTTCATCGGCCGTGATGAAAGCTGCGCTCGAACGGGCAAACTTCGACCCGGCACATGTCGAAGATGTTCAGTGGGGTTGTGCGATGCCTGAAGCCTCGCAGGGTCTCAACCATGGGCGCCTTGCATGGCTTCGAGCTGGATTTCCAGTCGAGACCTCGGCGGCGACTGTCAACCGGTTCTGCTCTTCTGGCTTACAGGCTGTTGCGTACGGTGCGCAGGCTGTCATGAGTGGTATGGGCGACGCGGTGCTCACAGGTGGCATCGAGATGATGAGTCAGGTGCCAATGTCGGGTTATCACACGCGACTTTCGCCGGAGCTAACCGAAAGCATGATTGGCATGGGATTCACTGCGGAACGGGTGGCGGCGAGATGGCATATCACGCGTGAGCAGCAGGATGAGTTTGCATGTGACAGTCAGCAAAAAGCTGCGAGAGCGATCGATGCGGGGGCGTTCAGCTCACAGATAATCCCGATTCCCGTGCAGAATTACTCCTGGAATGGTGCTCAGAAATCGATTGTCGAATCCACGTTTGACACCGACGAATGTCCACGACCCGGCACGACGGTTGAAGCACTCGCCAAGTTGCGCCCGGCTTTCGTACCGGGAGGGACGGTAACTGCTGGCAACGCCAGTCCGTTCTCGGACGGCGCGTCAGCCGTGCTCGTAATGAGCGCGGAGCGTGCAAAGTCGCTCAGCATCTCGCCCCTCGCGCGTTTTGTGAGCTTCGCCACGGCAGGTGTTGAACCGGACATTATGGGAATGGGACCTGTCGCCGCGGTACCCAAGGCGCTCGCACGTGCGGGTCTGTCGCTCAGCGAAATCAAGCTCATTGAATTCAATGAAGCCTTTGCTGCCCAGGCGCTGGCGGTGATACAGGAACTCGACATGGACCGGTCGATCATCAATGTGAATGGCGGCGCAATCGCGCTTGGCCATCCACTGGGCGCAACGGGTGCCAAACTGACGACGCAGCTCCTTCATGAGCTGCGTCGTCGTGGTGGCGGTTATGGCATGGTTACAATGTGCATTGGTGGAGGAATGGGTGCGGCTGGAATTTTTGAGGTCTATCCGGAATAGGGAGTGCGCCGATCTCTTGTTCGACGGACAACAACCAACATTCCGCCCATTCCAACCGCAAGAAGAATTACAGTCGATGGTTCGGGTACGAGTTCCAATCGCACGTGGTCTACAGCGAGCACCGTTGATAAACCGTTTACCTGCAGATTCTGCGTCGCAAATTCGACTTCTTCGACGTTCACGAAGTTGAAGCTGAATAGCTGCGCGCTGTTCGTCAGAAGAACTTGGGATTGATATGCGGCGTCCACCTCACCCGCACGGTACCCGAACACCGTGATGGCAAGTGGACCAATCGGATCCGCAGTGAACTGTCGATATGAGAGCCATCCATCGAACAGGCTGAACCCGGGCGTGCTATTTCGATAGATGAAGCTCGAGCCGTCGGCCTGACCGTACGCAAACTTGGTTCCCGAAACCGCGTTCATGCCGGTGCCGATAGCGCTCGTCGTGAGCACACCAAAGTTTTCGAACTGATATCCCTGATACGAACTGAAGGCAGAGCTATTAAAGCCCGATGCATTCGTAGCTACATCGTCGAAGGTCAGTACCTGCGCGTGCAGGAGCTGCGGCGAGACGGCGAGTACGAGTGCGACAGCTGCTTCTTTCACGGTGAAGTTGATTTTCATCAGAGTGCTCCTCCTTCCCACGTTCCCCAGAGGGCGAACGTTCCTCCGCGTTCGGTGCCCCTGCTACTGGTGGATCCCTGCGTGTTGAAAAACAGAGCACGTCCATCCGGGCTGAAACATGCGCCAGCGAACTCTGTTGCGTCCGACGGCGGCCAGCACGGACGAGGTCGAAAATCATTCCTTCGGTTGTAAGTCCGCGCAGATACTGCGTGCCGCCGCCGTCTTCGCATATTACGAGTCCGCCACGCGGACTAACACAGATATTGTCCGGCGCGTCGAGAACCGT
>JBBSTN010000209.1:0-6498 GCA_038235845.1 Gemmatimonadales bacterium | reverse complement strand
GTCCGACCGCGTGCTCATCATTCGCACGATGTCCAAAGCATTTGGTCTTGCCGGTCTGCGTGTTGGCTACGCAATCGGCCAACCGGCGCTGGTGCGGGAAGTGGAGAAGTCTCGTGGTCCCTACAAGCTCAATGCGTTGGCCGAGAGTGCTGCAATGGCCGTGTTGACAAACGGTCTGGAGTGGGTGAACGAGCATGTGGCACTGGCGGTATCAAATCGGCAACGACTGGCTGGCGAGCTTAGCGCGCTTGGGTTTTCGCCCCTCGAGTCGCATTCCAACTTTCTGTGTGTACCGGTCGACAATTGTGTGGAAGTCGGCGCGGCACTCAGGTCGCGAGGTGTGGCCGTCAGACCTTTTGTTGACCTGCCGCACGTTGGCGATGCGATGCGAATCAGCGTTGGGCCATGGGAGTTCATGGAAACTTTTCTCGAGGCGTTTGTGCCCGCTGTCCGCGAGGTGAACGGATGAATTTCCGGTCGAGAGCGGCGATGCAGATTACGGTCTTTGATTACGGCGCTGGCAATCTGCATTCACTTGTAAAGGCCCTTGAGCTTTCCGGTGCCGCGGTGCGTGTTGACACCGACCCGGTAAGCGCGGTCAGGAACACTGATGCACTGGTGCTTCCGGGCGTTGGCGCATTCACACCTGCGGCGGAGCGACTTGCGCCGGGCCGTGATGCCATGCGTGATGCGCTGCTGAGCGGCCTTCCCTGTCTGGGCATCTGCCTCGGCATGCAGCTGTTTTTTGACGGCAGCGACGAAGGCAGCGGGGCAGGACTGGGCATCATACCGGGGCGGGTGACACCGCTTCACAGCGAGCGTATTCCACAGATCGGATGGAATCCGCTCGAAGGCGTTTCCAATGCGCTGATCACATCGTCGGGGCTGGATATTGCCTATTACGCAAACAGCTATGCCTGTCGTCCCGACGAAAGTGCTCTTGAGTGCGTGGATGGATGGAGTGAGCACGACGGCGACCGATTCCCGGCGAGTGTAGCTGTGGCAAATGCTGTCGGTACACAGTTTCATCCGGAGAAGTCGAGTGCTCCCGGCGTGGCTTTTGTAGCTGCGTTTATCGATTTCGCCGCCGGCGTGAAGGAGAATCTTCTGTCGACCTCCTCAACACAGTTCGCATCACAGGCTCTCACATGATAGCGATTCCTGCGGTTGATCTTCGCGAAGGCGCGTGTGTTCAACTCGTTGGTGGCGACTACAGCGACGAACGGGTGCGAATCGAAGATCCTCTCGAGGTTGCGCGCGATTGGACGAGAGAAGGCTTTACAAGGTTGCACATCGTTGATCTCGATGCGGCCACGAGTAATGGCGGGAATGAAGAGGTCATTCGCGAACTGCTGCGACAGAGCACGGTGCCCGTGCAGGTGGGCGGCGGAGTTCGGGAGGCAGCCCAGATAGAACGGCTACTCGACGAAGGTGCGAGCTGGATTGTAGTGGGTACTCGTGCAGTCGAAGATGAAAGTTGGCGCCGCGACATGGCATACGAGTTTCCCGGCCGACTTATCGTCGCCGCAGATGTGCGTGACCGGCGAGTTGTCACGAGAGGTTGGACGGCGAGCTCCAAACTCGACGTCGTAAGTTTCGTGGAGGAGTTGGGTGAGCTTCCATTGGCTGGCGTGCTCGTCACGGCCGTGCACAAGGAAGGCCTGATGGAAGGCACTGATCTTTCACTAATGGAAGATGTTGCGGAAGCCAGCGCGTGGCCCGTGCTCGCTTCTGGCGGTGTCGCCTCGCTCAGTGACATGCATGCGCTCGAGCACCGTGGAATAGCTGGTGCCGTACTTGGTATGGCGCTTTACACCGGCGTGCTCGATGCACGCAGACTCGTTGAGGATTTCTCTTTATGACCGTTGTCGTTCGGGAGTCGAAGGAAACGCAGATTCGCTGCGAACTCGTGAGGGGCACCGGGACAGCGCGCGTCAGCACCGGCGACTCGTTTCTTGATCACATGTTGACGGCGTTTGCGCGCTATTCCGGAATTGATCTTGATGTGCAGGCTACCGGGGACATGCGTCATCATCTTATCGAAGATGTGGCGATTACACTTGGCCAGGCCATTGCCGCATTCGCGCCAGCGGGTTGTGCACGATATGGCGAGTGTACTGTACCGATGGACGATGCGCTCGTGCAGATCGTGATCGATATCGGCGGCCGGCCGTATTATCGCGGGCCACTGCCATCTTCAATATGGGATCACTTTCTCAGATCGTTTGCCGACAATGCCCGAGTGACACTTCATGCGCGTGTGCTGCGGGGTAAGGACAAACACCACATCGTCGAGGCTGCCATCAAGGCGCTGGGATTATCTCTCCGTCAGTCGCTTCGGGAAACGGGAGCCGTTTTCAGTACGAAAGGGGCCGTCATGCTCGATATCCGGGGGTCCTGAGCGCATGCTCACCAGACGATTGATTGTCTGTCTCGACGTGAAGGGGTCTCGCGTGGTGAAAGGGGTGCAGTTCGAAGGTCTGCGTGACGTGGGTGACCCGGTACTGCTTTCCGCCAAGTACGAACTCGAAGGCGCCGACGAGATCACCTTTCTCGACATCTCGGCGAGCGCTGAGGAACGTGCAACACTTCTCGATGTGGCGCGCCGTACTGCAGAACGTCTATTTGTGCCGCTTACAATTGGCGGCGGTATTCGCAGCGCCGATGATGTGGCGCGTGCACTTCGCGCAGGTGCGGACAAGGTGTCTCTCAACTCCACCGCTGTCTCGAACCCTCAAGTCATCACGGACGCGGCACATCGATTTGGTGCGCAATGTGTTGTGGCTAGTATCGATGCAAAGAAGGATGCCGGCGGTGTCTGGCGAGTGTGGACAAAGGGGGGAAGGGAGGAGACTGCCCTCGACGCCGTGGAATGGGCCGGCGAATGTGTGGAGCGTGGGGCCGGCGAGATTCTGCTCACGTCGATAGATCGAGATGGCGCGCGGAACGGCTACGATATTGCTCTCACCCGCGCTGTGTCGGACGAGGTCTCGGTGCCGGTTATCGCGTCTGGTGGAGCAGGCCAGCCATCGCATCTGGTTGAAGCTCTCGATCACGGGCGCGCAGACGCAGTTCTGGTTGCCGGCATTCTTCACGACGGAGTTACTACCGTTCGCGTTCTAAAGCAGGCTATGTCGGAGGCAGGGTTTCCGGTGCGGCGTGCTTCAGGCGTTAACGCGTGAGTCCGGGCGCGAAAAACAATGCATCGATGAAGAGTCTGATGGAGGCGGCCGCAGAGGTAGCTCAGATTGCCGGCCGTCATGCGATGCGATGGTATCGCGCGCCGGTTGGTGTGGATGTCGACATAAAGGCCGATGGTTCGCCCGTTACAGTTGCCGATCGGGAGTCCGAGTTGCTTGCACGCAAATGGATTTCCGAGCGATTTCCGAAGGACGGAATAATTGGCGAGGAGTTCGACCCCGTGCATCCGGATGCGCGACGAAAGTGGATAATCGATCCAATCGACGGTACGAAGGCGTTTGTCCGCGGAGTTCCTCTCTGGGGAACCCTGGTGGCATGCTGCGACGGAGAAACGGTGCTGGCGGGCGCGGCATTCTTTCCTGCGGTGGATGAGCTCGCCTGCGCGGCTCCCGGCGAAGGTTGCTGGTGGAACGGAGTCCTTGCCCACGTGTCGACCGTGAGCGACCTCGCGCGCGCTACGGCGCTGACTACAGACGATAGATTCCCCGAGCGGACGTTGCCCACCGGCCAGAGTTCGAGTGGCCGAGCACGGAAGTGGAGTTCGCTGGCGGCATCGGTGGGGGTGGCTCGCACCTGGGGTGACTGTTATGGATACCTGTTAGTGGCCACCGGTCGCGCGGACATCATGGTTGACGACATCGTCAATCCATGGGACGCAGCGGCGCTTCAGCCGATTGTCGAAGAAGCTGGCGGTGTATTCACAGGCTGGAATGGTGTGCGAACCGCTTTCAGCGATAGTGCGATTGCCACCAACGCTGCGCTGGCACGGCCGGTGCGCGAATATCTGCATGATATTGAATAAGATGCGCGTCGCGGAGGCGGGACCCCAGCTGGCGAGTGCGTGCGCGTGGCCAGAAAATCAAACATCGAGCAATAGATGAACGAAGCTCCACTTCCCGGGCACTTCTCAGAAAATATCGCTGAGGCGCGCGTCATCCCAGCACAGTTTGATCCTGACACGCTCGACTATAACAAGGGCGGCGGTCTTATCACCGTCGTAACTCAGGACGTGGTCACTGGTGCTGTCCTGATGGTCGCATACGCGAACAGGGACGCGATAGGGATGACTGTGTCAACGGGCGAAATGCACTACACGTCCAGGCGCCGCGGATTGTGGCGAAAAGGTGAGACGAGCGGCAACACTCAGCGGGTCGTGTCGCTCACCGCCGACTGCGATGGTGATGCGGTACTCGCTCGGGTTTATACCGCGGGCCCCGCCTGCCATAACGGGACATTCTCATGTTTTCGGGAAGAGGCGCTTCTGTCGGATGCTGTGTCGATTACCGACGCTATCATCTCAGACCGCGCGAAGGATCCGGCGGCGGTTGCGAGCTATACCCGTCGTCTGCTTGGCGACCGAAATCTTCGTCTCAAGAAAATTGGCGAGGAATCGATGGAATTTGCGATTGCCTGCGCCGACGACGACAGGGATCGAATGAAGGAAGAGGCGGCCGACCTTCTTTATCACCTGCTGGTGGCTCTGCGGGTATCCGGTCTGGGAATTGCAGATGTGCGCGAAGTTCTCATCGATCGATCGCGTTAAGCGCAGCGGCATAAAGGATGCACGAGATGGCGACAACCGGGCCCGGCTGAGGCACATAGTTCTTGTTCAGGCTTGCAAAGAGATTAAAATCGGAGGAAATCATGTTGCGTTGGGCGTTTGGGTTCCTCTTGCTGGCGATCATAGCTGCCTTCCTCGGCTTTGGCGGTGTAGCCAGCACCTCTATTGAGATCGCCAAAATACTTGTGTTCGTGTTTCTGGTGTTTTTCCTCGTGACGCTGGTTATAGGCCTGATCTCTGGCCGCAAACGTCGCCGATCGCAGTAGCCTACCGCAGTCATACCTTCTCACGGAGTTTGCATGAATAATTCTCGAATTGGCCAGCTGGCTGTAACAGGATTGCTGTTATTGTCAGCCTCAGCATGCGATAAGGACAAAAAAGACGATGTTGCAGTCAAGAGTGAGGCTGCCGGCTCCGGGTCGATGGTTTCCGAACCTGCGAATGCTGCAGAGCGGAAGGACCTGTCGATGGTTCGCATGATCAACGCGATGCCTGGCATGAACGGCGTGGAAGTTTCCGCTGATGACATCTCACTGTTCACCAACGTCGACTATCAAGCAGTAACGCCGTACATCGAACTTAAAGACAACGTCGCGCGCTTTCGCGTCAGGAGCGGAGCCAGAGACACGACGATCGCTTCCAACAACGAGATGATGAAGGACGGATCCCGCTACACCGTCGTCGCCCTGCACGAAAACGACGGCGGAGTTCGTTTGCGTGTACTTCACGACGAAATCGTTCCGGATGCCGGTAAAATGCGTCTTCGTGTAATCAACGGCATCAGTGGCGCGGGTGAGATTGATGTGATCATGCAGAATGTCGTTGACCCAGTCTTCGACAACGTCAATTTCGGCTCCGAGGCAGGTTACAAGGAGCTGGACCCGATGCAGGGCATGCTTACTGTCAGGTCGGATCGCACCAAGCGTGAGCTGCTCAAGAAAGACATGAAGTTCCTGGCGGGCCATTCGTACACTGTGGTTCTGGCCGGTGCAAGCAGCGGACGGGTCGACGCCATTCTTGTTGACGATCAGGCGATGGGTATGACTGGGAAAGAGGAGTAACAACCGTGTCTTCGACGCTGTCACGTACGCTTCAACGCAACGACCGATATAACCGCAGCTTGCGTCGGTCTAATTCTCTCCAGAACCGCGTTGCCTGCGTCAATGTGGGGAAAAATGAGCGGATTACATCCACTCTCATTGGTGGCGTGCTTGCTGCCTACGGCCTGAAACGCCGGGGGCCCATTGGTGCTATTGCAGCTGCCACCGGGGCCAAGTTTCTGTTTCGCGGGGTGACCGGACACTGTTATGGCTACGGAATGTTCGGCCTGAGCACTGCTGAGGAGCGCGTTCGCGGAGCGGCGGTGGAGGTAAATCCCGAGCACGCAATAGTTGTCCGGGAAGGCATCGAAATCGCTCGACCGCGTGAGGAGCTGTTCGCCATCTGGCGCGATTTCTCTCGTCTTCCTCAGTTCATGACGCACCTTGAGCGTGTTGACGTGCTGTCTGATACGGAGTCGCATTGGGTCACCAAGGGCCCCGTCGGAACGAGCGTCGAATGGGAAGCGGAGATCGTGGATGAGAAGGTGAACGAGTGGATTGCGTGGCAGTCCATCGAGCCGGCTGAAGTTCCCAACAATGGTACTGTCATGTTTCGCGACGCCCCTAGCGGCGACACCGAGATATTCGTGACGATTGAGGCAGAGCCACCTGCTGGTCGGCTCGGAAATCTGGTTG
>JBBSTN010000208.1:0-6514 GCA_038235845.1 Gemmatimonadales bacterium | reverse complement strand
TTCATTCTTGATCACCACGAACACTGGGACGGCACGGGATATCCCCGCGGCATTGCTGGCTATGGCATTTCTATAGGCGGAAGGGTACTCACGGCCGCCGACGCATTTGACGCACTCACGTCAAAGCGGGCGTATCGGGACCCGATGACGCCCGCGTCGACGCTCGAATATCTCAACACCCAGATCGGCAGCTTGCTGGATCCGGAAGTCTTCACCGCACTCGGCGAGGTGATCAGACGGGGGGAGGTGCCCGAGATTCCACGCATGTAGAGGCGATTTCTGCCTAATTCGGGAATACCGCTTGACGCCAGCTCTTTGTCTATGTACTAGGGTGTACGCATTTTAGATGCACCTTTTTTTGAGGGAGGGCGGCCATGCCGCGTGGTGACGGGACTTTTGAAGAAGATGAATTGAACGCCGGCCCTTCGAGGCGCGGCGATCTACGTGGTTATGGCGGTTCATCGTACGACGACGACGAAGACGATGATGGTTACAGCGGGCCGTCCGACGACAACGACGGTCTCTGGGACAGCGCCGACGACAACGACGATGAAGACGAGGACGCAGACGCCGACAGCTTTGAAGAGGATGGAGCAGAGGAGGAGGAAGACGAGGAGGATATGTTCGACCGTCCGGTTGTTCGGCGCGGGCCGGGCCGTCCTCCCAAGAATCCAGGTGTCCTCAAGTCGACCTCCAAACCAAAAGCTTCCAAGTCGATCGTTGATGACGATGCTGGAGAAGACGACGACCTCGACGACTCGGACAGCTCGGATGATGCGGACGACGACGGCCTGATCGATGATGGGCTCGATGAAGACAGTAGCGACGACAGCGGTGACGACATAGAAGGAGATAATGCCGACGCCGACGCCGACGACCTCGATGGAGACGACGACGGCAGTGACTCGCCGCCCTCCTCAAAAGGTGGCAAATCGTCGACGAAGTCGGCCGGAAAATCCGCTTCCGCGCGGAAATCGGCCGATGACAAGACAAAGCCCGGGTCTCCCAAAACAGCAGGCGGGAATGGCAACCCGCCCGCTAAATCAGCGGGCAGACCGGCTACCTCCAAGGCTCCTGCAAAGAAGGAAGGAAAGTCCGCACCGGCTAAAGCGACGCCAGCCAAAAGCGCGGCAAAATCGCCCACGGGCAAAACAGCGCCTGCGAAACCGACTGAAAAGAAGGCCTCCCAACAGAAACCTGCGGCTCCGGCAAAGAAACCTGCTCCAGCCAAGGGCACGCCGAAGAAGCGCTAAAGTGGTGAATTCGTAATGAGACGAGGATGAGTACGGGGGGCGTTCATAATCGGACG
Organism: Gemmatimonadales bacterium; assembly: GCA_038235845.1. Classification (GTDB taxonomy): domain Bacteria; phylum Gemmatimonadota; class Gemmatimonadetes; order Gemmatimonadales; family Gemmatimonadaceae; genus Gemmatimonas. The sequence continues at coordinate 5,205 of JBBSTN010000208.1, read as the reverse complement.
CCCTCACGTCCCCATCTGCCTTGCCCCGGATACCACCGTATGTTGCACAGGTGACCGATATCCGCCGAGGCCTGCCAGAAAACAATCCGGATGAACACGCCAGCTCCGCCGCAATTGCAACCGGCGCTGCATTGCGAATGGTCGAACCGCCAGCCCGGGACGTCCTCGACGCCCTGCCCATCACGATCTGGGCGACGGATCTCGATGGGAGAATCACGGCAACAACCGGATTGTGGTCGAACTTCGCCAGGGAGAATAACGCCTCCCACCTTGAAAGCTCGAACTCTGTCATCGGAAAATCTGTCCTCCAAACCACCAGCGATCCGGGCATTCGAGACCAGATCGAGAGAGCGATGATCCTGCTACGGGAGCGGCGCGCTCCGATGATGAGGTGGGAGTTTCCCTGCGATTCACCCGCTGAGAAACGCGTCTTTCTCATGAACGTCAACCCGCTCGTATCCGACGGTGAAATCACCGGCTTCGTTTTTTCCACTGTCGACATTACCTCCAGTCACCGGTCACGCGAGGCGCTGATCCACACTGGCATGGCGTTATCAGAAGCCATTTCGCTCGACCGGGTTTACGCGGAAGTCGCCAATCAACTGCGTCGCGCCGTGTCCTGGAACGGTTTCGCAATGGCGCTATCGGAAAGTGATGACGGCGAGCTCCGGTTGGTCTATCGCGACGGCTACAATGTCGAAGATGTGAGCAATTCGATGCTTGCAAGCCGCCTGAAGCCCCTGTGGCGAAGCGCGTTGGCCCAAGGCGAAGTGATAATGGATCATACCGCCTCCGGCCTCGAGCTTACCGCGCCGCTGATAGGAAGCCAGGGCATCAGCGGTGCGATCACCATCAGCGCCGAATCGATCGAGTCAGAGCAAGCGCTCGAGGAGTCGATGCGGGTTCTTGGCGTTATCGCCGCTCAAACCATGGTAGCAGTCGAGCGAGCGCTGCTGGTAAGACGAGTCGAGGATAAAAGACGACTCGAAGCGATTGGCGAAGTTTCAGCTGGCGTGGCGCATGAACTCCGAAACCCCCTCTTTGGAATCTCCTCTGCCGCTCAGCTGATCCAGTTTCGCACGCCCGATGACCCTACAGTAGAACGCAATGTGGGGCGAATTCTCAGCGAGGTCGAGCGACTCAATCGCATGGTTTCTTCTCTGCTCGAGTTTGGCCGGCCCAGCAAATCGAATCGAACCGTGGGCAATCCAGACGACGTCTGGGACGATATCCTCGAAGGGGAACGCGCCAGGATCAAGAAGAAGTCGTTAAAGTTGGAAAGACGGCGAGGCGGCAACGCGGCGGCACTGTTCGATGCCGAACAATTGGGTCAGGTATTCCGCAATGTCTTGGCAAACGCTTGCGAAGCGTCCCCTGAAGGGGGGATTTTACGGCTGCAAAGCGGCGTGGCGGAAGCAAATGGCGCCGCCGTCGGATGGAATTGCCAACTGTCTAACGGGGGTACGCCAGTTCCACCCGACGCGCTCCCGCAGGTATTTCAGTTTTTCTTCTCCGCACGGCCAGGTGGGACGGGAATCGGGTTGGCGCTCTGCCAGCGGATCATCCACGAGCACGGAGGAAGCATCGGCCTCGAGAGCAGTCTGGAGAGCGGCACCGTGATGTCCATTCGGCTACCGCCGGTCACGTGTCCGTAACCCAATCCGTTCTCGTCATAGACGACGATGACAACCTCCGAGCCACTCTTATCGAGTTTCTGGAGGGTCTTGGACATACCGCGCGAGGTGCGGCCACCGCCACGGAGGGGAGAAAAATGGCGGCGGAGCACGCCCCCCATGTGGTGTTGCTCGACCTGCGCCTGCCCGACGCCGACGGAATCGTCGCACTGGAAGCACTGCGTGCTGACGATCCCGACGTCGGAGTGATCCTGCTCACCGGCTACGCGGACGTCGAGATCGCAGTACGGGCTATGCGAATTGGCGCCTCGGACGTACTGCAAAAGCCGGTCGACCTCCGCGTTCTCGCCCGCGCTGTCGAGAGTGTGGCCGAGCGCGAGCGTATGAAGGGCGAACTCGGTTTTCTCCGCGGTGCAGGATCGACACGAAAAGATGGCAAGGAACTCAAAAACCCCGTCACCCTGGAGCCTCCCAGCGTCCAGCGCTTGATCGACCTGGCATCTCGCAACGCCGATGCTCCCGTACTGCTGGAGGGAGAAACGGGTACGGGAAAGGGCTACGTTGCCCGGCAAATTCATGATCGTTCGGGGCGAAACAAATCACCTTGGGTCGAGCTCAACTGCTCTTCCATGACTCCAACCTTCTTCGAGAGCAATCTGTTCGGCCACGAACGAGGCGCGTTTACAGATGCCAAAACCGCTAAACGCGGGCTCCTTGAAGTTGTTGGAGATGGCACCTTATTTCTCGATGAGATCGGCGAGCTTTCGCTGGAAATTCAACCTCGACTACTAAAAGCCATCGAAGAGCGTCGCTTTCGCAGATTGGGCAGCACTACAGAACTTCGCTGCGCTGCGCGCATAATCGTCGCTACCAACCGGCATCTCGAGGAGGCAGTGGAAAAGGGCGATTTTCGCGCTGACCTTTACTTCCGACTCAAGGTATTGACGATTTGCCTTCCACCTCTTCGCGCAAGACCGGATCGAATCGGGACCCTCGCAGAACAGTTGAAGCCGGAGGGCACGAGAATCACCCCATCGGCACTCGCTGCCATCGCTGATTATGCCTGGCCCGGCAATATTCGCGAACTCAAAAATGCACTCTGGCGAGCCGCCATCCTCGCCGATGGCGACGACATTGAATCCGTTCATCTCGGCTTACCCGAAATCAACGGCGGTCCCCACCTGGCGGCAGGTGCCGCATTACACCAGCGCGGCGAGAACCGGTGGGGCGAAGAACATTTCGGCAGCTCCCTGAAAAACGTCGAGCGTAACGCCATCGCGAAGGCCTTACACGAGTGCTCAGGAAACCGCACTCACGCCGCAAGAAAGCTGGGCATAGCGCGGTCGACGCTTCAGCAGAAGCTCAAACAGTATCCTGAAATAATCTGACCCTCCTCTTGGGCGTCTGAATTTCGGGCGTCTCGGACGCCACTACTGTACGGAAGTCGGTCAGTTCCGCCGCTTGCGACTTATCGCCATAGGGCTGTAAGCAGTTGAACTGCATGGACTTATACGCGGACACATAGTTGGCACGGCTATCGCTTAGTGCAATGGTATGACTTCCCAAGAAGAATACGTCACCCACCCTTTTGATACTACCCGCGAACGGGATCACGCCAACGAACGCCGCCAGAGAAAGAGCATCCTCGTTGTCGAGGACGAGCCCTCGATTCGTGCGATTCTGCTTGAACTCTTCTCGGCGGGAAAGAACAACGTCGTAGGCGCCGAGCTGCTTTCGGAGGCGCTCTCCGAGCTGAGATCGCAGCAGTTCGATCTCGTGGTCACCGACTTGCGATTAGCGGGAAAGAGGGATGGTGGCCTTCAGGTGCTGGCGCTTGCTGGCATGCTTTCCCCGGATGCCATGGTTCTGGTCCTCACTGCGTATCCTGACGACTCGAATCGTCAGGCCTCGTTCAGGCTCGGCGCCATGCATCTGCTGGAAAAGCCTGTGGATCTGGCGATAATTGCCCGACACGCGGCGTCGATCGGAATCGAAACAGCGCTGGGTGCCCAAACCCATCCCGCTAAATCTGATAGCGGTGATTAAATCCGATTTTAAACGTGCGGCGTACCATTCCCGAGGACGGCTACTTTAACGAAAAGAGGAATGCTGTTCTCGAAGTCCTGATGTTGCAGGTGAAAGCGTAGTATTGGCAGGCGTCAGGTCGTCCGGTTGTATGGTGGTGATACTGGGGAGTGTCACACGGGCGGCTTGGCGCTTCGTCATGCTGCAAACTGGCGGGTTTTCATAAATATTGATTCAAATATCTCGCCGCTTCGCTTCGGCTGCCGGTATATTCCGCAGCCCATGGCCGAGTCTCCTGTTCTTCTCCTGCGCGCTCACGCGCGATTAGCCCCCTGGAATGCCCGCGGGCTGGCTGCACATGCGGCATCTCTGGTAGATGCTGCTGGCATGAAACCAACCAACGCCTCTGCGCGAGCTGCGCCGAGCGCGCGCGCGGTTCGCTACTACGTCGCGAACCGCCTGCTGGACCGGCCAGAAGGTGCTGGTACATCCGCCACTTATGGGTACCGACATCTCATCCAGCTTCTGGGAATCAAGATCCGGCAGCGGGAGGGTCAGACCCTTGACGCGATCAAGTCGGAAATGCGGGAGGTTACTGGAGATGCTCTCGAGCGACGCGTGGCTCAGGCGCTTGCACCTGCGCTCAGCCTCAATCTCGATGCTGCGAGAAACTCCAACAATGGAGACGGGCTAAGCTCCTGGCGTCGCATTCCGATTGCGGATGGTGTAGAGCTGCATGTGCGAGACGATTCACCAGCCTCTCGCGATGAACTGCTCATGGCGATGAAAGAAAGTCTGAGAGCAACCCTCGAACGAAATAATTTTGTACGCTGAGAGCGGTCAACCCACAAAATATCGGGTGCTGGTAACAGATGATGTCGATGCCGAGGGCGTCGCACTCCTGCTTACGGAAAGCGATTTGGTCGTCGACGAGGTGCCGACGATGCAGAAGGCTGAACTCCTTGCGTGCATCGGGAACTACGACGCCATAGTGGGAAGAAGTGCCACCAGAATTTCTGCGGAACTTCTCCGGCATGCCCCGAGACTTCGGGTGGTCGGACGGGCAGGAGTTGGAGTCGACAATATCGACATGGATGTCGCCACTTCTCTTGGCGTGGCGATTATCAATGCTCCTGCCGGAAACACAGTTGCTGTCGCCGAGCTATTCTTCGGCACGGTCCTCTCTCTTCTCCGCCATATTCCGCAAGCGTCGAGAACCATGAGCGAAGGGAACTGGAATCGCTCGCAATTCATGGGTCGCGAACTTCGTGGTAAGGTGCTTGGGATCGTCGGGCTGGGGCGAATCGGGGGAGAAGTTGCAACCCGCGCTCATGCCTTCGGCATGAGCGTCGTGGCATACGACCCGTACATCGCTGACGAACGCTTCGCTTCGCTTCGCGTTCGTCGTGCGGCCACACTCGACGACCTGCTTGCAGAATCCAACATTCTCACCGTTCACGTACCGCTCGCCGAAGACACCCGCGGTATGATCGGCACGCGCGAACTGGCACAGCTGCCCCCGCACTCGGTGGTCGTGAATCTTGCC
>JBBSTN010000207.1:0-6521 GCA_038235845.1 Gemmatimonadales bacterium | reverse complement strand
TCATGAGGAACGAATAACCGAACACCGGTGCTAAGTCAATAGGAACGGATCCGCGTCCCCCTATTTCCCTGGCTACGCGCGCTAAGCACCGGGAAAAACGGCCTCCTCACTGCCAAAGGCAGCGCCAATGACGCCACTTATAAATCCGCAGAAGCAATGAGCTAGGTAGGATATGTAAGCGGTATACGCATAGTTTAACTGTCTAGAATCACGCATATTGCGTAACTAATTGGTGAATAACGTGTTATAGACTCACCCTTCGCCGTTGTTTCTAAGTTTAAAAAATAATTATAAACGCTTATAAACGTGACTGGCTTGATATTGCGCAACATTACTAATTTCACTCTCTCCCGTTCATGTAGCTCGCAGTTTTATTTCGCGGGCTCGAGAAGAGCTTCCTCTAACAAGGAGGAATACTTGGAGCCGACTAGGGTTCAACCGCGATATCTTAGTGCGATCCAAGGAGTTTAAAGATGCCGTTATCAATAACTTTATCATTGAGCCTGTAGAGGAATTTGCAATGGACGAACCATTGATTGATCTCCGGCAGTTCACAAGGGACCCAGCTGAATTTCAAGAGTGGTTCAACCACAAAGTGCGGGGACAAATATTCTCGTCATTCGACGTGCTTTGTGCCGCTGCTGCGAGCTGTGGAATGCATGCTTACCGAGAGGTGGGTCAGCTTTTGCTTGGTTACAATCGGTTTATTGAATCGGCTCAGATTTCACGCGCCGAGTGGGCGTTCGTACAGGGAATCAATTATCAACACAACACTCTCGGGCCTCTCTTGTCCGCCACGCTTCTGCCCGCGTTCGCGCTGGAGGCGCTGATTAGACTCTTGGCAGAAGTGGCTCTAACTTCACGGATAAAAAGCGAAGAGGACATTGACAGCATTGCTTTAGCGCTGGCGGGCTTCGACGCTTTGAACGCAAATCAGCGCGTAGAGCGTGCTCTGTCTATGGCAGGAATACCATGTCCGGCAGGAATTAAGAGTGACTGCGTGGATCTGATCGAATACCGCAATAGGACCGTACATGCTTCTCCTGAACATGTTGTCGGGCTCGGAAATGTCAGACACTTCAAGCGAGGTGACTTTAAACAGCACGTTGCGAGAAATACCCGCTATCCCACCAACGTAGATGTACTCTTCGGTATCTCGCCGAGGCACGTTACAGTCGCGATCGATGCCCACGATAATCTTTTAAGCCATTTGCTCGAGAACGCTCATCCCGGGTTTCGCGCCGTCCTAGAGAAACGCTACCGTAATCAGCTCCAGTTAATTCGCAAGAGGACTCTCAAATTCCAGTGGGAGAGCGTGACGGAAATCGAAACCGGTTGGGATATTTACTCTACCTTCATCGAGGAGATCAGTGAGGAAGAACTCGAAGCTTTCTACGCTAAGATGAATAGACAAAAAATGAGAAAGGTGCAGGACGTTTTTGAAACGGAGTAGACTACCTAGTGCTTCGCGTGGACGAAACACTGTAGTCGGCAGCTTGGAATAGGGCTGCTGTGTGAACTCTATGTGTCCAGACACAAGCACGATTCGATCTCAGAATTGGACTGCGCTAGCTTAAGAGATGCGCATCGGAAACGATGGGTGGTTTGATGTCAACTCAAGAAACTGGTGATATCAACTTGTCTCGGACGCATGTTAGAATGTAGCATGATACTCCGAGCTGTTACCGTGCACGAATGCGAGTAAAGTGGAGACTGCAGAGCCGGAAGCGGGACTTTTACTTCTTTAAACTGGATTGAAGATTTCTCTTGGAGATTTCAACAATAGGGCGCGAATAAAACGCTACAACATCGCTGGAATCAATCGTGTCCGGATCCATTTGGCGACGTCATCTTCGCCGATCGAGCCGGCAGCGAGGGCCAACATCATCTCCACGACTTCCGGCTCCGTTGCATCAAGATCTTTCCCATTCAATCCGAGGAATATCATCGCCGTCAGAAAAGCAATGCGCTTGTTGCCGTCACTGAAGGCATGGGCGGTGGCCAACCCGAACGCATACGCCGCAGCAAGTGTGGCGAGGTCTGAGTCAGGGAGATAGTTCCATTTTTGACGCGGTCTCGCCAGCGCGGCTTCCAATCCATTTTCGTCACGGACCCCGTGCAGTCCGCCGTGTGTCCGGACCTGATCGACATGAGTCGCATCTACGACAAGCCGAGGTACCCACCGAGGTTCCTGCATTCGCTACTTGGCAAGTTCGCGAAGAGCGTTGCGAAACTTCCGAGCGGCATGTGCAGATACTGCCAGGCCAGCAGCCACTTCGGGGTCATAGGGAGTAAGGAGAATGCCATTCTCCGTTTCCACGGCCAGGACCCGATCTCCCGCTGCGAGGTGCAGTCTCTCCGCCATATCTTTTGGTATGGTTGCGCCAATCGAACCGCCGACCTGCCGCAAAGTGAGTTCCCGAACCAATTTTCCTCCGCCTCAAGTGTTGTAGAGGAAAGTAGCACATTAGTGCTACTTGCTACAAGTGCAGGGTTTCTCCTCTGTCGAGCCTCATGATTTACCTATCGTCACCTCCCCAGTTGACGTGCCCACCTGCCGGTCAACTCGTGATAGTCGACGCCGCCCTCGCGCATCTCCTTGCGAGAAAGCGGCCGTGTCTCGATCCTGCTCGTACCTCCAACCACGCGCCTCACGTCGACCGGCAACGGTTCGAGTGCGGGCGCTGGCGGCACGTTCATGCGTGGTGCAGTCTCCGAGAGGAACGCATCAAACGAATGTGAAGCGTGCACACGGTCGCTCAAAAACGGCTTTTCGCCGCCCCAGAAGCGTGCAAGCACTGTCTTGAGAATCGAACAATGATCGAGAACTACCGCAGGCCCTTTGCCGCGCGTTGTCCATGGCGACACGACAAACGTCGGCACACGAACACCGTAAGGAACTGCCAGTAGCGGATTCACCTGTACCAGTTCAGGGAGCTCCGCAATGGCAATATCGACACCCACTTTGCGCGGACCGGTCTTAGTAACTGGTCCTGCCACTGGGGTCCCAGTACCGGTCGACAGCAAGCCTCCGCCTGTGACGACCTTCGTTGGCGTGATAACCGTTCCGATGACGGGATTAAACGGGTTTAGCGTCGGATTGGAGTTCGTCCCGCCGCCCGTTTTCGGGCTGCCAGGATCGAGCACCAGAACAGCCGGAAGCTGCAGAACGTCGGCCGTGGGCGGCACCACATGATCGTAAAGACCGCCGTGCTCATCATACGTGATGATAAGCAGCGTCTTTTGCCAGAGCGCGGCATTGGACCGCAACGTGTCATACACACGCTTGAGAAAAATCTGCCCGCGATGCATGTCGGCGTCCGGGTGATCGTCATCCTGCGGATGCGCATGCATCTGTGGTTCAATCGCGGTGAAAACCGGCAGATCACCACGGGCAACGTCAGCGGCAAGTCGATCCAGCGGTACGATCTGAGTATCGTCCGTCGCATATCGCGCAAACATCCTGAGCATTGTGACAGACGGATTCGACTCATAGACGCGAAAACCCAACCCCTTTCGAGCGAGAAGGTCGTAAATTGTCGGCGCACGTGAGAGCAGAAAATTATCGCCGTTGTTATTGTCGAAGATCGGAAAACCGTACCGGTCATGCTGCAGATCGCCAGTCAACGAATACATCCGGTTGGGCAACGTCGGCCCTGGATGAGAGCAGTAAAACTCATCGGAGTAAGCGTAGTTCTCAGCCAGATACCCGAAAAACGGCAAATCGAGATCGTCGTAGAAACCGAGCACGTCGTCGGGAATAACACCCTGAGCATCGTTCTTCAATTTGGGTTTGAAGTTCTCCACGAATCCCTGGGGGCTGTTGATGGGACGGCCACCCGGGCCCGTGGTGCGGACGCTTAACTGTTGCGCCACATCGGCCACCTCATGCCCTACGCTCTTGGGCAACCGTGTCATTTTTCCCACAGCGTTCTTCGGAAATCCAGCATCGCGAAGGTTACGAACGTCGAACGGACCGCCATTCGAATTTTCGATTGATCCGATCAATTCATCCGTCAGTCCGTTAGCGCCGTCATTGATCGATGCGCGAGCGCGGTATCCCAGCACGTGATCATACGATCGGTTCCCCATCATTACAACGACGACGTGATCGATCTTATTGAGATTATCCCTTCGCCACGTGTCGCCGAGGAGCAGCGGTTGAAATGTTACCTGATTGGTCGTTATCTGAGCAAAACTGCGTCCGATCGCACCATGATAAGCAGGGTTCGGTCCTGGATCGGGCTCAAGCGGTGCAGCATGATCAAAAACAATGTCAGTGCCTTCGAATCGGATTGGCTTGTACGTGAGATGCGCCCCAAAAATCGTCATGAGTATCCGCGGTGCAGTGCTGGGGTCGGCGAAGAGCTTCCGCGCACCGTCGGAGATTGCCTCGTTGATCTCGTGCTCGACATACTCCGTGATGCTGAGCCCCCCGATAAGACCCGCGATCCCGAGCGTCGCTAGCAACGCTACCTTCACGGCCGTGCTGATGCTGATGTCGAAAGGAGAGTCTGAAACTTCTGTGACTACAAGCGGCGTACCGTCGAGGCCAAGTTTAATACCAATTTCCATGTCGAACTTGCCGCCGCGCACACTTGCTATAGCGAGAGTTGCCGAACCGAATTTGACCTTCACCGAACCGGAGACCGCTACTTTAAGTTTGACCGCGGGCACCGATGCGCCCAGCCTGATGCCCGGACCGATGTCAACATCGATCGTGCCAACCTTCAGGGTACTTACGTCGAGCTTCAGGCCTGCCCTGAGGCTCTCTGATTTACGCGCGATGGTATAGACAGTATTCGCCTGAATATCCCGCGGGTCGGCGCCACCATCCTGCTCTACCGATGCGAGTCTGCTGTCGAGAAATCCGTGCATGTCGATCGACTCGGCGCTCACGACATCGGTGATAATGAGTCGACCGAGCGCGTTGCCTCCCTTGTTCTCTCCGAAGACTTTGATGAATGCGCCGCGGGGGCCGAGCAGCGTGTTAGTGCGCGATTTTAACGTGGCGGTCGTGATTCGACCGGAACCGATTACGGTCGCCGTAACTCGAGGTAAAACACTGACTGTGGCACCGCTCGGCGAAACTTCGAGCGTCCATTTTCTCACCCTGCCTTGCGCATCCCTCGACTTGGAAAGTGTGCGCAGATCGACAGAAAATGTGAGCCGTTTGCCACTCGTGCTCGCGACCGCTGTGCCATCGGGATCGACCAGACGCATGGTGCCCGTCCACGATGCAAACGGCACAAGCAATGTTATTTCCGCGACGAACGTTCCAACCCGGAATAGATCGAAAGCGAATGGTTGGTTGACCGCAAGAATGGGCTGATTGCTAACAAGTGGTGGTGCGCTTTCCGACGCGACGGTTTCGACAAGGCTAAGCCCGACCGATCCTTTCGGGTTAACGATTGTGGAGTCCTGATCGATCAGGATGTGCTCACCTTCGCCTGTGAGGGTGAACGACCATGGCCCCGAAGGTCCTCCTCGCAGGTCGCGAAACTTGGCGAGATCGGCGCGCGTGATTTCAGTCGCCGCGAACTCCCGCTTGTCGGGAGTGAAGATACGCAGCGTGAGCGGGATGATTTTGGTGGTGGTGACCACTCCGCCATGGAGAGGCGCTGTACCGGGTCGAGGCGGCTCTCCGTCGATTGATTCTGGACCTACAGCATCGACTTTGAATCGATGATTAAACGTCGCGGCTGCGCGTCGGGTCAGGCGCCCCGGAAATAGAACTGGAAAAGTGCCTTGTTCATTGACCTTGAAGAATTGGGATTCTCCGACGGTCTTGCGGGAGGGCGTAAAGCTCTTCGAGACGAACGTATGGGGGAGTTCAAAGGACATGGGGCCTCCACGATGGTTAGATCTGCACTATCATGAAGTCGCCTGGATCAACGTGCAAGAGAGCAGGGGGTCATTCAGGTCACACTTACAACGAGACAGAACATGCCAACACGGAAGTCAAGCGCACGCTGGGAAGGCGGCCTCAAGGGCGGAAAGGGAACGTTTACCGGAGAAAGCGGCGCCATCAAAGGCCAATACAACTTCAGCTCACGCTTCGAAAGCGGAACTGGCTCCAACCCCGAAGAACTCCTCGCTGCGGCCGAAGCTGCCTGCTATAGCATGGCTCTGTCAGGCGGGCTCGAAAAGAACGGCACGCCGCCCACGAGCGTCGACACATCCGCCGCATGCACCGTAGATAAGGTCGAAGGTGGCTTTGCCGTAACGAGCATCGCGCTCGAAGTCACTGCTGTCGTAGCTGAAATCGACGATGCGACTTTTCAGAAGATTGCAACCGATACACTGGCCGGATGCCCGATTTCGAAGGCACTTCACGGAAACGTAAAACTGAGCGTGAACGCAACGCTGCAAGCGAGTTGACCTGATCGAATTCGGAGGTATTCCAGCAGCCAGCATCAGCGCACGTTACGTGCACACCTGAATCCGGTGTCCTGATTACGCTGGTCGGGCATGGCGTGGTACCGAACCGTCGCGTCGAGCCGATAGGACGAATCAAATCG
>JBBSTN010000206.1:0-6531 GCA_038235845.1 Gemmatimonadales bacterium | reverse complement strand
CGACATGCCACCCAAGATGGTCTCGCCATTTTCCTGGGGAAACGGTTCGCCGTACTCGGTTTTCGAGCTGAACAAGTTTCTTGAAACAGCCGCGCGAATGATGTCCCGGCGCAGCGTCCAGAGCGACGCTGCACACCGTCGGCTCTGGCAAGTGTTGCACAGCGAATCATGTGCACCCGATGCTTCGCGTAACAGTTCTCGGTAGCGGCAGCCGCGGCAACGCCATCCTGCTGGATGGTGCCCGCGGTTCGCTGTTGATTGATGCGGGCTTCGGCACGCGCATGCTTTCGAGAAAACTCGAAGCCGTCGGCAGAGCGCCGGAGCACATCTCGTCGCTGCTCCTGACTCATGAGCATACCGATCACTCCAGTGGCGCGCTGAACGCGTGTCGCAAATGGTCATGGACCCTCCGGAGCAGCAGCGGCACCTTGGCGGCGCTCGAAGTTTCCGACCACGCCGGCGGCGACAACGCCGTATCGAACGAAACGTTCGACAGTCGCAATTGCACGCAATTTGACGACTGGCACGTGCAGGCTGTACGGGTGCCTCATGATGCGCGCGACTGCCGAGCGTTTGTGATTACATCCATGGAAAGCGGCGCACGTGTTGGTGTGGCGCTCGATCTCGGGCATGTGCCCGCCACTCTCATATCGGCATTTGCCAAACTCGATCTTCTCGTAGTGGAATCGAATCATGACCTTCAGATGCTTGCCCGTGGTCCGTATCCCTGGATGCTCAAGCGACGTGTAGGCGGAGAAGATGGACACCTTTCTAACGATGCCGCGGCCGCGTTCATCGCTGAGTGTTCACATCGTGGATTGCGCGGTGTACTGTTGGCGCACTTGAGTCAGGTAAACAACACGCCGGAGTTTGCTCTCTCCTGCGCGCGCACTGCACTCCGCCGCGCTGGATGGCGTCGCAACGAGCTGATGGCCGCTCATCAGGTGTCTCCGGTGGGCCCGATTGGGATGACAGGACTGGCAACCTCTCACTCCCTCATGCAGCTATCTCTCGAATTGTAGAAAATGGGATGAAAAGCCTTCGCGACATTTTCGAGCGTAACCGGCAGTGGGCGGCGCAGCGCCTTGAAACCGATCCACGTTATTTCGAGCGCCGCGCCGATATGCAGACACCCCAGTTTCTTTTCATAGGATGCTGTGACTCGAGAGTGTCTGCGGAGTTGCTCACCGGTGCAAAGCCCGGCGAGATATTCACGCATCGCAACATTGCCAACCAGGCGCATTCGACTGACATCAACATGCTGTCCGCGCTCGAATACGCGGTGGATGTCTTAAGGGTTCAGCATGTGATTGTGTGTGGCCATTATAACTGCGGCGGTATCGAAGCGGCGATGAAGCCACCTGGCCACATGCTCGTCGATAACTGGCTTCACGTGGTTCGAGACCTGCTCCTGCGTCACGATGCCGAGCTCACGACACTACCTGCCGAGGAACGGTTCAAACGCCTCGTTGAACTCAACGTCGTCGAACAGGTGTTTCAGCTTTCTCGCACTCCCGTGATACGACACTCATGGAATCGTGAACAGCGACCCACGCTCCACGGGCTCGTGTATGATTTGCATGATGGCTTGCTCAAGGAGCTCGTGAGTGGAATCGACAGCGATGCGCGAGCGAGGGAATTGCGCGAGGTGTAGACCTGCGAAAGAGCGTTGTCCGGAACGAAAAGCAACGATGATACGCGAACGGATGAAGTTGGCCCGCGCCATGCAGCGCTAAGTGCTCTCCCCCCCTTTCGACTCTGCCGGAGCAACCTCATGCGCACTACGCCCGATTATCCCGTAACAAGCGAACGCGTCGATAGCAAACAGACCCGCGACGGTGTGCACCGACTTTACATCGGGTTCGTCAACGTATACCTCGTCAGGACCGGTCGGCGCCGATGGATACTTGTGGACACCGGGCTTCCACATACATCCGAGTTGATCCTGCGGCGCGCAGCGCACTTATTCGGTGCGGACCGTCCGCCGGAAGCAATAATTCTCACTCATGGACACTTCGACCACTCCAGCAATGCACTTGCCCTCGCGCGAGAATGGCGCGTTCCCGTATTCGCGCACAGGCTCGAACTTCCCTACCTGACTGGTCAATCGGACTATCCGCCGCAGGATCCAACTGTCGGTGGCGCACTGGGCGTCATGTCGCGCGCATTTCCACACAGCGGCATCGACCTCGGCCAGCACGTTATTGAACTCCCGGAACATGGCGTGGTGCCAGGCGCGCGCGAATGGCGTTGGATTTTCACTCCCGGACACACCGCCGGACATATATCGCTCTTTCGCGAGCGCGACCGATACCTCATCGCGGCAGATGCGCTTGCCACGGTGAATCAGGACTCGCCCCTCTCGATGTTCAATCTTCGAACGGTATTCTCGGTGCCACCCGCGCCGTTTACGACCGACTGGGACGCAGCTCGTGACAGCGTCGGGCGGCTGGCGGATCTCGAGCCGTATACTGTCGCGGCCGGCCATGGCAGACCGGTGCGTGGACGGAACGTTGCACTCGATCTCGAAAACTTCGCGGAGCACTTTACACCACCTGAAGGTGGGCGCTATTCTGACGAACCGGCGGTCACCGATGAGCGCGGATTGATTAGTGTTCCGCCGCCAGTACGCGACACGTTTACGCGAAACCTCGTCTTGGGCGGAATGCTCGTCGGTGCAGTTGCATTGGGTGCCAATATTGCGCTGCGGCGAAGCTCGGCTCGCGACGACTCGCGCGACCCTTGATGTAGTTCTGGTAGTTGAGCGTCGGTGATCGAGGGGGGGAAACACTGAAGGGCGCCCAGATCTGGACGCCCTTCAGTGATTCCGACAGCTAAGGCTGGGGACTTAGTACATGCCGCCCATGCCGCCGCCCGGCGGGCCACCGTGGCCGCCTGCTGATGGCGCTTCCTTCTTTTCCACTACCAACGCTTCGGTCGTGAGCAACAGGCCCGCGATCGATGCGGCGTTCTGAAGAGCAGTACGCGTAACCTTCGTCGGATCGATAACGCCGGCCTGTACGAGATCCTCGTACACGTCTGTCAGCGCGTTGTATCCGAAGGTCTTCTCCTTCGCAGTGCGGATCTTCTCGACTACGATGGAACCCTCTCCACCCGCATTCTGCACGATCATGCGGAGCGGCTCCTCGATTGCACGACGAACGATGTCGACACCAATCTGTTCGTCAGGCTCGGCAACCTTCACGTCCTTGAGCACGTGCTGAGCGCGAATGAGTGCAACACCGCCACCGGGGACGATGCCTTCTTCGACGGCTGCACGCGTTGCATGCAATGCGTCTTCGACACGCGCCTTCTTCTCCTTCATCTCAGCTTCGGTAGCTGCGCCGACATTGATTACTGCAACGCCACCGGCAAGCTTCGCGAGCCGCTCCTGGAGCTTCTCCTTGTCGTAATCAGACGTGCTCTTGTCGATTGCGCCACGGATTTCCTTGACTCGACCCTCAATATCCTTCGAGTCGCCTGCACCGTCGATGATTGTCGTGTTGTCCTTGTCGATCACGATGCGCTTGGCCGATCCGAGATCGGTAAGCACTGCGTTTTCCAGCTTGAACCCGACTTCGTCGGAAATGACCTGTCCCTTCGTCAATGTCGCGATGTCCTGCAGCATTGCCTTGCGACGATCGCCAAATCCAGGCGCTTTGACTGCGACAACGCGGAGCGTGCCACGCAACTTGTTCACTACGAGCGTTGCAAGTGCCTCGCCTTCGATGTCTTCCGCGATGATGAGCAGTGGCTTGCCGACCTGAGCAACCTTCTCGAGCACAGGGAGCAGATCCTTCATCGACGAGATCTTCTTGTCGTGAATGAGGATTAGACCGTTTTCTACCACGGCTTCCATCTTCTCCGGATCGGTAACGAAGTACGGCGACAGATAACCGCGATCGAACTGCATACCGTCAACAGTTTCGAGCGTCGTATCGAGGCCCTTTGCTTCTTCGACGGTGATAACGCCGTCCTTACCAACCTTTTCCATTGCTTCCGCAATGAGGTTTCCAATCTCGGGATCGTTGTTAGCCGAGATGCTGCCAACCTGCGCAATTTCCTTCTTGCCAGTAGTCGGGACGGAAATCTTCTTGAGCTCTTCAACGATTGCGGCAACTGCTTTTTCGATGCCGCGCTTGAGCGCCATCGGGTTGGAGCCGGCCGTTACATTCTTGAGGCCCTCACGGAAGATCGCCTGGGCGAGAACCGTTGCGGTAGTTGTGCCGTCGCCCGCAAGATCG
The DNA here is from genome assembly GCA_038235845.1 of Gemmatimonadales bacterium. GTDB lineage: Bacteria > Gemmatimonadota > Gemmatimonadetes > Gemmatimonadales > Gemmatimonadaceae > Gemmatimonas. Next base: position 2,287 of record JBBSTN010000206.1, on the reverse strand, counting down.
GACGTCTTGGTCGCGACTTCCTTCACCATCTGCGCGCCCATGTTCTCGACAGGATCGGATAGCTCGATTTCCTTTGCTACCGTCACGCCGTCCTTGGTGACCGTTGGTGCACCAAACTTCTTGTCGATAACAACGTTACGACCCTTGGGGCCGAGCGTAACCTTGACTGCTTCTGCTAGTTGATCGACGCCACGCTTGAGTGCCGCGCGCGCATCAACGTTAAAATGAAGTTCCTTGGCTGCCATGTTAGATGCTCTCCGACTTAGTTGATAACAGCGAGGACGTCTGACTCGCGAAGAATGAGCAACTGCTCACCTTCAATGGTCACTTCTGTGCCGCTGTATTTTCCATAAAGAATTTTGTCGCCGACCTTCACGTCCATTGGAACGCGGGTCTCTTTCTCGAAGCGTCCGGGACCTACCGCGACCACTGAGCCCTGCTGCGGCTTTTCCTTCGCGGTATCGGGGATGTACAGCCCACCACGCATCTGCTCCGTCTCTTCGAGCGGCTTGACGACCACACGGTCGGCGAGCGGCGCTACTTTGGCGGCACTCTTCGTTGCCATATTTACTGGTCTCCTGCTGATTTCAGGGGGATCAAACTAATTTATCAATCTCGATATTAGCACTCGTCGATGAGGAGTGCTAACGAGAGTGTAACCTACACCCCCGCGACCGTCAAGTCAACCCCGTGTAAAGTGTGCATCTGACGCGCTAACTCATTGTTCAACAACAGGTTAGATCGGTAATCTCAGGTGTTATCGAACTCGGCAAACTCCATCGACCCACTCCGAATCACGCTCTGCCCGTCCGCGCCGCCAGCGTCGACGAGTAGCGCCCCATGCTGATTTACCCCCACCACGGCGCCGATCACGGGCGCAACTACCCTTCGCCCAATCGCAAGGTCGCGCGCGTGCCAGTCTGCCAACTCCTGGGGAGATAGCTCTCCGCTCCCGGTCGCAGCGCGTCGCAAATGTGGAATCAAGGCTTCCAACAGATCGTACCGAGAGACGTTGCCGCCCAGCGCAGCACTTCCCAGCTCCGCACCCGGCTGGCCAACATTGATTCCCACACCAATCGCCACCCAGTCGGGCCGCTGTTCTCGCCACCGAGCCTCCACGAGCACGCCCGCAACCTTTCCCGGCCCGACGCCCTGACCATACGGAACGCCCTGACCACCCGGAGCGCCCTCCAGAAACACGTCGTTTGGCCACTTGACCAGCGTTCGCCAGCCGCTCAGCGCCTCGAGCACTCGTGCAATGCTCAATCCCACACGCAGCGAGAGTACGTTCAGGGAATCCGCCGACGAAGGCCGCTCTACCAGCGTGAACCAGAGCCCTGCGCCCTTCTCGGCGGTCCACTTTTTCCCGACTCGGCCGCGGCCAGCCGACTGATGATCCGCCACCACCAACAGCCCCGCCGGTTCGCCCTGCTCGGCGCGCCGATGCGCTTCATCCATTGTCGATGTAACGGACTCGAGATGAACTATGGATGATACGCCGAGCGCCCCCGCTGACGGCAGGACATCGCGGGCTGGCGTCAACTCACGCTCTCGACGCGATGGTGGCAAATATGACAACGCCCAGTATCACCCGGTACACAGCGAACACTCCGAAGCTGTGCTTGCTGATGTAGCGAAGCAGCACTGCAATAGCGAGCAGGCTGCTGAGTGCCGCCGCTATAACGCCGACGATGAGCGGAAGTGAAAAGCCTTCGCTGCGAATAGCCTCGGGGGTTTTCAGCACTACCGCCGCTAGCGTGATTGGCATGCTCATGAGAAAACTGAATCTTGCAGCGGTGGGACGATCAAGTTTGAGTGCCCGACCCGCGGTCATCGTCGAGCCGGATCGAGAAACGCCTGGCACCAGTGCGAGTATCTGAGCGAAACCAACGATTATTGCATCGCGAAAATTGATGTCGGCCATGGGACGAATGCGCGCTGCAACACGGTCGACCCACCAAAGCACCACGCCCATCACGATGAGCGTCGTGCCCATTATTGCCGGCGCACGAAACACAGTCTCGGCATAGTCATTCAGCAGCAATCCGGCGATTGCCGCGGGTATCGTTGCAGCGATCAGATATAAAAGCATCCGATCGTCGAGCGTTTCGACACGTCGCGTGGTAGCGATTCGCCATGCGCTGATAAACATTCGATACCATTCGTGCCGAAAGTACCATGAAAGCGCTATAAGTGTACCGGCGTGAAGTGCCACGTCGAACGCTAATCCCGGATCTTTCCAGCCGAAGAAATAGGGTACTAGTGCAAGATGCGCGGAACTTGAAAT
>JBBSTN010000205.1:0-6533 GCA_038235845.1 Gemmatimonadales bacterium | reverse complement strand
ATTCTTCACACTAACTGACTATGATGATGATCGACTCCATCCAGGCTCAATACATCGCATTCATCGGGCATGACCTGATTGCAAGTGGGGCCGCTTCGACCGTGGCCGCTCGAGTGAAGGAGGTGATCGATGCCGCACCGGCTGGGGCGATTTTGATATTCAATTCCGTGACCAGCGAGCAAGTGGAGTGGGATCTCCGAGGCTCTGGTGAGGATGTCCTGTCGCGTTTGACGAGGGACACTAGCGTGGCATCAGAAGTGCCCGGCGGTAGCCTGGATTCTGGAGGGGACGACGCGGATGATGGCAGCGCGAGCGCAGGGGCGCGCAAGGGTCCAGGACGGCGTAAGCTCGGGGTTGTGAGCCGAGAGGTCACACTCCTTCCCCGCCACTGGGAATGGCTGAGTAAGCAGTCTGGTGGCGCGTCGGTGACCCTTAGAAAGCTTGTCGAGGCAGCCCGTGCAGCGGGAGGGGACGAAGAGCTTCGGAGGCTGTCCCGCGAGTCAACGTATCGTTTCATGAGCGCGATGGGCGGAAACTTCCCGGGCTACGAAGAGGCGATCCGCGCTCTCTTCGCCGGTAACCAGCAAAGATTTTTTTCTGAAACATCGAACTGGCCTGAACATGTGCGAGTTCATGCCACGGTTCTTGCATCGGGCTCGTTCCCTAACAACAGCGATTCAGCTCGTATGCAGAACTAGTAAGAATTCATTCATTCGTAAGCGCGCATCAAGTCGGCCGACTGCACTTCGGCCTTTCCAACTCCCCATCTAGCCATAGCGCCTGTGCAATCAACTTCGGAAGACCGTAGCCGCTCGCTGGTTGTGATGGAGCCAACTGCCTCCCTGCATCACCATCAATTAGTTGACGGGCCGGTAGCAAGCGAATCGCCGGACGCGACGAACAGCGTTCCTGCAAACAGGTGGTCGTTTCAGCGCAGATTATCCGTCTTTGTGATGCTGCTTCTGGCTTCCGTTCTCAGTGCATTTGGGGCAGCGGCGTACAATCAAGTGAGATCAACGACGGTTGCCAGAGACGTGGAGCGGCTCAGGGTGATTAGAGACGAGGTTGCGGCCCTCTCTTCGAGAGCGGTAGCATCGCGAGTCGAGGATCTCGAGCTCATGGCGACCAATCCGGAAGTCGTTCGTTTCACCGAAGGAGAAGGGAACCTGAAAGTTGTCGACTCGATATTACTTCAGCAGCGCGAGGAGGCGGATTCTAGTCTCGTAGGTTGGGAAATCCGGAGCGCTTCGGGGGCCCAACTTCTGTCATCGCTAAGCGATAAACACGTCGCGGACTCCTCGGTGCTGATGGAGGTTGGCACCGCCGCCATGGACGCGCGCGCCGTTCGCCCCTCCAATATGTTCTTCGTTGACGATCAGGCCTTTTCGTGGACGGCCTTCCCAATCTCGAACGGTACGCGCGAGGTGGGTTTCATCGCCGAGCTCCGACGTGTGGGCACGTCAGCAAATGGCGCCGGGAGCATCTCGCGGCTGATTGGCCAGCAGGTAAGCGTCTACTTCGCCAGCGAGCAGGAAACGAGCTGGGCTTCAATTCTTGGAACGCGGTCCACCGCTCTGTTCGATCTTAGTTTGGAGCGTGATCCTCATGAGCCGGTCCTCGACGCTCGTGGTGAGCGCCTTTTTGCCGCGAGCGCGCCGATAACGGGAACACAGTCGCGAATGGTGCTGGTGGAATCTGCCAACACAGCGCTGACCGAGCCGCATGCATTTCTTCGTCAAATGATCGGGATAGGGCTGTTCGTGCTCGTCGCCGGTACACTGTTGACGTGGCTCATAGCACGTCATCTCACGCGTCCCCTTGGCACAATCGGTGCGGCGGCCGACGCATTTTCACGAGGGGATTACTCGAAGCGCGTGGCTATTACCGGAACCGCAGAGATGGCGAAGCTCGGCGCATCATTCAATTCGATGGCTTCGAGAATCGAAGATACGCATACCGTTCTTGCTCATCAGAACAATCTTCTCAAGCGCGCGAATGACTCGAAGACACGTTTTCTCGCAATGATGAGCCACGAACTTCGCACTCCGTTAAACGCCATCGGCGGTTATACCGATCTGCTTGCAATGGGCATTCGTGGCCCCACAACGCCTGAGCAGACTAACGATCTTTCGCGCATACGCCGCAACAAGGATCAGCTTCTCAACATTATTGGTGATATTCTTCATTTCGCCAGGGTCGATGCTGGTCAGATCAATCTGAAAATGAAATCGGTGAAACTCACCGACGTATTTCGTTTGCTGGAGGAGAGCATCGGCCCGCAGTTCGTGGAAAAGGGCGTGGAGTTGGAGTTCCAGGAAACAGACTTGGCGGTTGCTGCAGATGCTGCGCGCCTACAGCAGGTTCTGCTAAATCTCATAACCAATGCCTACAGTTTCACGGCGGCGGGCGGTCGCGTATCTCTGAGTTGCGAGCTACATGGGTCGAAAGTGCAGATTCATGTTCGCGACAACGGCATCGGAATTCCAGCCGATCTTCTCCTCACCATCTTCGAACCGTGTGCGCAGGTGGATGCATCATTGACGAGAAAGATTGGCGGTACCGGCCTGGGCCTGGCGATCGTTCGTGAGTTGACGGCGGCGATGAGCGGATGCATCGACGTGGAGAGTACCGTAGGGGTTGGGTCAACGTTTACCGTTTCGCTCCAACGCGCTACCACTCTGTCAGACGATGCTTCGACCTCTGATTCTTCGCCCGCGACATAACCACGCCTGCCCGCACAGCTCTTCCGGCATGGAAGCAAATGTAAATCGCAGCTCGCGGCATCAACGACTGTGCTTGTACATCATGTCCACCAGTTCGTCATACATCGCCTCGGCGCTGTCATTGCCGCCTCTGATAGCGGCAGTCGCGCAATGTTTGAGATGGTTGCGCATCAATTCGCGACCCACCGCCCTGAGGGCCTCATGAATGGAAGAGATCTGCACCAGGATGTCGGCACAATACCGATCCTCCAGAACCATCTTTTCAATTCCGCGCACTTGTCCCTCGACGCGCCGAAGTCGTTTGATGTTTCGCTCCTTGGCGTCGCTGTCCACTCCAACGGCTTTTCTGCCCTGACCGTGAATTTCGTTGAGGCCACAGGCGCACGACGCTACGACCAACTCCGCGCTGTCGTCTGATTTAACGAGGCTTGGGCACAATTCGCCGGTTTTCGCGTTAGCTGCCTTTTTGACAACAACAACTTTTGCGCGTCGTTGTGAACTTGCTGCGCTCCGTTTACGTACCGCGCTCATGGCTCGAGTATTGTCGTTTGAATCGTCATCTTTCTATACCTCTCTGTTTGAGATTGTGAGATTGTGAGATTGGCACACCAAAGCCTCGACTCGTACGAGCTCTCCGGCCGGTGTCGCGGCGCAGTGTGCCAAACTACGTCACAGTGGTTTCAGCGCCCGTAGCCTGAGACTGTTGGCAACCACACTAACTGAACTGAATGCCATCGCGGCGCTTGCCAGGATGGGGCTGAGCAGGATTCCAAACACGGGATACAGAATGCCCGCTGCAACTGGAATGCCCACCACGTTGTATGCAAAGGCCCAGAAAAGATTCTGCTTCATGGTGCGCATCGTTCTGCGCGATAGATGAATTGCCTGCGCCACTCCGTCAAGATCGCTCCGCATGAGTGCGATGTCCGCCGCTTCCACTGCCACATCGGTGCCGGTACCCATTGCCATTCCGATATCTGCCTGCGCCAACGCTGGTGCATCGTTGACACCGTCTCCAACCATAGCCACAACAGAACCACCCTGCTGAAGACGTCGAACCTCTTCTACCTTACCTGCCGGTAGAACTCCGGCAATAACGTCGCGTATTCCGGCCTGCTTTGCAACGGCCTGCGCGGTGCGCTCGTTGTCGCCTGTAAGCATGACCACATCGAGGCCCATTTTACGAAGCTTGGAAATCGCAAGCGACGATGTGACTCGCACCGCGTCAGCCACCGCAACCAATCCGGCAACCGAATCGTTCACCATCACGTACATCGGCGTCTTTCCTTCACCGGCAAGGCGATCGGCGTCTTCCGTCAACCCAGCGATCAATGCTTCTGACGTTGAGCCTTGAGCTGAACTGCGCACCGAGCTATCAGAGGTCGCCAAAGTCGACATCAATTGCGAATTACCCACCGCGACCGCCGACCCACCTACCGTGCCGGACACGCCCTGTCCCTGCAGATACTGGAACTCGACGGGTTCGCCGAGCTCGATGCCCTGCTCTTTCGCGTATCTAACGATCGCCTCGGCGAGCGGGTGCTCGCTGGATGTTTCCAGCGCAGCAACCAATGCGATCAGCTCACGATCAGAAAGTGTCGCTCCGCTCGCAGTTTGCGGAGCGTGAATGATGTCTGTAACCGTGGGTCGGCCTTCGGTAACTGTTCCTGTTTTGTCGAGCACGATCGTGCTGACGTCCCCGGCCCGCTGAAGCGCTTCCCCACCCTTGATCAACACTCCCAGCGTTGCTCCTCTGCCCGTCGACACCATTACAGCGGTGGGAACAGCGAGACCCATCGCACAAGGACAGGCAATAATGAGAACAGCGACCGCGGTCGCAAATCCCCGCACGGTCGCTTCTCCACCACTGCCGCCGCCGGCATGTATCACGACAAACCAGACGACAAAAGTGAGAATCGCGATCGATGCTACCACAGGTACGAATACGCTGCTGATTTTGTCCGCAAGCGCCTGTATCGGCGCGCGTGAACCCTGCGCATCCCGCATCAGTTTGACTATCTGCGCCAGCACGCTGTCGGCGCCCAGCGTTGTTGCCCGAAACCGAAATGCGCCAGTGCGGTTGATAGTGCCGCCAATCACACGGTCATCTACGACTTTCTTTACCGGCATCGACTCGCCAGTAAGCATACTCTCGTCGATTGCACTTTCGCCGCTTTCTACTGTTCCGTCTACGGGAACACGTTCTCCCGGGCGCACGAGAATCAGATCGCCTGAGATCACCTCAGCTATCGCGATGTCCTTCTCCGAGCCGTCGCGCAATACACGAGCGGTCTTTGGCTGCAATTGTGCGAGAGAGCGTAGTGCGGCCGACGTCTGACGCTTTGCCCTCGCCTCGAAGGCGTTCCCCGTGAGGATGAGCGCTATGATGATCACCACCGCCTCATAGTAAACATCAGGCGCCACACCGTGAGTCACGAAAAACGACGGGGTTACTGTGGCAAGCAGTGAATAGACGAACGCTGCCCCTGTACCCAGCGCAACCAGCGTGTTCATGTCGGCGGCATGGTGCCTGAAGGCTGCCCATGCGCGAGTATAGAAGTGGCGACCGGCCCACGTCATGACAAAAAGCGTGAGCAACAGAAGGAACCAGCTGATAGCCGTTGTTGAAATCGCATAAAGCCATGGCGCGATGCGCTGTAGCGTCGGTGTGAATGAACGCATCGTCCACTGCATGAATGGGTCGGCACCCCCCGACATGCTCTCGCTAACGTTCGCCCGCATGAGCGGCATCGATAGAATCATGGCGACCACCCCGGCTATACCACTGACGATGGCCTTGCGTTTGAGCTCTAAAAACTCCTCGAGCGTCGCATTGTCTCTCGCGTCCTGCTCGGCGAACGTGGACGTTTCTTTCGACGGAAGCTCAGCGCTGTAGCCTGTGTCACGAATTGTCTCCACCAACGTGCTCGGCGACGTCACGGCGGGATCAAACGATACCGTCGCATTGCCCATCATGAGATTCACCGATGCATCGTCGACTCCTTCGACATTGCCAAGCGTTTTCTGAACACGACTCTGGCATGCGGCGCATGTCATACCCGAAACCGGAATAACGATTTGTTCAGTCATTGCTTTTCGCCGCCTGTTCTGTCACGATGATTTTTCCGTGCAACATTCCCATTCCACACGCGAATTCGTGAACTCCGGCGTTTTGTGGGGTGATCTCAACGTTGGTTTTTTCATGCGCCGGGAGAAACGTTCGTACGTTGAAGTCGGGAATGGTGACCTCTTCGGAACAGCTGGATGTCTCCCGTCTATCGAATACTATGCGGAGCTTCTGTCCCACCTTTGCCTTGACCGTCGACGGCGTGTAGCCTCCCTCGACGACGACAGTGATTTCCTGAACGCCGTCATCGCTTGCAGCCGCGAGTCCCGATGCTTTTGTGCTGGCAAAGAAGTAATAGTTGAGCCATACAATCGTGAGCAGCCCCGCACCGATGACCACCCAGTCTGTCGAATTCAATGCATACCCGGACATAGTTTCCCCTATGCTTGTGCCGTTGCCTCGAAACCGGCGCGTGCGATGGCGTCGATTGCCTTCGCTACTGCAGTGCTGTCCCTCACATCGCCCTCTGCGTCAACCATGATTGCTGCAGAGCCAACGTCGACGTCTACGATGTCTACTCCGTCGACTGATGTGAGTGCTTTGCTCACCGCGCTGACGCAGTGCCCGCAGCTCATTCCCGAGATTTCAAGCTTCACTTTCTTCACTTGGATTGTCCTCTTATTTTCGATGGCAGTAATACCCCCAGTGGGTATAGGTGAAGTATATACCCCTCCCGGGTATTT
>JBBSTN010000204.1:0-6603 GCA_038235845.1 Gemmatimonadales bacterium | reverse complement strand
CGACTCTCGACCAATATAAAGACCGAAAGAGCCGATGCCCTCTCGCGACACATTTCTGCCGCTGATCTAGCTAAATAGGCATTCAACGGCAAGGCCCGTGCCTCAGCTCGCGTCCCGCTAGCCAGACCTTGGCTAATCGATAAATCTCGTTTTCCGGCCCTTCACCCTTATAGGCATATCCGCTATCCTTAAAGGCTGCCCGGTCGAGAGGTTTTCCCGACTCTGGCGCCTGAGTGCGGGTCGGAATCACCGGCTTCGCGAGGAGCTCAGCCAGGTCTGATACGTGGTCCCGCGTCCAGCGCTTGATCACGTGGCTAGCCGACAATTTTCATCACCACCCCTGGACCTCCAATGGCTGTAAAGATCCGCCTTCGCCGCGAAGGCCGCAAGAAGACTCCGATGTACCGAATCGTCGTTGCAGATTCGCAAAGTCCCCGTGATGGACGATTTATCGAAATCATCGGACAGTATCAGCCCCGTTTCTCGGGCGATACCGCCATCAATCTCCAGGCGGATCGCGTCCACCATTGGCTTGACGTTGGTGCCCAGCCCACCGACACCGTGCGCTCTCTCCTCAGGCGTGCAGGAGTTCTCAAGGAGCGTCACGAGGATCGTCTGGCTGCCAAGGGTACCCCGGTTGGCGAGAAGGCGAAACAGGCCGCCGCGAAAGGCGAGCTGGCTCCCCCTCCAGGCCCCGTGGTAATGCTTCAGGATGACGACGATCGCGCGGAGTCCTGAGTCTACTGAGTCCGGGTCAACGCTGCCAGAGCTTCTGGTAGTTGGAAAAGTGCGTCGCGCCCACGGCATTCGCGGCGCATTTGCCGTAGAGGCACTCACCGACGAGCCGGAGCTGATGCTAGGCTCCGGCTCGGTATTGTTCGCTGCCGACCGGGACGGAAATTCAACCGGTGAGCCACCGTTTCATGTAGTCGATGGCCGCCCCATGAATCGCGAATGGCTGGTCAAGGTTGCGGGGGTGGACGACCGCGACTCCGCAGACTCATGGCGTGGTCGATATCTCCTTGCCGAGTCGTCCAAGCTTCCGGCGCCGGGTAATGACGAAGTCTACATCGCGTCCCTTGTCGGCATGCGTGTAGCGGTGCTGGGAGAAGGAGAAGTTGGCCACGTGCGGGATATCTACGAAGCACCTCAGGGCTTTCTTCTCGAAGTCGAAACCAACGACGGTTTCCCGCTCGTACCCTGGCGTCCCGAAATCGTCGATCACGTGGACGAATCAGCGCGTCTCATAGTCCTCAAGCCCCTGGAAGGCCTGCTCTAGGAGTGTTGATGTCTTCGCCAACTGCGATCTGGGGTGACAACGCATGCTGCGGATAAATCTGATTTCGATATTCCCGCAGTTCTTCGCGGGGCCGCTGTCGCTCAGCATACCCGCCCGGGCCGCAGGTGCCGGAAGCGTGGTGTACAATATCGTCGACCTCCGCGACTTTACCCACGACAAGCACCGCACCGTCGACGACTATCCCTTCGGTGGGGGTCCAGGAATGGTGATGAAGCCAGATCCGTTTTTCGAGGCAGTCGAATCGATAGGCGCGACGAAACCCATAGTGCTTCTCTCGCCTCGAGGCCGTAGATTCGAACATGCGGACGCCGTCCGCTTCGGCGCGGGAAGCGAGTTGACGCTGTTGTGCGGGCACTACAAGGATGTCGACGAACGGGTTGCAGAGAATCTGGCCACGGAGCAGTTGTCACTCGGCGACTTTGTACTGAGTGGCGGTGAAGCGGCGGCGCTCGCCATTGTCGATGCCACCGTGCGTCTCCTCCCTGGCGCAATGAGCGACCTGGACAGCGCCCGCGGCGATTCTTTCTTCGATCGCGGAATTAGTGCGCCAAGCTTTACCCGGCCAGCCGAGTACAGAGGGTTTGAGGTTCCTCCGGTGTTAATGTCTGGGGATCACAAAAAGATCGAAGCCTGGAGAGAGCGCGAAAGTCTTCGCCTCACGCGGGAATCCGAGAAAAATCGCCGGGAGGAGACGGAGGCAAGCGAACGGCGGATTTCCGAGAGGGAGGCGGCGATTAAAGAGCGGGAGCGCCTTCTTGCAGAAAAAAGGCAAAAACGTGAAGCCAAAAGTGCAGCGAGGAGCGTAGCAAGAAATAGAGCGTGATCATCTTTGAGGAGAGTCTGATCTGATGTTTCCAGCAGCGTCATCGCAAAATCGCACGTCCCGGGCCGTCACTGGCCGCCTGGTGCGATTTAGCTTCGCTGCGCTGGCTTCCCTGATTCTCGCGGCGTGTGGCGGCGGTGGTGATCCGATTGCTCCAAAGGTAGCGTCGTCAGTGGGCGTGATTCCGGGCTCGGCAAGCATCGTGGCAGGTGCGCGACAGCAGCTTTCCGTCGCGGTGCGGGAGAAAAGCGGAGGAGTTCTCACCGGTCGCGCGGTGACCTGGACTACCAGCAACCCCGCAATTGCAACCGTCGACGTCGCCGGGCTGGTGACTGCGGTGGCAAGCGGAACAGCGGTAGTGACCGCAATCGTGGATGGCGTCTCAGGAATCGCGGCTATAACGGTTCTGCCAGTTCCGGTAGAATCGATCGAGCTCAGTCCACTGGCAACCTCGATCAGCATTGCGGCGACTCAGCAGCTGCAGCTGGTGCTCCGCGACGCTAGTGGCAACGTCCTATCGGGGCGAGCAGTGACCTGGTCGAGCAGCGCGGTGTCGGTGGCGACCGTTGATGCATCCGGTCTCGTAACCGGAGTAAGTGCGGGTGTGGTGATTGTCAGCGCTTCGAGCGGTGCCAAGGTTGCCACCGCCACGATTACTGTTACTGCAGCCGTAGCGTTGCCCGTGATTCTCTCCGTGCAACCTGCCCGCCTGATTCCTGGCTCGATAGTAACCATAGCTGGCACCGGTTTCGATCCAGTTCCTGTTAACAACGTTGTCACAATCGGAAATGTCATCGCGCCGATCATATCCGCGAGTGCAACACAGCTCATTGCGACAGTGCCCTGTGTAGAGGGTGGAATTGCGAACGTTCGGGTATCGTCCGCTCAACGAAAGAGTATATCGGTTTCCGCTCCGCTCGATGTCGTCCAACGGTCGCTGCAGCCGGGCGAGTCACTCATACTCGCCAGTAGCGCGAGTTCGGTTTGCAACGAGTTGCTGACCACCTCTGCATCTGCGAGGTACCTGGTTTCTGTGTTCAGCGTGTCGACATCGCCAAACAATCTCATTGACTTCGAATTCCGCGGTAATAGTCCGGCGTCGCTTTCGCCGGGCGCTACTTCGATCGCTTCAACAGCACCGGTGAGGAGCGAAGCTGCACCGTCGTTCGGCTCCCATCAGGATCAGTTGCATTGGTCCATTCTCGAGCGAAACCGGGACGATTACGTGCGCCTCCGGGCGAAGGCAAGCGCGCTCGGCGTGTCGTCAACGCAGTCGGCCGGAAGGTCGGCCATTCGCGCTGCTGATTTGCCTATCCCGGGCGATATGAAGAGCTTTTTCTTCACACTCGTCGGAGGCTGCTCGGACACCACACGCGTCATTCGCGGAAAGGCGATATTTATCGGAAGCAAGGCCGTTATATGGGAAGATTCGTCAAACGCGCTTCAGTCTGCAGACGACGCTCCACTCGCGGACTATTATCGCCGTCTGGGCGAGATCTTTGACCGCGATCAGTACGACGCTGTAAAGAACACTTTTGGTGATCCGCTAGTGAGAGATCCCCTGCTCGACAACGATGGTCACGTGCAGATGGTATTTTCGCAGCGTCTCAACGGCTCGGGCGCAGCGGCTTACGTAACATCATGCGATCAATTTCCGAACGCGGTCGCTCCCGCCAGCAACTTCGGCGAATACTTCTATGGGTTTGTACCAACCGTAAACGGGTCGAACCTGAATAGCACGGCAGCTCCTGACGGTTGGTTCAACTTCATGGGACGCACGGTGGTGCATGAGGTAAAACACATCGCTTCGTTCTCGGCTCGCGTGGCGAATGACGCACCAACTTTCGAGCAGTCATGGCTGGAGGAAGGCACTGCCCGTCATGCAGAGGAGATCTGGGTTCGCGCCTACATCCATCATGTTGGATGGAAAGCGAACACAGGTTATGGCACTGCGTTGACGAACGGCGTCTATTGTGATTTCAACCCGGCCGATCCGCCTTGTCTCTCGGCCGATCCATTGAGGCGTCCCAGCTATGGTATGCGGCGTCAGTTCAACGAGATTCGCGATAAGCTGTTGCGGCCGTGGGATTGGTCGCCGTTCGGGGACGGTTCCGGGCAGAGCGGTTCTGTGTTCTATCAGACATCGTGGTCGCTGGTACGGTATACAATTGATCGTTATGCAACCTCTGAAGCTGATTTCTTCCATTCGTTGCTCAACTCGAACACAAGCGGAGTCACGAACCTCACCAGCGTTGCCGGTGCGTCGCTGGATCGCCTCATTGGAGGTTGGTCACTCGCATTGTACGCAGACGATTATCCCGGCGCGTCGAGGGGTAATCGGGATGTACAGTTCGCGACGTGGAATCTGAGAGACATCTACGCTGGGTTGAACAGCACACCCGCCTGGGCGGGTCGATTCAATACGATGTTTCCTATTCAGCCAAACCCATTGACGTTTGGACCATTTGCGTCGCGAGTAACGGGAATGCGGGGAGGGGCAAATGCCTATTTCGAGATTTCCGGCGATGCGCTTCCTGTGCAGCTCCTGAGCGTTCAGGGTGTGGGCGGCGCACCAACTTCCATCAACATTCGTCTTGCAGTTGTGCGGCTCCAATGAGGAGCGCGCTATTCTCCCTGTGGATGGTGCTTGCGTGCACTCACGGCACCTCGGGGGGTGCAGCTCCCAAAGCGGATAGGAAGGGAGACGAAGAAACGAGGGAGCGAGAGCAGCCGGAAAAGCTCAGAGCGGACAGCCTGAGAGGCATCGTGCGTGAGTTCGGAAGCGAGCCTATGTCCGTGCTCATTCTTCAGTCGATCGGTCCCGGCAATCAGGCAGCTCTGGAAGGGAATCTCTTGCCACTTCTTGAACTCACCGTCGGTCTCGAAATAGTGGTACGAGGAAAGTTCGCGCGGGAGGAGAAGGCGGCGGCGGGACCCGGCCACAGCCGCATGTTTAACGTTGTATCGTTCGACGTACGTCGTGCTGACGGTGTCGACGCCTACGACGGGGTCGTCGAACTGAGTGATGGGCGTTATGGCCTTCGATTGTCGGATAACAGTTGGCAGGCGACGCCTTTTCTTCCCACGACGTTGAAGCAGAGAGTTGGCTCCAGGGTTTTCGTTGCTGGTACTTTAGGCGATTACCCTCAGTCCTACGGAATTCTTTCAGCGCCGAAGCACTGAAGGACAACTATTCGGACTCTGCTCTTTCTTCATCTCTCTTGCTTCGGGTCGGCAATCCAGCACCCCGATTTTCGCTCTTCGCAACCTCTTCGTCGGCCTCGTTGACATGATCGCCAGAGCTCGAGCCCTCTGATCGACCTGTGTCGGTGCCAATCCCCTCGTCGCCAACGTTCGCGTCAGTATGAAGCGGGTTTGGACGAACGGGCTGATCATCTTCCATGTCGCGGTCGCGGTTCATATACGTCTCTGGAATGGGGGGTTGAACAAGTTGATTGAAGTCTGCGAGAGATTGATCGCTCACAGCAGATAAGCAAGGCGGGTGCCGTCGAATATCGCTAACCGGGTTCTTCGGCCGAAACCGAATGATTGTACCCGGAGCTGGCGCAGACGGCGGTCACCCTATAGGCTAACGCGATGTCATTCCGTAATCCAATCGCCACAGTAAGGGGCGTACCGTGGCTGTTGAGGTTACTGCTCGCGTTGGCCTCGGTTGTAATAGTCACGGCGGGCATCCGCACGGTGGCACCCGTTCTGAGCAGCTTCATCATTGCCCTGTTGCTTGCGCAGGTGCTGACTCCTGTAACGCTCTGGCTGACCCGCCGAAAACTGCCGTTGTGGCTCGCCGTTACTCTTACTTTGTTGTCCGCATTTGCCCTCATCGGCGCAGTAGTAGCGTTCGTAGTGTCTTCGCTCGGCGACCTTTCCGATCGACTACCCGAATATGGAAGACGCCTCGTGGTATTGCGCGAAGACCTTTATCTCTTCGCAGCGGGATTCGGAATCGACGGCACAAGGCTGCACAATCTTAATCTTCTCGATGCGAAAGTTATTGCCGGAAGAAGTGCAGGCATCGTAGCGAAACTGGTATCGGAGTTGGGACACATGTTTTTTATACTCCTGATCACCGCGCTTTTCCTTATCGAATTTGCCGTCGTCTTTGCGCCTCGTGACCGATCTGACCGTGCAGAACGGACCTTTCTCATCCGTTTTGGTGAACTTACCGGAGACATTCAGAAGTACATGGGTATCAATGCCGTGGTGAATCTGATGAGCATTACCGGTTTGATGATCATCATGCTCATCATGAGGATTCCATTCATTGCAACCTGGATGGTGCTCTCCTTCTTTCTTGGTTTCATTCCTACCCTGGGCGGAATACTCGCGCTGGTTCCAATGGTGCTTGTGACACTACTCGACCAGAGCCTTGAAAGAGCGATCATTTTTGCCGTCATCTACGGCATCCTGAATTTCTTTCTCGGGGAAATTGTCAAGCCGAAGATAATGGAACGCGGCTTCG
>JBBSTN010000203.1:0-6640 GCA_038235845.1 Gemmatimonadales bacterium | reverse complement strand
TGAGGAGCGTTATCGCCGGAGCAGGCATGGAAAGCGCTTGTATTTTGCGACTCGTTGTACTCCCGGGTCCGTCATGGCTCTCACGGTCAAGGAGTGAAGTCTCCGGGATAGCGCTCGCTGAGCCTTTCGAGCACCCGTTTGGTGACCGACGAAAATTCCTTTGCTGCTGCAGACGTTGGCTCGGCGACGACGATGGGCCTGCCGGTATCACCTCCCTCCTGAATACGAGGGTCGAGCGGAACCTGTCCAAGAAGCGGAAGATCAGCTTCCTTAGCCAGCCGACTCCCGCCGCCGGATCCAAAAATTGCGATGGGTTTGCCGGTTTCGGGATTCTCGAACCAGGACATGTTTTCTACGATACCTAGTACGGGCACCGACACGCGTTCAAACATTTTCACACCGCGCAATGCGTCACCCACTGCTACCTGCTGGGGAGTCGTGACGATTACTGCTCCGTGCACCTGTGTCGCCTGCACGAGTGAAAGCTGAGCGTCTCCGGTACCGGGAGGCATGTCAACGATGAAGTAGTCGAGCGTACCCCACTCAACATCCCGCAGGAATTGCGTGATGATCTTCATGACGATCGGTCCCCGCCAGATCGCCGGCTGTTCCTTCTCGATGAGAAAGCCGATCGACATGATCTTGAGGCCGTGCGCCTCGAGAGGGATGATCTTTTCGTCGCGCACGGGTGGTGCAGAGTCCACCCCAAGCATGAGTGGGAGATTGGGACCGTAGACGTCGGCGTCCATGATGCCAACCCGTTTTCCCATGCGCGCCAGGGAGAGGGCGATGTTCACCGCGACAGTCGACTTCCCCACCCCACCTTTCCCCGATGAGACCGCGATTATTCGGCCAAGGTTGGGATAGAGCACCGGATCGGGCACTTTTGGCGGTGTTTTGGCGGGAGCGCTGTTCATGACGGGAAGGACGCGACCTCCACCGGGCGATTTTGGAGGTGCGGGTGGATTTTGAGGCGACGCGGGGGGCGCATTGTCGGCACCTCGCGCGGTCTGAGCTGGATCACGCACATCTACCCTTACGTCGACGACCCCGGGGATCGCTTCGATTTTCTGGCGCAAATCGCGGACAAGAGATGCATCATCGGCAGCACTGAGCAGCAAAGTGAGACGCACCCGACCGTCAACAGTCACGGCGATGTCCCTTGTCATTTCTGACGAAAGTAGATCGAGTCCGGTACGGGTATTCATCACGGTTGCGAGGGCGCTGCTGATCTGCTGCTGTAGGGTCGCCATGAGTTGAATTGAATGGTTCTGGAGAATTGGAAAACGATGCTCGCGAAAGATGCGGCATTTCGATGCTGTGTGCGGTTGAACGGTGACGAAGAGTTGACGCTTCCGGGCGATGTTGCACGTGCCTCCCGCTGCTGGATCCGGGCGAGCGGCGGGAGTTACCGTAGCGGCAAACTGCCGCGCGGGTTCCCCAATCTGGAGAAAGTGTCATGTCGAAAATACTAGATCGCATCGCTGTCGGTGCGTTTGCATTCTTTGTGGTGGTAGCGGTTACCGATGTGTCGGTGGCGAAGGCTCAGAGTCACCTGCCCGTGCCAACAAATATGACTCCGACCGCCTGTGGCGACGGATATCTGGTTGTCTGCGGCTTTGAAAAGCTGGTCAGATGCGATTATCGCCTGTCGTTTAACTGGAATCCGCCCTATAGCTTCGGATTCAACCTAGAGCGGGTATGCTACGAGAACGGCGAGCGGCAGCTTTTCATGGGAAAGAATCCTCAGCCTGAAGGCGGACGTTGCGCAACGCCCCTCGATGAGGACTTTTTTCAGCTGCCGAGCACCGACGATTCAACTTGCGGATAGCTGATTTATGCGAATCTCCCAACCATGGGTGATCGCGTTCCTGGCAATCTCTCTCGCCGGCGTCGGAGTCGACGCCGTGCGAGCGAGACGGAATACGACGCCGACAAACTCACCATACGCATCGTTACACGATGCATTCGGCAGCCTGAAGATTCCAGCCAGCGATACTGCGCCCGTTGTCGCTGCGCTAGTGCTCCAGGCTGGCGATTGCACGGGAAATTTCCGAATGATCGACTTGCTTCATCGCAGCGAGATTCGGGACGACATCACTCTCGCTGTAATTTGGTATCTCGGGCCGGTCGACGACACACTTATAATCCGAGCTTCACTGCCGAAATGGACGTCGCGCGTGGCGCTCAAGCCGGTTCCGCCCGACGTTGTACAAGAGCTTGGTAGACTTGGCCATCAGTCTTCACCAGTACTGATCATGCTCGACTGGAATGGGCGCATTCGTTTTACCTCACAGAGTCCGCGAACGCCGCGTGAGTTTGCCGGTCTCAAGCGGGTGATAACTGGATTAACCTGGAGCGAGGGTAGATGAATGGTCTATAAAAAATGCGGGCGTTGCTCAAGTCCATTATTTCTATCGGCGTTTGAAGGTCCTCACGAGAGCTCCCGGTTTCCCGGTATGTCAGATCTTGTGCTGCCAAGTATCCGCCTCTCCATCGTTAGTCTACTTCTCTTTTTCACTACGCCAGCTCCGTTATGGGCACAAGTAGGGAGTCCCGCCACCAAGCTGCTTCAGGCGCGACGATTTGCTGCAGACTCGTTCTGGCTTCGGAGCTGGTATAGAGGAGGCGCCGAAGAGCAGGAATTGCTCACCGAGCCACGACACATGGTTGTCTCGAATGGCATCGCCGTTGTATTTGATCCGGGAATACGGGAAGTGACTGGCTTCGATGGCAAAACAGGAGTTACCAGATTCAAGCTAATGGCGAAAGGCGAGGGGCCCGGCGAATTCAAACGCCCCGGGGACCTCATCTCGAATGGTTCACTCGGCTTCGCAGTCATCGATCACGCCACTGCTCGGCTAACAGCGTTCGATTCGAGAGGAAAGCTGTCATGGGATTCACCGTTGGTGGGAACCTTCGGGATTGAGGCGCTTTGCATTGTCAATAACAGTCGCATAGTGATCAAAAGAACCGGCACTATAGACGCCATTGCAACATTCGATACGACAGGCCGAGAGCTTGGCAAACGATCGCTGCCTTGGGCCGATCCTGGGGAGAGTACCGAGAGTGCGAGGGCATTGCTTGTCGGTCCGGATTCGCGTGGAAACTGCATAATGGCGCGAAGGTATGGCTCCGAGCTTCTGCTGATACCTGCATCTGGAGCTTTCATCCGCATTCCGTTAATCAGCCAGAATCCTGAAGCTACCGTAGTAGTGAAAAACGGTCCGAAAACCAGGGACGGCGCCACTGAGACTTTTGTGCGAAAACAGTTCGTGAGCATCGATGCAGCTGTGAGCAACATCATGCTCCTCGGCGACACCGTGATTGTCAGAGGATCTACTTCCGAACGCAACGGTCTCCAGCTTCTCGACTACTATGTTCTACCATCTGGAAAGTACGCCTATTCACGGAAGCTACCCGCAGTATTTCTGACAGTGGCCATCGGAGAAGACGGCACATTTTACGGAACCGTCATGGACTCCGAGACGGGCGGAATTTTTGCTTTCAAGCCTAGTGCAACCAAACCTGCTCCGCAGAAACCGAGACCCGCGAGTCCAACGCCGGCGCAGCCAACGGCAGTCAGAAAGCGCTAGTCAGCTGTTGGGTAGAACGCCCGTTTCCAGGTATGCGCGCGCGTCGGTTACGACGCGCGCGCATACGTCCTTGAGCTCGCCTGAAAGTAAGGCGCCCGACGCCTTGGCGTGCCCACCGCCGCCATAGGTCCGTGCGAGCTTTTGTGCATCCACCTGCCCCGTACTGCGAAACGAGATCTTCACCTTCTTGTGTCCAAGATCGCGGAAGAAAAGCGCGAGACGCGTCCCCTGAATCGACCTCGGATACTCCACAATGCCGTCCAACTCCTCGCCAGTTACCTGGAACCGATCCATAACCCCGTCCTCAACCGAGATCCAGGATAGACCAAGCTCCGCATCAACATGCAGCGACTGAAGCGCGTGCTGCAGTAGCTGCATCCGGCCGACGCTCACCTGCGCATAAATCCGCCGGTACACCTCTTCGGGATCAACGCCGGCAGCCAGCAACGCCGATGCAACTGCATGTGCGCGTGGCGTGGTGTTGCTGAACCGGAAACTTCCGGTATCTGTTAGTATGGCGCAGTAAAGCGACTGAGCGATGTCCGGGGTAATCTCAAGACCCCATACCGAAGCAATATCGAAAACCATTTCACCGGTGGCGCACGCGCTTGTGTCAGCTACCAGGACGGTACCGACCGGCTCATCGCCGGTAACGTGGTGATCGACCACCGCGATTGGTACCTGGAGGCGACGCACGCGGTCGGCCAGTGAACCTAGCCTCCGCACGTCATTGATGTCCATGACAATCAACGCATCGATGTCATCCAGCGCCGACGAACCGCGACTGCTTGCATCTTCGACATCGTCGCCGAGTAGAAAGTCAAACATCGTCGGCCAGGGTGTGGGGTTGACGATGCGGGCGGAAATTCCTCGCTGAGCCAGCAAACGAGCCATCGCCGCCTCCGACCCACATCCATCGCCGTCGCTGTTGATGTGCGTTGACAGCGCTACGTTCATGCCCGGCACCAGCAGCTCTGCCAACGCGTGGATCGCGGTAACGCGGGTTTCTGAAACTCCGAAAATGTCGGCTGAAGACGTAATCATTCCTGCAGATTCATCGTTGAAGTAAACTGCCTGGATATTGATATCGAATCTCAGCGACGATTACCGTGACGAACGCGCGAATGATGCTGACCGTAGAAAAAGTAGATCAACAATCCAATCGCCATCCAGATGGCGAGGCGAAGCCATGTGTCAAGAGGCAGAAATACCATCATTCCCGTACACGTCAATATGCCGAGTATTGGCACGAGGGGCACAAGTGGTGTTCGGAATGGGCGAGGAAGTTCGGGACGGTTTCGTCTCAACACGATGATGCCGCCGCAAACAATAACAAATGCGAGCAACGTTCCAATCGAAACCAGCTCGCCAAGCAGCCCGATAGGAAAAGTCCCGGCAATAAGGGTTGCCGCGAAACCGGTAATAATCGTTGCAACGTAAGGCGTCTGATATCGAGGATGCACCTTGCCCAACACGGCCGGTAGAAGGCCGTCACGCGCCATTGCATAGAAAATTCGCGGCTGCGCCATAAGCATTACCAGTACAACCGATGCCAAGCCTGCAATGGCGCCTATGTTCACGAAGTACCCCAACCATGCCAGCGCCGGGCCCGCTTGCTCGATAGCCACAAAGACAGGATGCGGAACATTCAGTTCCGTATACTTGGCAAGGCCCGTCATCACGAACGCCATCAGGATGTACAGAACTGTGCAAATCGCCAGCGAACCCAATATGCCAATTGGAAGATCCTTCTGCGGATTCTTCGCCTCCTGCGCGGCAGTGGACACGGCGTCAAATCCTATGTAGGAAAAGAACACTACTGCGGAAGCCCGGATCACTCCAGTAATACCAAACTCACCAAACTTGCCGGTGTTGGCCGGCATGAAAGGCACCCAGTTTTCCGAATTTACATACTGAAAGCCGAAAAAGATTACCAGGAGTACGATGGCGACTTTCACAAACACGATCACGTTGTTGAGCCGCGCCGACTCGCGAATGCCTACAATCAGCAAACACGTTAGCGCGATGACCAGCAACATCGCCGGCACATTGAGAATTCCCTTCTCGACAATGAACCGCGAGGTATCGCAGTTTGCGGCTGAGATGGCCTGCCCGCCAAGCGTCACGATCTGATTGGTGGCGGGATCTACACAAAGACCTGCCCTGACAAGCGTGTGTGTACCCTGCACGTCAAGCGGCGCGCTGGCGAACTGAGGCGGCAAATGGATTCCGAGCTGTCCGAGAAAAGCCACGAAATAGCCAGACCAGCCCACCGCCACGGTGGAAGCGGCGAACAGATACTCGAGGATGAGGTCCCAGCCGATTATCCAGGCGACCAGCTCACCTAGAGTCGCATAACCATACGTATAAGCGCTACCCGCAATAGGAATCATCGACGCAAACTCGGCATAGCACAAACCGGCGAAGAGACATCCCATGCCTGCGATGATGAACGAATACACAATCGCAGGACCCGCATACTGCGCTGCAGCGGAGCCTGTTATAACGAATATACCAGCACCGATTATCGCTCCGATGCCCAACAGCGTAAGGTTGAGCGCGCCGAGACTTCTCTTGAGAGAATCACTACCCTCTGAGTTTGCCTCGTTCTGCAGTGCGGCCATGCTCTTGAGCGCAAACATTCCTTCAGATTGCGGCTTTGTCGGTGATGCCATGGAGCTTCTCCACGAGGGGGTATCGAAACATCGGATTTTACGTGCCGCCGGTTCGCGGCTACCTAACCTAACTGTGGTGACAAACCTGTCGGTATTCGAATCAGGCTAATTGGTGGCACTACAAAGAGTAGTTGGGCGCTTCGCGGGTGATCGTCACATCGTGCGGGTGCGATTCCCGTAGTCCCGCTGTGGTGATGCGCACAAATTCGGACTCTGTACGCAACAAGGGAATCGTGCCGCACCCTACGTATCCCATACCGCTTCTGAGCCCTCCGATCATCTGAAATAGCACATCGCCGACAGGGCCTTTGTACGGCACACGTCCTTCGATGCCTTCGGGGACGAGCTTCTTGGGCGACATTTCCCCTT
>JBBSTN010000202.1:0-6688 GCA_038235845.1 Gemmatimonadales bacterium | reverse complement strand
CTGTTGCAATGCGCGTGCTATGGCTCGCGAACGGAATCAACATCGTACTTGGCCCGCTCCTGATCTTCGGCGTCGGACCGCTTCCGGAACTGGGCGTCACCGGTGCAGCGATCGCGACCACGATCGGCCGAGGCGTCGGTGTGATTTTCGCGCTTTCCCGGCTGCTTCGAGGCAGCGGTCACCTGAAGGTTCGACGGAAACATGTGTCGATCGAACTCGCCACGATGGCCCGCATGCTTCGCATGTCAGTGAACGGCACATTTCAGGTGCTCGTGGGCACGCTTAGCTGGATATTTCTCATCCGCCTCATGGCGTCGTTTGGGAATATCGCGATGGCAGGTTACACCATCGCAGTCCGCGTAGTGATGTTCGCGATGCTGCCTGCCTGGGGACTCAGCAACGCCGCGGCAACCATGGTCGGACAGGCGTTGGGCGCACATGATGCAGACCGCGCCGAGCGGGCGGTGTGGACCGCGGCGCGCTACAACGTACTGTTTCTCGGCATAATGGGTGTGCTCTTCGTCGGGTTCGCGCCCCACATCGTCCATGCGTTCACCACCGACACCCAGGTCGCAAATGTGGCGATTTTCGGACTCCGGACCATGGCCGTTGGCTTCCCGTTCTTCGCGTTCGGCATGACGCTTACTCAGTCGTTCAACGGTGCGGGCGACACGGCCACTCCAACGCGGATCAATATCGGAGTGTTCTGGCTGTTCGAGATCCCATTCGCCTGGGCTGTGGCCATGTGGACGCCGCTTGGGTTGAATGCAGTGTTCGTAGCCGTCCTTCTGGCGTACACGGGCCTGGCAGCGGTGAGCACCCTGCTCTTTCGGCAGGGAAAGTGGCGGACGAGGACTGTGTAGGTTCGAGCACTGTCCTGGCATGCGCTACCCCGCCGACGCCCCGATCACGTCTCTGGCGGCGCAATCCGGAGCGTACGATCTGCGATTGATTCCATTTGCATGGCTCTCGTCTGAGCCCAGGCCGGAAGTCGAATGCTTGTGGAGAGGATGCTCGCCACTCCGCCTGCGCCTACTACGGCCGGTGTTTTAGCAGCGTTATTGACGGGTCGCCACCAACCATCGTCACGAGCATTCCGGCTGCCGCACCAAGCAGTCCGATTCCGACCGCGACAAGTGCTTTTACGTCACCTTTGCGGGTAGACAAGCGCAACCGGTGCCCGGAACTCGTGGGCTCGAGCAGCGCCTGAAGATTGCCGTTGGTCCACTGGCGGAATGAGCCCTCCGCCTTCAATCGCCCCCTCGCATCGAACGTTTCACGCAGCATAACGACAATTCTCTACCACTCGTCGTCATCTACGCGCCGACCAAATTCGATGGTGCGAGAAACACCGATAGGCAGGCCGAGCCATCGCTGTCGGCGAGTGGGAACGGTGTCGCCGCGCTCCAGTGCAACGGCCGCCCTTTCCATGTACACCGGGTCGATACCAACTTCGCGCCCGATCTCCTGTAGCTGCGTGAGAGTCAGGCCCTGACCCGCCGGCACCGCGTTATTCGATCTAACCCCCAAACTGTTGGCGGGGGAAGCTGACTCGGCGAGATCCTGCTCAAACTGCTGGCTGGCGCTGGCCTGTTCGATGATGCTCGCTATCTTGTCGTCATTAAATCGACGCTCGTTTGTCATACCTTCTCCGTGCGGGACAATGATTCTGCAGCAGATGCAGTCGCGCCTGCTTTTGTCTGCTGTGCATCCGGGTGTAGCTCGGCCCATTCGCGATCAAGAATCGAGTAGATCGCGAGATCTTCGAAGACGCCCCACTTCTGCGTAGCTTCGCGTAGCGTTCCTTCCTTCTGCATTCCCAGTTTCTGCATAACCCTTCCCGAGGCTGGATTGCGCAAAAGGTGATGCGCCTGCATTCGATGAACGCCGAGGGAGAATGCGAGCGCTACTACGGCCTGCGCCGCTTCGGTGCAGTAGCCGCGACTCCAGTAAGGTACTCCAATCCAGTAACCCAGTTCTGCATGTCCGTGAAGCTCGTTGATGGCGAAACCGATCACGCCTGTCAGTGAGCCTGAGTCGCGCTCCACAAGGGCGAAGGTCGCACCTTCCCCGCTCTCCCAGATGTTGCTCAACCCGGCGATCCACGCGTTTGCTGCGCCGTTGGGATACGGATGCGGTATTCGGAGCGTCGTGTCGGCCACGGCACGATCGCCGGCTAGCCGCTCGATGGCGGGGGCATCGGCGGCTTCCAGGGGGCGGAGTGTGAGTCGCGGCGTGCTCAAGGTGGGCTGTGCGTCGCAAAAATCGGTCATTGGATCACTACGTTGAATGGCGTTAATACGTGACAAACACGGGGCCGATACGGCTTCGCATTCGACAGCTTCGATGCGGCGGTTTGGCAGACCCGAGGAGACGATGAAGTCTCAGCGCGGACCTCCCGGAATGTCCTGGGATATCAGACTATATGTATCCTCAAATGCAGTGTCCTGACAGCGCCACTTGCCGCAACACCTGCGAAGCCAACTCGCTTCCGCACAGAGCCGAGCACAATGAAGCTCGTCGTCAAAGCGCCGGCAGTCGCAAAGGGGTCCGCCTTCTGTCCGTAACAGCCTCGGCGCTTATGTTATGCGTCCTGCAGTTTGTAGCGTCGTCAGCGGCGAGCGCACAGAGTAAGCCGCCGACTCGCAAACCCCCACTGATTGGGAGTGTTTCGCCCGGTGCGATCGGTCCGGCGGCTCCGACACCGCGAAAGATCGGCGGCCTGGAAACTCGCCCGCTGGGCTCGCCCGCTCCCGAGGCACGACAGGGCTCGAACACGTCGCAGGGTCGGCGGGGACTGCTGCGTCGTCCATATGCTTTCGTTTTGTACGACCAATTTGGCAATGGCTACTATCCGCTTGCCGTGGCCGACGCGCCGTACCCGCGGTCGGGTGTCGTAATGCGCAATTCGTCTCAGCCCGAACGCGCTTCTGCTGAGCAATACGCTCGATATGCCGCGCCGCGCTGGTTCCCTACTGTTGACAAGCCGACATGGAGAACCGATACGACGTTAACGCCGGTGCAGGCATGGCGAGATCTGATCGTGAACGATTTCGTATGCGACGCGGGCGGAACGTGTATTCAGCGCGAACAAAGGGTGCGTGCTCCCTGGGTGGCGGCCTGTCGTTGCTACATGTTTGCCGACGCGCTGGGTCGAAAGTGGGAAGTCAATTGATCGTTGAGGTTGTATCCGGAGCGTGAATAGCGGCTTGCCTGCGCAGAAACCACCAGAGCACCGTTGTCAGAAGCAGAACTGAGATGATGCCTCTCCTGTAAATCGCCTCCACGTCTGGAAGTATCGACCGTCGCTTCAGCTCGATGGTCCTAGCTGCGGCGATCGGTCGACCCGACGGCATATGCACCACCGCATAAAGGGAATCACCAGTCGCATTCACACCAACGGCGCCAGCGTCGCGTTGCTGGGCCATGGAGATCGAGTCCGCAAGGTCGGCGGCGGTCCACCGCTCGCTCATTCCCAGCCACCGGGTACGGTATTTCAACAGTTCCGAAGGCACCAGTAGCGTTGGCGCTGCCATCAACACGAATTGCACGGCTATTCCTACTACCCAGAGTAGAAGCATACGGCGGCGCGACCACCCAGCGAGATTTTGCATTTTGAATTCGGAAAATGGTACTAGCACCGACAATTTTCACAATGGTGATCAGGAAAGTTGAGGGGTGGACCTGATTCCGTCGAGTGGCGCGGCGGCCAACGGGCTTTACTCCGCGACATTCAACCGGACGGTTGACAATACTTCTGCACCCGGTATGTTAAACCTTATGGTTGAACAACAATTGTCGCCGCTCGACCTCGTCTTCAGAGCTCTTGGCGACGACACCCGACGGGCTATGCTCGGCCGCCTTGCCAAGGGGGAGAAAACTGTAAGCGAACTCGCGGCTCCTTACGAGATGTCGCTGGCCGCGGCGTCGAAACACATCAAGGCCCTTGAACGGGCCGGGCTTGTGAAACGCACAGTTCGCGGTCGCATCCACTATTGCCGAATCGATCCGCGGCCACTCGAGCGCGCAGATACCTGGCTTCGGCGCTACGAGAAACTCTGGGATACGCGTATCGAGCGGCTCGTAGAGCTGTTGCGTCATCCCGAAAACAACCCTTCAGACTCCGAGTGAGGACAACATGTCTGCTGCCCAACCCAGCTCCAAGTCAACCGCCGCTGAGATCACAACCAAAACGACCTCCGATCGTCTGGAAAAGCAGGTCACACTCGACGCGCCTCGCTCACGCGTGTGGCATGCAATCACCGACGTGTCGCAGTTCAATAGCTGGTTCGGAGTGTCGCTTGCGGGTCCGTTCGTTCCAGGTGCCGAGGTGAGTGGGAATATCACGATTCGCAATTACGAGCACGTGACGATGCGAATCTGGATCGAGAAAATGGAGCCTGAGAGCTTCTTCTCATTCCGATGGCACCCGCACGCCGTGGATGCTGGTGTGGATTACTCCAACGAACCGACCACGCTCGTATCATTCACACTCGAAGAGACCGGTAAAGGCACACGGCTCACAATTATAGAGTCGGGTTTCGATGCGATTCCGGCATCGCGACGGGATATGGCGTTCAAGATGGTGAGTAACGGATGGGGTTCGCAGTTGGAGAACATCCGGAAATTTCTCGCAAAAACTGAATAGGTCGCTCGACTCATTTGTTGTGGTCAGGTGCCCCGCTCTTCGGCATACCAGTGTCCCGCTCCCGGGAATACGCAGGCCCAGAGCGGCGATGACCTCCAAGCCGCGTTTGACGAAATTCATTGGACTCATTTCGTCAATTTTATCCTTCATTGTGATAGACGATAAGTACTGGAGAGTATCGCGCAGTGTTAAAGGAGGAATATGTTTCTTCCCATGCAACTCGCCCCCACTCTCGCCGCGGCTCTGGCAATCGGCATCGCCACGCCATCCGTGCTTCCGTGCCAGGTTGCGCAGAACAGCGCATCCATGGCACCTGCCCTCAAACGTATCGTCGACAGCATTGCCGATTTGCATCGCGGTGTCGTCGGTTACAGCATCACCAACCTCGAGACTGGCGACCATCTCGAGCGACGAGGCGACGAAACATTCTCGACCGCGTCGCTCATCAAGGTGCCGATACTTGTAACGCTCTTCGATCTCGCCGAACAGAAGTTGCTAACGCTCGACGATCCTGTCGTTCTCACAGATATAGACAAAGTGGGCGGCGCCGGGCAGCTGCAGTTTCTGCATACGCCTCTCACGTTAAAGCTGTGGGACATCGCATGGCTGATGAGTACGTTGAGCGACAACACTGCTACCAACCTTGTACTCGACCGAGTAAAGATTCGGCGTGTGTGGCAAAAGATGGAAGCACTCGACCTTCCGCACACCAAAGTCCACTCGGGCTCGATGACACGCATTGCATCCGTCGCCCCAGACAGCTCGGCGAAGTACGGTCTCGGCGTCACAACACCAAACGAGATGGCAAAGCTTTTTACGCTGCTGGTGGAGGGACGTGCCGTGAGCGCAGCGGCAGACTCCACAATGCTCGTAATTCTACGTCACAATGTGGACGACTCCAAACTTCTTCGTTTCAACTACGGGTTGCGTGCTGCGCACAAGACGGGCGACGTGGATTCCTCGCGAACCGATTGCGGAGTCCTCTACCTGCCCGCGCGCGTCGTCGCATGTGTGCTGACGAAGGAGAACAAGGATACGAGATACTGGACCGACAGCGAAGGCAATGCGGTGATCGCGCGTATTGGTGAGGCAATCACTGCTGCGTGGGGAAAACGGTAGGTCACTTCGGCCGACTGGATTGGGCGGCCAGCCATAGCGACCGCCCAATCCTTTTACTTACTTGCTAGCTGCCTGCACCGCGTTGCGGAGGTCGCGCACTTTGTCGTGCGCCTGACGAACTTCACCGGCTTGCTGCGTTACGATCTGCGATGCCGACGACGGCATTGAGGTTTTGAGAGCATCGGAATACGCCTTTTTTGCGTAGTCTTCGCCCCGCTCGCACTCCTCGAGAATTGCTTTGTCGTCACGGGTTGCAACGGCAGTCTTGACCGCCATCCAGCCACGATGAGCTACGGCCGCCACATGACCGGCTTCTGCCGGTTCTCCGCCCAGCGATCTCACAAGCGATGAAAGCTCGGACACGAATTTTCCTCGCTGAGAAGCGTACTTGCTGAACATTTCCTTGAGATCGGAGCGTTCTGCGTCCTCTGCTGCAGACTTGAAACCTTTCTCCCCGTCGCGACAAGTCTCGATGAGATCATTGAGAGTCGAAACTGCGTTGTCGTTGTTTTCTTCGTTCATGGATCAATATCTCCAGATGTAGTTACTGTTGAGTTCGGTCCTGTAATACATGCCCTAGTGTGAAGTGCAAACAACGCGCCGTCGCGAGCGTGCTCGGGAGTCGTCAGGACAGCATCAAATGACTCGCTGTGAGATCGCTCATATCACTTTCCACCAAGGCGCAGCCAATACATCTGGCGCAATCCATTCCACTCGGCTACCAGTGTGCAGCAAAAGCGCTGCGCGCGCGATTTTTCCGTATTCGGCACGAAACGTTCGCAGGTGCGCGGCGTCGGCCAGCCGGGGACGTGAACTTGCCTTCACTTCGATAGGGAGAAGCTTGCCGCCGGTTTCGATGACGAAGTCAACTTCCTCGCCAATCGTTGTGCGCCAGTAGCCAAGCCCTGCCGTTTCCAACCG
>JBBSTN010000201.1:0-6694 GCA_038235845.1 Gemmatimonadales bacterium | reverse complement strand
CAGAAGGCTCTCATCGCTCCAGCTGCGAAATGTGATGATTCCGCTGAACGACACAAACCAGTTTGCGTCGAGTCCCGCTCGAGCCAACTTGGGTGATCCGGTGAAGCAGTGTAAGACGCCAGGCACTCCGCGGTCCCTGGCCGTCTTGAGAAACGACAGGGTGTCGTCTTCTGCATCACGGGTATGCAGCACGAGCGGACGAGCCAATTCTGCAGCCAGATCTAACTGAGCCTCGAGAGCGGAAAGCTGGCCTTCCCTCGGCGCGAAATCATAGTGGTAGTCCAGCCCGCACTCGCCAATGGCTACTGCGCCGTCGCGAATGGCGTCGCGTATGGCGCTGCTGTCACGCTCGTAGTCCCAACTGGCAGCTTGATGCGGGTGTACTCCGCACGTATGGAAGACGTAATTCGGAAATCGAACTGCTATCTCGCGTGCACGATGGGCGGCGTCGGGAGATTCACCAATACAAACGAGGGCTCGCGCACCAGCAGCGCGAGCCCGTTCAATAAACGCATCTATCTCAGCGGAGAACACCGGATCGGCCAGGTGTACGTGACTATCAATGAACTGCGTCACGTCGTTGTTCAACGCCGGTCAGTTGGCTGTAATGCGTCCCGAGCCGCGAGTGCGCTTGGCCACTGCGCCCTCGGCGGTTTCGCCTGCGCGCACCGCACGTCCGGCGGCTTCGGTGGACGACCGTGGGTAGCGTGATTCGATCCACAACAATACCGGTCCGGCCACATAGATGGACGAGAATGTCGCAACGAAAATACCAAACGCCATGACCCACGCAAACGGCCTGATGACTTCGCCGGCAAAAATGAGCAAGGCCAGAGTTGCAGCTAACGTTGTTGTGTGCGTGAGGATCGAACGCGGAAGCGTTTCGTTGATCGACCGATCCAGCACATCGCGCAACGCTTCTCCCTTTCGTTGTTTTCGAAGGTTCTCACGGACGCGATCGAAGATGATGATCGTGTCGTTGGCGGAATAACCGAGCAGTGTGAGGATAGCGGCTACGACGGTGAGGGACACCTCGATATTCATCAACTTGATGAACGCGAGAGTGACCAGAACGTCGTGTGCAGTTGCCAGAACTGCGGCTGTACCGAAGCGCCAGTCGAATCTGATGGCGAGATAGACAAGTGTGAATATCGACGTCAGCAACATGGCGATCATGGCACCGTTACGCAGCTCTTCACCGACCTTCGGACCAACGGCCTCAGTGCGAACGACTGTTATGGAGCCCGGGCCGAACTGACCCACAAGTGCGGCCTCGATTTCCTTTGCCACACCTTCGGCGCCAGCGTTTTGAGCCTCCACCTGTTTCGGATCCTGCGCGCGAATGGTGTACTCGAGCGGAGTGCCGAACTGCTGGATCTCAGCACCGGAAATTCCGGCCTTGTCGAGCGTCGAACGAATTACTGCGACATCCGGCTGCTGTTTGAACAGAACCTGCATCAGCGTGCCACCGGTGAACTCGATGCTGTAGCTCACTCCCCCCGTAAATCCGAACGACAGAAGGCCTGCGACAATGAAGGCGACCGTAAGCCCGGCAGCGAGACGCCAGTGTTTGATGAACTCGTATTGCGTGTTATGAAAAATTCGTAGCATTGGCGTCTCAGATACTCAGGGTCTGCACACCGCGAGAGCGGTTGAGCCACAACAGGAAAAATGTCTTGCTCACGAAGATTGCCGTGAACAACGACGCTACAAGACCGGCGATCAGGGTGACCGCGAAACCACGAACGGGGCCTGTGCCAAACTGATACAACACCAGACCCGAGAGAATCGTGGTGACGGATGTGTCGACGATTGCACTAAGGGCATGTCGAAAACCCTCATCGACGGCGAGTCTCACCGACTTGCCATGATCGAGTTCTTCGCGTATTCGCTCAAATATCAGAACGTTTGCGTCAACTGCGATACCGATGGACAATACAAAGCCTGCAAGGCCCGGTAACGTCAGCACAGCATTGAAGCCGGCGAGAATGGCCAACGTGTACAGGAGGAAGAGTGCAAGCCCGGTTACTGCCAACACGCCTGACAGCCGGTAGTAACCGATCATGATTACTACGACCAGGAGAAGGGCGATAACCAGCGCCCTCATGCCCTTATCGATGGAATCCTGTCCAAGACTTGCACCGATGTTTCTTACTTCGGCAACCTTGAGAGGCACCGGAAGTGCGCCTGCGCGCAGCACAAGCGCCAGGTCCTGCGCCTGCTGCAACGAACCGCCACCAAGCGTTATCTGGCCGTTTCTACCGATCGCGCTGTTGAGTGTGGGCGCTGTAACGACCTTCTGGTCCAGAACAATCGCCATGTTGTCCTTGACGTGCTTACCCGTTTCCACCTTGAACCGACGAGCACCTTCGTTGTTCAGTGTGAACTGGACAACGTTACCTTCGACCGGATCGGCCGAAGGCCGTGCATCTGTAAGAACGTCGCCCGTTATAATCGGCCGGGAATCGAGCATGTAGAGTTCGTAGTAGCGCTGCGGGCCAACAACGATGGAGTCAACGCCCCAGCGAATCACCTTGCCGGGAGGAAGCGCCCCCTGGAATGCCGGAAGTTCGATGGCCTGACTAATGGCGTTGTACGCTGCCTCGGGAACGACATACTGACCCGGCATCTGCCCCGCCTGCACATTTGCCGAGAAGAGCCCCGCTGTCGTGGGCGCTACAGCCGACGAATCGGCGCCGCTTGTTCCGGCGACTTTTGTCGTATCCTTGCCGGAATCGGCCCGCTGTGTGAGCAGCGAGGTCACCGTGACTTTCTGCGCTGAATCTCCCTGCGGCGTGCCTGCACCCACACTCAAACCGGCGTTTCGCGCAATTTCATCGAAGCGTGGAAGCGCTCTTTCCAGCGCCTGCGTCTTGTCGACAATCTGGAATTCGAGAAATGCAGTGTTCTGCACAACTTCCTGAGCTCGAGCGGCGTCGTCGATGCCGGGAAGTTCGACAATGATTCGCTCACTGCCAACTTTCTGCACTACTGGCTCAGCGACACCGAATTCGTCGACTCTCTGGCGAACGACTTTCATCGCGCGTTCTATTGCTTCCGCCTTGTCTGCGATCGCCTGCTTCGATTCATCGATTTCAAGAGTGAGATGCATACCACCCTGCAAATCGAGCCCGAGTTTGAGCGGGACGCGTTTGACGGTGTCCGTTACGAACACTCCGCCGCGTTTGACACGCTCAACGACCGTACGGGGAAAAAGCGCCCACGATGCAGCCAGAACCAAAGCTGCAATGAGCAGTAGCCGATACTTCAAATTCGCCATCGATGCCGGTGGCCAAAGGTGAAAGACGAGTTGGCGCGGGCAAGCGAGTGAGACACTAACGCCCAACGCGCGAGCCCTGCGCGGTCCAGGTCTCTGTCAAATGCTGGCGCGGGAAGTGCGCCAAGCCTCGAAACTTACCCGCTGCCCATGCATCGCGGTAGCCGCGACCAAATATGTAAAACTCTACGGCGCTGTAAAAAAGTGTGACAATGAAAGCTTATCCCTGTTCGAATACCTTCCGGGCCGCTTTTTCATCCAGCGCCAGCTGTCGGGCAAGTTGCTCGGCGGAGTCGAATCGCTGAACGCCACGAAGGCGCTGGACAAACTCAACCATCACCGAGCTTCCATACCACTCACCCGAGGCGTCGAATAGATGCGCTTCCAGGCGCCGGGCACTGTCATCGAAAGTCGGACGCGCGCCGAGATTCAGCATTCCCTGGAAAGAACCCGCGGGCATTTGTGCGGTTACCGCATAGACGCCATCCGGCGGGAGCAACTTCCGCTCAGAAGGTGGCGAGACGTTGATTGTGGGATAACCCATCAAACGCCCTCGTCGCTCCCCGCCCACCACGGTCCCCCTGACCCCATAACGTCGTCCAAGTCCGGCCTCGGCCCTCGCCAGATCTCCCGTCGAAACAGCGCTGCGGATCGTGGTGGAAGAAATGCGTTCGCCGTTGCTGGCGTGAACGGGCTCGAGCACGGCGATCTCGAAATCCCCCCCCGCAGCGAGTGAGCGCAACACGTTTACATCGCCCATTCTGTCGCGTCCGAACCCGTGGTCGTGTCCCACCAACAGCTCGCTCATCTGAAAACGCTCTCTGAGGATGCTGTCGACAAACGACTGGGCATCGAGCGCCGCCAACGCCGGAGTGAATGGTAGGATGATGACCCGCGAAACACCGGCGCTCGCAAACTGTTCGAGTTTTTCGTCGTGCAGCGTGAGCAACGGCGGTGCATGCGCTGGATTGACAATCTCGAGCGGATGCGGTTCGAACGTGACGACAACGCTCGTCCTATCGGTTTCCAAACCTCTTGCAACCAAGCGCGCCAGCACATCCTGATGGCCCAGATGCACGCCGTCGAAGGTTCCTACGGTGACGACTGAACCGCCGTCTTCGCTCAAGCGCATCAAACCGGGAAGACGACGCGCGGGTTCCAGCGATCGTCTTCACCTCGAATTGCGATTGCGATGAGCGAATCATCGTGCATCAGTGCCGCCCGTTCGCCGGCGGCTGTTGCGGCAACAGACCTCCCGTGCGAGATATCGGCCGCACTGGACGCGTCGAGCGACTCAATCACGCAGCCATCGAGCAGGGATACGGGATCTCGAAGCGGTACGATGCCGTCAGCAATTGCTCCAGGCAGTAGCTCGCTGGTTGATACCGCCGTATCTACATGTGCTGCACCGCTGGCAACGCGACGAAGCTTTGAACAGTGCGCTGCAGACCCCAGTGCGCGCCCAAGATCGCGCGCAAGCGCGCGCACGTAAGTGCCCCCGCCACAAGTTATCCTTACGGCGATCGCATCGGTTTCGAGCGAAAGCAGCTCCCAGCTACGCACATGTACGCTGACGGGCTGTAGCTCCACATGAACACCGCGGCGTGCAAGCGCGTAGGCTCGCGTGCCGTTTACATGCTTCGCGGAGAACGACGGCGGTACCTGAACGATTTGCCCACTGAGCGAATCAAAGGCCACAGCCAAAACCTCTACGCTGAGTTCGACAACCTGTCGCTCGTGCGTAACTTCGCCAGTAGAATCATCAGTTTCAGTTTCCGCACCAAAGGCTATGACCGCGTCGTACACTTTCGGTTCGCCTCCGATGTACGGCAGCAATCGGGTGCATTGTCCCACGGCAATAACCAGGAGGCCGGTGGCAAATGGATCAAGCGTCCCGGCATGTCCAACGCGCCGCGAGCGAGCCGACCGCCTCACCATTGCCACGACATCGTGCGAGGTAACTCCCTCGGGCTTGTCGACGTACAAGAAGCCACCCACGTCGAGTTCGCTCATGTCAGGAGCGGAATGGCATCAGGACGAAGAGGGCGACGCACCATCCGACGGGGTGTCCGCAGACTCATCCGCATTCGCCTCTCGTTCCTGACGCACCTGAGCAAGGAGTTCCTCGATCCGAGTAGCGCGAGCAATGCTTTCGTCGGCCTTGAAAACAATTTCCGGTGCTGAGTGCAACCGCAATGTGCGGCCAAGCACGGAACGCAGGTGCGTAGCCACGCTGTCCAGCCCTTCGAATGTCGACTTTCGATCTTCGTCTTCGCCCATGACGCTGACGAATACTGTGGCGTGTCTCAGATCGCGAGTCACTTCCACAGCCGTCACCGTAACAAATCCCCTGACACGCGGATCTTTTACTTCCAGGTTCAGGAACGTGGCTACCTGTTCACGGATCGCCTCTGCAACACGATCCGGCCTTCTTGCATCGCCCATGTTTTCTCCTCAGGCCTTCGAGGCCTGTTCGAGCGTGCGCGCAACTTCTTCAGTCCGGTAGAACTCAAAAATGTCGCCAACTTTTACGTCGTTGAAATTCTCGATGCCAATACCACACTCGTAGCCTTCCTTGACCTCGTTGACGTCATCCTTGAAGCGCCGTAGCGATGCAAGTACACCATCGTACACTTCGACACTGTCGCGGACGACACGCACACGACCCTTTCGATTAATGGTGCCACTGCGAACGATGCAACCCGCAATCGTTCCCACGCGTGCCACCTTGAATGTCTCGCGTACCTCGGCTTCTCCAAAGACAACTTCGCGAGATTCGGGGCGAAGCATCTTCTCGAGGGCGGCTTTGACGTCGGCAACCGCCTCGTAGATGATGCGATAGAGCCTGATTTCCACGCCCTCGCGCTCTGCGGCCGCTCTTGCGTTCGTATCCGGACGTACATGGAAACCGATGATGATGGCGCCCGACGCTTTCGCGAGAAGAATATCTGTTTCCGCGATCGCGCCCACTCCGCGATGCAGAATTTCCACCTTGACTTCGTTGTTCGAAAGTTGGCCGAGAGCGTCCGCAAGTGCTTCTGCCGGACCGCCCTGGTCGGCCTTGATGACCAGTCGCAACTCCTGCTTTTCACCTGCGGCGGTCTGCGACATGAAGTCCTCGAGCGAAACGATTCCGCGAGTGGTCCTGCGGCTCTTCGCTTCGCGGTCGAGTCGTTCACGTCTCTGAGCAATGTCACGCGCGGCAGCTGCATCTTCCACCACCAGCAACTGATCGCCGGCCATCGGAACACCATTCACTCCAAGTATCTGCACCGGAATGGCTGGCGTCGCGAACTTCACCTGTCGTCCACGCTCGTCCAGAAGTGCTCGCACTCTGCCGGAGTGAATACCGACGATGAAATCGTCACCCACCTTGAGCGTACCATTTTGCACAAGAACCGTCGCAACTGGGCCCTT
>JBBSTN010000200.1:0-6710 GCA_038235845.1 Gemmatimonadales bacterium | reverse complement strand
CCTTGGTGGCAGTTGCAGCGCCAACAGTTGCACACTTACGATGGACGCATCAAAAGGTGCTAGCGCCATTTTCACCCGCAATCAGGTGCTGCTCACGATTGCGCTTTCGGGTGAAGGCGCGGGAACAATTTCTCTGGATGGCGCGGCCGCTTGTTCAATAACTTTTGAAGAACGCGAGAAGACCTGTCTCCCCAATGTTGAAACTGGCACCACCTACACCGTTCGCTCCATCAGCGGTGCGGGCTCGCGCTTCGAGGGTTTTGGTGGTGCTTGTGATGGGGCGATCTGTCAGCTCACGCCTCATGGCCCTCTGACTCTCACAGCAGTGTTCTCTCGATCGATCGTATCGATCACCGTTGCGTCCGTAGAGCCTGGCGCGGGCAGCGTACAGGTTGGCTCAACTCCCGTATGCAATTTTGCTCCATTCCAGAGTACTCAGTTCTGTGTTCGCGATGTTCTGGCCGGTGCGCGTATAACGTTGACAGCAGCGGCAATTCCGCCGTTCGCATTCGACGGTTTTGGTGCACCGTGCGGGAGCAGCCCTGCCTGCACAATCACGGTCAATGAATCGACAACGGTGCCGGTTTCAATCAGGGGTCCGGAAGTAACCATTACCGTCGAGGGCTTGAGCGGAGCTACTGGCTCGGGTGTGCTTTCGGGCGTTGGAATTTCGTGTAATTTTCTCGGTGCTTCGCCTACCGGCGCCTGTTCGATGAAGGTCGCGGGCGGCACACGATCTACTCTGTCTGCTCTCGCAGGCGTCAACAGTGCGTTGTCAACCTGGGGCGGGTCTTGTGAGGGAACAGAAGAAGCGAGCTGCGAGCTCATCGCCACCGGAAACAGCACGGTAGGCGTGGCATTTGTCGCAGTCATTACGGCGATGGTGAACGTTGGCGGCGCTGGGCGAGGCGCCGTCTTTCTGGATCTGCCGTCTATCCCGGACAAGGCTCGTGCAGTCACAGGGGAGTCGGGACTACCTCATGCAGCTTCGCCGTACCCTTTGGGCAAACCGGCACCATTCGGGCTATGGCAGCAAACGGCCATCGGTTTGACGGATTCGGCGGATTCTGCGACAACGCCGGAACCGCGCCTTTTGCGGCCTGCAATTTCCGAGGTGTGGGATTTTCGCGTCACGTTACCGCAACCCTCTCTCCTCCCTGAGGTTGCGCTACTTCTCGATCGACGCGAGGCGAACTTTTGCTCGCGTGAAATCTGGGTTGAGCGAAATTGCAGACCGGTAGAGCGTGACCGCCTCCGCAACATTCTGATTGTCTTCCGCCTCAAGTGCCCGACTCATCGCCATCAAAGCCTGAAACTGATTGGGGTTTTTGGCGGCGGGAGTGGTTACGCTCGCGGTCTTGAGAGCCGGAAGCTTGAGGCCTGCGTTCAACTTCGCTCCGAGCTCGATTACGAGTTCGAGCAGTCGATCGGATTTACCGGTGACGGTTTGTACGTACTCGATGGCCGACGTCTCCGTGTTAACCGCCCGAAGGTCGATCCGGATGTTCTGCTTCTCATCGATTACGAAACTGCCCATGAGAAGATGTCCTGCGCCGAGCGTCTTTCCCATCGTTATGGCCGTTTCCTTGTCGACACGATCGGTGGCCTGTAAATTCTGCTCGTCGACCAAAGCCTGCAGTCGATCGCGCTCGACAACGCGAATGGCACCATTTTGCGATAACTCGCTGATGAGCATCTCAGCCATGCCTTTGCTCAGCGGAGCGTAACTTTCGTGATCGGTGAGCGCGCTGTTGGTGAGATAAAGAACCGCGATCGTGGGGCGAGAGTCGGCCGCGGCTTGCGCTTTGACGTCCGTCGCCGAGAGCTGAGTCAATATGGCGAGCGAAAAGAACGACAACGCGCAATAAGCCGTACGCTGGAAAGCGATTGGCAGGGTCATTCAGACCTCTCGTAATTAGGGGATTACCATATATATATTAACGTCGCGTCATCTGGCCGACGTCGTCAGCAGTCTTCTTGGCGAAGGTGGCATGGGTCGGGTATATCTGGCTCGACATGTTCGATTGCCTCAACACGCCGCAATCAAGGTACTTCATCCGGCGATGGTGGGCGATGCAGGTGCGGTTTCCCGTTCAACCGCGAGGCGGCTAACGCTGCGCGCATCGAGCATGACCGTGTAGCACGGGTTTTTGATTTCGGTGAGACCAGCGGCGGGTTGGTCTATCTCGCGATGGAGTATGTACCGGGAAAAACGCTGCGCGACATTCTTCGCGATGACTCTCGCCTCTCACCGGCACGCGCAGCAAACTTCATCTATCCGGTTGCCGAGGGGCTTGAGGCTGCACATCGGATCGGCATTGTTCACCGCGATCTAAAGCCCGACAACATCATGGTTATGACCGATGAAAATGGTGTGGATAGATGCAAGGTTGTTGATTTTGGAATCGCGAAGGTTGTAAACAGCACGCAGACGCAGTTGACGCAGACTGGAATGCTTATCGGTACGCCGGAATACATGAGCCCCGAGCAGGTGCTTGGCGAAGCGCTGGACGGAAGAAGTGATGTGTACGCACTTGCCCTGGTCGCGTACAATGCGTTTACCGGAACGCTGCCATCTAATTCGGGAACGCCCGAGCGCACGCTCGCTGCTCGTCTCATAGAAGACCCGCCAGAGCTATCGCAAGTAGCGCCGGAGCTAACGCATCAGGCGGGGTGGCAGCTCCGGGAGTCAACCAACGTGCAGTCGCGGACGATCGATCTCCAGTCAAGAGCGTGTCGGATGGCAGTGTCGGCACGAAAAGTCCCTCCGCTTCGGGTGCGCCCATTGTGCGAGAACAACCGTCACTCGCCAAGACTGGCTCGGCTGGCGATGGCGAATTTGGTGGAGCTGACCGCTCCACCGGATCAGCGAGGAGTTCGCGGGCCGGAGAGATTGCAGTGGCTCAGGCCGAATTCAACGCCCTCAAGGGAGAGCTTGCTAAGGTTTCCGCTGTTCACGACGAAGATCGCGCCAAGTCAATCGCTACCAGATTGCGCGCGCTACTCCCGCGATTGGATAACGGCCTGGACAGCACTTGGACCCTCATTTATCTCGTTCAGGCGCAGGGTATTGCAAACGATCGCGCGGGAGCATGCGTACCACTGCGGGCGGCCAATCAGATGAAGCGTACGGACAATCAGCGGGCGATTATCGACCAGCTGATCCAAAGTGGGAGATTCACCTGCACACTTCATTGACGATGTTGTTACTCTTTGGCGTCTGTCGGTTTGACATCGGATGTGATAGTTTCTGCTCGGCAATTCCATGGCAATTTCACGACAATCAAAGAACATGTTCATCAAATTCTCTTCAGTGATCGGTAACACAGGGCGGCTCAAACGAGTGGCGCTCATACTCGCCTCGATTGTTGTCGCATCGTGCACAGACGGCTCAAGCTCATCGTCACCGCCAACTGCGCCCGACGTACCGAGGATCGGTGGCGGCCCGCGCTTCGCAGCCACGCCAGAGCCGATTGCCGCTCGCTTCAGCGAGCTGCATTATGACAATGTCGGAACCGATATTGGAGAACGAATCGAAATTGAGGCACCGCTGGGCCTTGATCTTAGCACTTACAATGTCTCGCTCTATAACGGATCCGATGGGAAGGTATACAGCACACGGTCGCTCCTGGCCGGAGGAACGGGTGCTGCAATAACGACGGTCACAACCTGTGCAGATCGCCAGTTGGTTGTGGTCGCCTATGCTTCCAATGGTATTCAGAACGGATCTCCGGACGGAATGGCGCTCGTCGCCGGAAGCAGCGTAATTGAATTTCTCTCCTATGAAGGAACGTTTGCCGCCATTGACGGCGCTGCGATGGGAGTGACTTCTACCGATATCGTGGCCGTGGAAGGGTCGGCAACTCCAGTCGATTTCTCACTGAAGCGAATCTCGACCGGAAGTGCCTTCAGCGCGGAGTCGGCTAATAACTTCGGTGTTTGCGAAGGTGTGGGGCCGCCGCCACCAACGGTCACGAGCGTACTGGTCACTCCCACCACCGCGATAGTCTCCCAGGGTGCAACTCAGCAGTTTGTCGCCGTCGCCCGAAATGGCGCTGATGTCGTGAGTGGCGTCAGCTTTACGTGGAGTACATCAAATTCCGGTGTCGCAGCCGTAAACCCTGACGGAGTTGCTACCGCTTCCGCGACTAACACCGGTATGGTTACCATCACCGCTTCGGTGTCAACCGGTGCATCCGGCACGGCTTCGCTCGAAGTGCAAGGTGCACCTCCGGTTGAGCTGGCGAATACTCGCTTCAGCGAAATTCATTATGACAACATCAACGAAGATGTCAACGAGCGTATCGAAATCGAGGGCCCCGCTGGCACCGATGTGACAGGCTGGAAGATCATTCTCTA
This sequence comes from Gemmatimonadales bacterium, assembly GCA_038235845.1. Taxonomy (GTDB): domain Bacteria; phylum Gemmatimonadota; class Gemmatimonadetes; order Gemmatimonadales; family Gemmatimonadaceae; genus Gemmatimonas. Next base: position 2,351 of record JBBSTN010000200.1, on the reverse strand, counting down.
CAATGGAAGTGGTGGCGCCGCCTACAGTACAACAACTCTGGGTGGCATCATTGGAAATCAGTGCAATGGACGTGGAACCATCGTTGCGACATACCCGCAGGATGGTATACAGAACGGCTCGCCCGATGGATTCGCACTTGTGAATGCACAGGGTGACGTCGTCGAGTTCCTCTCATACGAAGGAGCGATGACCGCATCCGATGGCCCCGCTTCCGGCAGGCTTTCGGTTGATATTGGGGTCTCGGAAACAAGTGTTCCTTACGGCGCTTCGTTATCCCGACGGGAGAATGGAACGTGGCAGAGTGCGGCGACGGCAACGTTCGGAGCGTGCAACGTCGGGGGTGGTATGAGTCTCTCCAACAGCAGCATCTCTTTTACCGGACGCACCGTCTTCAATGACCCACCGCTTCCTGTGGGCTTCGAAGATCAACTCTTCGCCAACGTTCGAGATGCAATCGGATCGGCCGTTCCCACCAGCGTTGTCTGGAGCAGCGACACGCCATCGATTGCTACCATCGACTCGAGGGGCGTATTCCGAGCGATCGCGGCAGGTTCCGCAACGCTTCGTGCAACCACGCCCGACGGTTTGCTCAGCTATACTTTTACGCTCCCAACTAGTGTGGCCACTGCCAGCACTACTGCACAGTATCAGGGAAACACTGAATTCGGCGATCCTGTTGACGCCGACGCTTCCGACGACTTTATCGTTCGTCGCAACGAGTATACATCCTCGTTCAGCCCCATCCGAAATACTCCGAACTGGGTCAGCTATAATCTCGATGCATCGCAGTTTGGCGGTGAAGACAGGTGTGATTGCTTCACTTATGATCCCGCGCTTCCGGCGAACTTTACGCGGTATAACACAGCCGATTACACCGGTGCAGCAGCTATAAATGGTTTTGGAATAGACCGCGGACATCTGGCGCGATCAGCCGACCGAACATCGGCAAGCCTTGATAACGCTCACACGTACTATTTCTCCAACATTATCCCGCAGGCGTCCGAAGTGAACCAGGGACCCTGGGCAATCATGGAGAACTTTCTGGGGGACGCGGCTCGGCAGCAGAATAGGGAGGTTTACATTATCGCCGGCGTTGCAGGCAGTAGAGGAACTGTCAAAAACGAGGGTGTCATCACGATACCGGCATTCGTGTGGAAGGTGGCGGTGCTTCTACCAAGAAATGAGGGGCTGGCAAATGTTGTCACCGGTGCAGAGCCCGAGATCATCGCGGTCGTCATCCCCAATAGCCGAGACGGCTTGAATGCGGACTGGACCACGTACAGGACAACGGTTGATTCGGTCGAAGCTTTGAGTGGTTACGATTTGCTATCGTTGCTCCCGGATGCTATCGAAACGCAACTCGAATCGGGCAATAGATTTCCCGTTGCGCGAATAACCGGTGCTACGGGAGGGTTCGAGGGGTCAGCGTTGATGTTTAGCGCGTCAACGTCAACCGACCCGGATGTCGGCGATGCCCTCTTGTACCGATGGAGCTTTGGAGATGGTATGACGTCTACCTCGGTAAGTCCGACGCACGTGTTCAGCAACAACGGGTCATACGCTGTCACACTCACTGTTACCGATCAGGAGGGTGCCGCAAACAGCGCCACAAGCACTATCACCGTTCTGAACGTCGCGCCCGCTGTTACCTCCGTGTCGTCGACAACCTTTTCTGCCGGATCTGCTTCAAGCGTACGCTTCTCCTTCGTCGATGCAAATCCAAAAGACGCGCCGTTCACAATCACTATCGATTGGGGCGACAATACGCCCGCAACAAGATTCCTTTCGCTTGTACTTCCAGCCGTTCCGTTCGGACGCACGCATACGTACGCCATGAGTGGCGACTACACCATTACGATCAGGGTTGCCGATCGTGACGGCGGAATTGGAGTATCGACGCTACGGGTCAGTGTGCAGCCATGACTTCTCAACACAAAATTAATCACATGACAATCACCCGATTTCGCAGCCTTGGGCTGCGAATCACCAGCATTGTAGTCGCCGTGATCGTAAACGTAACCTCGGCCCATTCGCAGTCTATCAATCTGACGCGCGGTGGTGATCCGACAGCGGGTGTACTCGGCATATTTCCGACTGCCGGTCAAACGTTCACAGTACCGACCGGCTATTCGTTTCTGCAGAGCTTCTCGCTCTGGCTATCGAATGAGCCGTCGCTGACGTTCAAGACGGACGAGCTCTCGTTCCGCGCCTACATTGCTCCCTGGACTGGCACGTCGGCTGGAACGCCTATTTACCAGAGCGCTACGTTCACCGGTGCGAATTCCCAGGCGTATCCGCAAGGTACCGCACTCAACCTGAACGTCACTGCTGGAAATCAGTATGTGGCCTT
>JBBSTN010000199.1:0-6728 GCA_038235845.1 Gemmatimonadales bacterium | reverse complement strand
TGAGATCGCGCAATCCACTCGAGCCAAGTGGCTTGGCAGTGCAAAACTCCACCGCTTCATTCGCCACACGCTCCGCACTCGACAACAGATCGGAATTCTCGGCGAACTCCCAACCGCCCATACCGGCAACGCCAGGATAATTTCGCGTGCGCGTCACGTCGCCAACTTTCGCCGTGACGCTAAGTGTCGGCGATACCGTGAACAGCTCCTGTTCGATGTACGAACCCTCGCTCGATGCGAAGTAGCGCCATTCGTAGCCACATGAGGCACTCGCGTTTACTGCTGTAACTCCCTTCACCGCGCTTGCCTTGTCGACGATTGCCTGAGCCCACTTCTGCTTGTCGATTTCGGACACCTGCAGCGGATGCTTCTGCACCGGCGTGATGTAGTTCTCGACGTAAGACTGCACTGGAGCAAGCTTGAGATCGGTGCGCTTGGCAATGGCGCTCGCCTTGGCAACTTCCACAGCTACTGCCGTTACCCTGCGCAGCTCGTCTTCAGTGACGATGGGAGAACTCGCGAAGCCCCATACGCCGCTGTGTATAACGCGTATTCCGAATCCGCCGGGCTGACGGTCGGCGTCGACAGGAATGCCAGTGTTGCGACTGCCACCTCGACCACCACGCCCACCACCGCCACCTCCACCACCTCCACCACCGCCGAAGCCCCCCGGTGCACCGGTACCTGCCACACGGAAGTTCGCACTCCCGCCTGGGAGATTCGACGTCATGGTAAATCGCACGTCGGAGTATGTGCAGCCTGCGCGCTTGGCGTCCATGAGGACGATGTCGGTCATGCCCTTGAAGCGGGTCTCGAAGGCGCGTCCTTTTGGCGAATCGGCGATGATCTGGGCCATCAGGTCGTTCGAGTACAGAGAGAGTGCAGCGGCGCCGCCAACTCCCTTGCCGATGGTCCTGATGAAATCTCTGCGAGATGGGCTCATGATATGTCTTCTATGCGGGCTAAACGGCGGGCGAGACGGAGGTCATGTAGAACTCCTCGATTCGGACGGGCGGGACGAGAGCCGCGTTACTGCTGTCGAAAGACTCGCCGAGCAGCATGGGAACGGGCTTGCCGACGAGAGTGAGATTGTTGTAAGCGACCAACGGAGACATGTTCCAGCGGAAGTTCTGCACCGGCCCGACGATCTCGCCGTTTTCGATGAGGAAAAGTCCGTCGCGGGTCATGCCGGTATTGAGCAACGGTTGATCCTGAGACGGCACGCCGCGGATATACCAGAAGGACGTGACGAGCAGCCCGCGACGGGTTTGCTTGACCATCTCGTCGATGGAGAGGTTGGAGCCCTCCTGCACCAGACTCTGATTGGTGGTAGCTCCCAGACCGGGCCCCATGCTTTTGAGGATGCCGTTTTCGACCCAAGTGACGGGTTTAGCCGGCTTGTTGTCGTTGTTAATTGGACTCTGTCGGAGCGTGCTGTTGCCGATGTCGCTCTTTAGTGTGAAGAGATCGCTAAAGATCTTGTCACCGACTTTCTTGCCGGCCATGAACGACCCTGCTCCACCTATGCCGGCAAAGAGACCGCCGCCACCACCACCGCCCGGCGGACCGTCCGGATTATCGCCACCAGCTCCGGCGGCGGCGCCACTTGCGGCCGCTCCTGCGCCAGCAGCCCCACCGCCGACAGCGGCGCGACCACTACCTGCTACGCCACCACCACCGCGGCCGCCACCGCCAGCGCCACCTGCGGCTCCGTCAGCAAAGGCGCCTGCCGCACCGGGTGCACCCGCGCCACCTCGACCACCGCCGCCGCCCACGCTGAAAATGCCGGTTACCAGCGACAGAAAGCGTGCGCTCGCGCGCGGCTCGAGTATCACCGTATAACGGCCCGGTTCGATGGCCTTGGCGTTCCTGCTCTTTAGCGCCTTCTGCGCGGCAACTTCAGTGTGCAGACGCGCATCGATCATGCTGGGGTCTTTCACACCGCTGATCGCGCTGAAACCCGAACCACTTCCGTCGGCCATACGGCAGGTCAACACGAAACCGGCGTCTGCCGAGCGATAGTAGGCAAACAAACCGGCTGAATTAGCGTTGCAGTTTGTCAGGTCGTTTTTAGGTATGTAGCCCGCGCCTACCACACCGCGCGCCTGCGCGATATCCAGACTCTCCTTCACCATTCGGGCGCGTTCGAGTGGGCCGAGGTTGACCATGGCCGGAAGAGCCGAGTCGACGGCGATGTACTCCTGAGCGCCGAGGAGTGAGCGAAGATTGGGCGAATCGTTGGCTGCTTTCGCTTCCGTTATCGCATCGTCCAGCATCGCCTTGATTCCAGCGTCGCTGAAGTCACGAGTGTCGGCAGTGCCCGTTTTCTGGCCCACCCGGACCGTCACATTCAACTGGCGGTCGTATTGCACCAGGTTGGTAGTGATCGTGGAATTGGCCCAACGGGTGCCGGATCGTTCACCGCCGGAGAGACTCACCTCGACGGCATCTGTTCCCTTGGCCATATCGATGACTTTATCGGTAATGGCCTTTGCTTGTTCGCGAGTGTACATGAGAGGTGTTACGCGGGCGCGGGTGGAAATGCTGAGGGAAATTGCTGCCAGGTGCAGCTTCTGGCGGGGGAGTCAAGCTCTGAGTTCTGACGTGTTCAGGGCAGTCCAGACATGCGGCGGATGTACCATTCGATCGACAGAAGTGCCGCAAAGGGGATGATCCACCAACCCGAGCGCATGGGGAACCACGGCGATCGTCGCTCGGTCTGGCGGATGCCTTTGGATATCAGTGCGGCCAATGACCCGAGATCGCTTTCGTTGACTTTACTCCCTCCGTGCGTCGATGCAAGCATTCGCATCATTGACTCGTTCGACGATAGCGCCGAAGTCACCGAATCCGCTACCACCAGTTCCGTTTCCGCACTGTCAGCCGGTCGTGCGCTTGCGTCATTAGCTGCGCCGGGGCTTGACTTGAAAACGATGCGATATCGACCTGGTACGGAGGGCGCGTTGAAATTCGCGCTCACGACGCCGGGTGTAGCGGTAGGCCAAACCCGGAGTGATTGGGTGTCTGGGCCGCTTCCGGGAACGCCCGCGCGCTCCACATATGCCTTCACGGTGACTCCTGCAGAATCTGACGTTCCTATCAGCGCGCTTCGAATCAGCGCCCGCAATTCGACCGGTGATCCTGACGCCGCAACCGTCGGCACAAGCCGGAGCTCCACCGGAGGCACCGCAGCTGCAGCAAGCGTCGCCACGCTACTTCGCCAGAAGTCGACGAATCGGGACGTTGTCGAATCACGGAATCGCCACGCGTCGAGTGCTCCACTCACCATCAGCGTGCCGATACCGACGTTCAACCGCCAGACCACTGCGGAGCCTTCGGTGGTCGAACCGGAGCTGTCGGCGATTACCAGCATCGGCGTCGCTCCAAATGGTATGACGCGCGGCGCAACCCACTCCGAAACGCGGAGTGTGGACACCGAATCTGTATTTGGAGGTTCATTGCTCGAAGCCGCACCAATTGACCTATATTCGGTTCTACCAATCCAGCTGTTGTTGCGCACAAGTTTTTCGTACGGTCCCGACGCGCGTTGATCGAGCAACATTAGCACGCTGCCACCGCGATCGCGCAGAAACGACTCGAGACTCGATATCTCGCGGGCAGAAAGTGCTTCTGGCGATCCGACCACAACCACGTCGAAGCTGGACAGTTCCTTCGAGTCAGCAAGGGACGGAGGCCTGCCGGAGACTGTGGATATTCCTCTCGACGTGGTGACACGACTGGTTACCAACATGTCGGCGTCACGCTCCAGTGCTCTCCGCACGAAGGTGGACATCCACGATGGACGCCTATCAACAAACAGAACCTGGCGGCGAGTGACGTTCACGTCGATAGTGAAGTTCGCAATACCGCTGGCCTGCGTCGTGCCATTGTGAATCACCTGGGCTTTCGCCGTCAACGATGCCCTTCCGCTGTCGGTAGCGACAAACGCGAGCGGCACGGTAACGCGATGCGATAGCTGCACGTCAGCCGCTTCTGCCGTTACGGATACATTGCGGTCGATCAGCACATCGCTGTTCAACAGCGATACAACCAGACTGTCGCCGTTGTCCGCGTTCAAATCAATATCGATATAGACCTTGCCACTGGTGCTCATCGAAATTGAAGCTGCATGCCTGACACCAACTATTCGTGCTCCGGTGGACGGAGGCGCAGGTAATACCACAAACGTGGGAGTCGGCAGCAGTGCCGCGCCGTTGGGTGGCGTGTCGCCCACAACGACGGTAGCAACTGCGGCGCTAAATGGAGCCTGCACTACGCTGAATGATTCGCCGAGCACTCGACGCACTTCCTCCACGAGTGCAACTGATGCTGAACCACCGGCCGTAATCACTGCGATCTCCGGTCTCACCTTCTGCGATCGCTGGAACGACGGATCGATAACACCCAGAACGGCGATAAGTACCGCCAGACTGCGAAGACTGCGCGCAATGACCCGTCGACGAGACACTATCTGCGTAAATTCGGCGACGGATTTTGACTTGTGGCCGATGGCGCGCGCACTCGCCCTCGCCCTTGCCGATCGAACGCTTCGCCTGTTAGCATGCGTGATTCCGCCGACATGAGTATGTCGTTGGTAGCGATTTGCGCAGCCCGCATTAACGAGGAAATACGCAGCGAAGCATAGTTTACGAGCAAGCCTGCGTGCGCCGCTGGCGCGCTGCTTCCGACGGAGTTCTGCGCCGCTCTCGCGGGCGAGTGGCCGGCCCCTCCCAGCAGCCGTCCGGCAGTAACAAGACTGTCGGCAATACTCTGAATTTCACGACTCGATGGATCGATCCGTAAAAGGCTTTCAGCGATAAGCGGTAAGCTGAACCCGGCACCGTTTGCATTAGTGGTTTGCGGGTTCGACCGTTTAGCTGCCGCACTAATTTTCGCCACATCGTTCAACACTTCTCGAAGTGCCTCGACGCGTTTGTCTTTGTCGACTTTCACGACCGCCCTGCGGTCGTTTGTTACATCGACTAGCTCACCCGTGCCGCGGCGGGTCAAGTCAAGCTGCTCGCGTTGCGTCAGCGCACGAAGGAGATAGCGCGAGCGAGAGAACGCTCGTTCGAGCTGCGTAACCGCGTTGCGTTCTTCCTGCAACGCGCCCGCCGCGTCGCCCGCCCCCAACGCGGAAGATGCACGACTCATCGCCCGGATCGCCGCCAGCAAGGCGGCTCTGCCCTGGTTTGCCATGCGGCCTGCCGACAGGTCGCTTTCGGACTCTGCTTCATGCGATTCGTCGAGATCGCCCATACTGTTGTCGGCAGTGACTGCCTCCGACATCTCACCCCCCATCATGAACACAAACTCTGCGCGTACGCGCCGTTGTTCGGCCGCGAGATTTTGTGTCTCTTCGCTGAACTCCGCCGCTGACATCGACGAACGCCTGCCAAGCAGGCGTTCAGTTTTAAGTATGAGCATCTGCTGACTGAGCGCCTGGCGTTCATCGTCGGGATCGACGGCAAAACCGGCAGCGGCGTCGCCGTCGTTTGCCAGAAGCTGCGCGATAAAGGTCTCGGACTCGGACGGCCTGCTGCCAGGACGCCGATCGCTGGCGACGGCGCGGTACACCACCATGTCACCAGCGCCCAGCGCGAGACTTGCGAGATTCCAGCCGGCGCGCGCATTCCATGCACGCGCGTCTTTGCGCGTGACGGTTAGTGGAACCTCGCCGTCTACGAACGTGAATCTCTCTCCCGAACCTGAGACCTTAGTGTATCTCAACCTGAGAGATGAAAGCGCGATGTCGTCGTCGGCCTCGATGGTGAGTGGAATAGTCTGCGACGCGTCGCGCAGAACGATATCATGCGCGGGAGCGACGATTCGAACCCGGGGGCCGTCGTCTGCAACCGCAGACAACCCTATCAGGTGTCTGCCCACCAACGTCCCCGTCGAATCCATCGCTTCAACAACAATGAAGCCATCGTTGGTTACTGCAACCGACGATTCGAATGCGCCTTCGGATGTGCGCTTTACCGCAAGCGCACTGTCTGCACTCGAAATCCGCACCGCGCTGGCGTTAGCGACCACCTGCAACGATACGACGCTTCCAGAAACCAGCTCTACTCTCGAGCTGTTGAAACTGTTTGTTTCTGACTTGCCTGTATATTTGGGCGGCGTAACCACAATCTCGACACGCTCGATGGCGTCGATCGTATTATCGCGCGTCGCAATTACCGAGTTCACACTACGCGTGAGAGCACGAGGTGAACCAGCGTGCTGCACCGCTACCGCCAACGCGAGAAACGCAACGCTACCCACGAACTCACCCAACGCACGAGTTGCCGGAAACAAGGTGCGTACATCGAGCGCCGTTACCAGTGAAGACGCACGACGAAATACGATCTGCTCTATCGCCAACGAAGAATTACCGGCATTCACCGTGTCCGGCGACCCAGCGTTGTGATGCACATCCTCGGGCCGCGCGTTAGCAGTATGCGGTTGGGAACTGGAGCGCGCGTCAAGCTCGTCTGCTGTAACCAGAAGATTGCGCAGATTGATGGACTTGTCACGCACCGCGGTTCGCTCCACCAGCAGCGCAATTTTCCCTCGTAAAGTTCGGGCACGCGCGTACGCTACAGCAGCTCCGGCCAGAAATCCTGAAATGCCAACAGCAACGATCCAAACGATCTCGCTCGACGAGTGGTGCAGGCCACCGTTCGCAATCAGCCAGCGGCCGAGCAGAACCAGAGCGGCAGCACCAAGGCCGATTGCCGCACCAT
>JBBSTN010000198.1:0-6733 GCA_038235845.1 Gemmatimonadales bacterium | reverse complement strand
TAGGGTTCCTCTGGTACAATTCACATCCGGCTCAGGTGTTCATGGGAGACACGGGCTCACTTGCTCTCGGCGGAGCGGTAGGTGCAATTGCAATTCTTCTCAAGAGTGAGTTTCTGTTGCTGATCGTGGGCGCGGTATTCGCTGCAGAGACGATGTCGGTCATTCTTCAGCGCACGGTATTCAAGTACCGCCGGAGAAGGTTTGGCCTGGAGTACGCGCAACAGCACCGCGTCTTCCGACGCGCTCCACTGCATCATCACTTCGAACTGAGCGGCTGGCCCGAGACAAAAGTGGTGGTACGATTCTGGATTATTGGCGTTCTGTGCGCGATACTCGCACTCAGCACATTGAAACTTCGCTGAGTGCCGATGAATAAGCCCGAGTTGCCGTTCGACAGCACGAAGAGAGAACAACACGTCGCCGCTGAGGTGGCCCGCCGTCTGGCGCTTCGCGAAGGGGAATTCGCCGTGCTCGGTCTGGGCCGAAGCGGGTATTCTGCTGCCATGCTGTTGCGCAGAGCAGGAATGAATGTCTATGCTTCGGATATCGCCAATACCGCCGTGGCACGCGCCAACTCCGACTTACTGCGAAAGGAGGGAGCCGCGACATCGGTTGGTTCACATGATCTCGCGCGCATACGAAAGGCCAGTGTGCTCGTGGTAAGTCCCGGCATACCACCTGGTGCCCCGCCAATAAGGGAGGCTGTCGATGCGGGGGTGCCCGTCGTAAGTGAAGTCGAAGTGGGTCTCCGACTACAACCCGCATTGAGATATATCGCCACAACGGGGACAAACGGAAAAACTACCACAACGGCGTTAATCGGTCACCTCTTACGTGCGCTTGGACATAACGCTGTGGAGGCCGGGAATATTGGACGTCCAGTTAGCGACATTGCGTTCATGGAGCCGCAAGCGACATGGGCTGCACTCGAGCTATCGTCTTTCCAGCTGCATGATACGCCCGGCATCTATCCTGATGTGGGAATTCTTACCACGCTCAGCGCAGACCATCTCGATCGTTATAGCGACGTCAACGAGTATTACGACGACAAGCGGAAGCTGTTCTCAAACGCCACCGGTGCGTCGGTCTGGGTGCTGAACGCAGATGACCCGGTTTCGCTCGGTCTTGCGGAAGGCGTAGCTGGGCACCGTTTCCAGTTCTCAGTGAATCGCTCGGACACCGATGCTTATTTCGATCGCGAGAGCGGAGTGCTTCATGTGCTTGGCGCACCACTCGTGGCGCGGGAGCGACTGCAGTTGTCAGGTGACCACAACGTTGCAAATGCACTCGCCGCGGCCCTCGCTGTAATGCTTGCCGATCGCACACACGCAACACTTGCGGCGCGCGGCAAGCTTGCCAACGCGCTCTCCGAGTTCCGGCCGCTGGAGCATCGTCTTGAGCCGGTAGCAGATCGCGACGGCGTGCTGTGGATCAACGATTCAAAGGCGACCAATGTTTCGTCTACTCTGGTAGCATTGGCGGGAATGAACCGGCCGGTAATCTTACTTCTTGGCGGACGCCACAAGGGCGAGCCATACACTGCACTGATTCCACAGCTGCAAAGGATCGCGAAGCATGTGATTGCCTACGGCGAAGCAACGGAGAACATCGCCGACGATCTCTCATCGCTCGACGGGAGTGTTTCGGTGGAGCGTATGCACGGAAGCACGTTCGAGCAGGTAGTCTCGCGTGCGAACTCGCTGGCCCAGCCGGGTGACGTTGTGCTCCTGTCGCCTGCCTGCTCCAGCTACGACATGTTCAATAACTTTGAGGAACGCGGCAAACGCTTCGCGGGATTGACGGAGTCTCTACAGCGATGAGTATCGCAATTGAGAAGCGAATGCGTTGGCGAAGTGGTGCGGAGGCGCGCGCGTTGGCGATCGTCACCGGAGTGCTGGTGGCGTTCGGCATCGTTACCCTGTTCAGTGCCAGCTCCGCGGCTGCGGTGGTGCGCGGCAAACCGGGTTACGGTCTTCTATTGACCCAGTCCAGTGGCATCCTGCTTGGAGCAGTTGCGTTCATGGTCGCCGCGCGGATGGATGCGGATTGGTGGAGAAGGTTCGCATGGCCCGTGATGATTGTGGGAATCGTGCTTATGCTCATTCCCGTAATGCCGGGCCTCAATGTTTTCTCTTCAAAAATCGGTGGATCGAACCGTTCCCTTGTAGGTGGATCGATACAGCCGTCTGAGATTGCCAAGTTTGCTGTCGTGGTGTGGACCGCAATGTTGATCGATAGAAAGAAGAATGCTATTCGTGGTTTCAAGAACGGTGTGTTGCCTTTCGTGCTTGTGGTGGGCACGCTCAGCGTCCTGGCAAAGATGGAGCCGGATTTTTCGGTGGCGGTCATGTTTGGTGTTCTCATGATCACACTGATGTTTATCGGAAACATGCGTATCGTTCACATCGCACTGTTATCAGCAGTGGCATTGCCACTCATGGCATATCAGGCATCTCAGAACGGCTACGTCCGGGATCGTGTCGCCAGTTTTTTCGCAGACGAACAGCGAACCAGTTCAGAAACTCCAGGCGTGTCGGAACAGCAGCGCATGGCGCTTATAGCAGTTGGTTCCGGGCAACTCCTTGGCGTCGGCTACGGCGAGGGAAATCAGCAGCGTGGAAGGTTGGCACTTGCATACAACGACTTCATCGGCTCCGTCATCGGCGAAGAGTTCGGTTTCCTGGGAATCGCCGGTGTCACGCTGGCATTCACTCTGTATGGTTGGCTCGGCTTCCGTATCGCCGATCGGGCCAGGTCTCCGTTCATGGCGTTATTGGCAATAGGCCTGACGTTCACGACGGTTCTTACCGCCTTCGTGCATTTGGCCGTCGTCATCGGGCTGCTACCAAATACCGGGCTTACACTGCCTTTCATTTCCTTCGGACGGTCCAATCTGGTGCTTACGCTTGCGATGAGCGGAATTTTGGTGAACATCGGCAGCGAACGTGAACGCGTGTTTGAGAATCATGCAACTGACCCGCGCATTCCAATGACGGGGTGATGATTACTCCTAACGTAGAGCAACGCAGCGGCGGTACACCAGCGACAGTGTTTTTTGCGGGCGGAGGCACCGGAGGACACCTCTATCCGGGTCTGGCAATAGCGCGGGCGCTGGTGAAAGTGTCTGCGGCACGTCCGTTTTTCATCGGGGCGAGACGTGGAATCGAAAGGGAGATACTGCCCACGGCTGAATTCCCATATGAGTTGCTTGATCTTCATCCGCTGTACAGAACTGGCGTATGGAACAACTGGAGAACGGCGCGGGGAAGTATCTCGGCAATGCAAGCGCTAAATCGTATTTCCGGGAAGTCAGCTCCGAAATTTGTGTTGGGTACGGGTGGCTACGCGTCGGCCATGGCGCTGCTCTGGGCAAGATTGCGGGGCATTCCAACTGTACTTCACGAGCCTGACAGCCATCCCGGACTGACAACGAGACTCTTTGCCCGAGGTGCACGCGCAGTATTTCTGGGCTTTCCGGAGGCTGCATTGAAGCTGAAAACCAACGACAATACGTCGGTTCTTCCGCTCGGTTGCCCCATCGAGCCGCCACCTCCACGCAGGCTGGATCGCGCAGCGGCGCGGGCTCTGTGGGATCTGTCGGCTGAGGCGTTTGTGGTGCTCGTTACCGGAGGCAGTCAGGGTGCAAAAGCAATCAACGATGTGGTGGCGCGGTGGTGCAGTGGAGAATTGCCAGATAACGTCGCCGTCATATGGGCCACTGGGCGAGCCCATGCAGGGCAATATCTTCACCTCGAGTCAGAAATGGTGAGAGTTCGTTCCTATCTTGCGCCGATTTCGAATGCTTACGCGGCCGCAGATGTCGCAATAACACGAGCTGGCGCGGTGACGATAGCCGAACTTTGTGCGTGGGAAATTCCGTCCATTCTGATTCCTCTTCCGACCGCGGCACAGGATCATCAGACATATAACGCGCGGGCAACTGCTGCATCCGGTGCGGCTGTTTTTCTACCTCAATCGGAGCTTTCGGGTGAATCACTGGAAGCAACCGTGCAGGAACTTTACCGCAATGGTAACGCGCGGGAATCCATGCGGGCAGCGGCCGGGCGTCGTGCTCGTCCATCAGCCGCAATCGACATTGCACGAGCGCTTCTGGGCTATCTCGAATGATTGCGCTCGCGCGTTCTGGCAGCACCGGTTTGGGACTGACAGACAACAAGGCAAACTGTGACGGACAACTGACATGAAAGATCTGGATCAATCAAGCGCTAACCGCATCGCTAACCGCATCGCTAACCGCATCGGTGAACGCATCGATCTGAACTCCGATGATAAAAGACCGGTACACTTTGTAGGAATAGCGGGCGCAGGAATGAGTGCGCTCGCTGAATTGCTTTGTCATCGCGGTGTCGCTGTACAGGGCACCGATGCAAATGCGAACCGTGGAGGCGCACCGGACCTTGAACGGCTGGGAATCAAGGTCACGCCTCACGATGAGACGCTCGTTCACGATGCGAAAGCCGTGGTGTACTCGTCTGCAATCCCTGCAACTCATCCCGAGCTCGAAGCTGCGAGGAGACTCGGAATTCCGATTATTCGACGGGCAGAGGCGCTGGGAGAGACTGTAAATGATGGCAAGGTCGTCGGTATCTCGGGCACTCATGGCAAGACCACTACCACCGTGATGACTACCGAAGCGCTGGCTGCTGCGGGACGGGACCCGACGGGCATTGCGGGAGGGCGTGTTGCTATGTGGGGGGGGAATCTCCGGATGGGGAGTGACACGTATGTAGTCGAAGCGGATGAATACGACAGATCGTTCCTTTCGCTCACACCCACCGTTGCCGTGGTCCTGAACGTAGAGGCGAACCACCTCGACATCTATCGCAACCTCGACGACATCACGCGCACATTCGAGCAGTTCGTAGCACCGGCGCAATCAATTGTTCGCTGTTCTGACGATGACGGTGCAATGGCTATTCGCTTCGCGTCGCGTCATCGGGTCATTTCGTACTCCGCAAAAACCGACAACGTTGGTGCGAAGTCGCCAATGCTTGCTGACGAGTGGCCTTCGCTCCATAACGAATCGACGCTCTCCGCATCAAATATCCGGTTCGGAAAGACGGGAAGTTCGTTCGACGTGACGCTGGATGATGAACTGGTTGGTCATACAACCTTGCAGGTGCCTGGTTTGCACAACATCAGAAATGCCCTTGCTGCAATTGGTAGTGGCATTGCGCTTGGCTGTACGATCAGAGATTTGTTACCAGGATTGGCTGCTTTTCGCGGAGTGGAGCGAAGGTTCGAGCGACTTGGCGCCGTCGCTGGGGTGGAGATTGTGGACGATTATGCGCATCATCCAACCGAAATAGCTGCGACGATTGCTGCTGCAAGAAACATGTTTCCCTCACGTCGTCTGCTGGCGTTGTTTCAACCGCACCTTTATTCGCGCACGCGTGATCTCAAGGCTGGGTTTGCGGAGTCGTTGAGTGCGGCGGATCGCGTGTATTTGTGCGACATTTACGGTGCGAGGGAAGAGCCGATTGTCGGTATTGACTCTTCAATCATCAGTGAGCTGCTGCCGTCGCAGAAGCTTGCCTGGACGGGCGCACGGTCGGACGCGGCTTCGGCATTGTTGAATGACGTGAAGCGGGATGACGTGGTACTGGTGATGGGCGCGGGCGACGTTACACTCGTCGGGCGCGAGCTGCTGAACAGTATGAGTCGCGATCTGGACGATCGAGGTACGAGCAGGTGAACTATCGGGCGGTCGCAACGGCTGTCATTGCGATGGCGCTCGCCTCAGTTCCATGGTGGGGTGTGCGAGCGTTGTCGACGTTCGACTTCTTTCATGCGCGTACGATCATGTTCGAAGGTGTGCGTCGTGCTTCGGCAGCGGAGCTTCTGCATCTACTTGCCGTTGACACAACGCAGTCGGTGTGGCAGGATCTCGTACCGCTGGAAGACCGCGTCGCTTCACATCCGTTGGTGCTGGAGGCTTCCGTAGAGCGAATGCTGCCTGGCACTTTCGTAGTTCGAATCCGGGAGCGGGAGCCGATCGCACTGGTCATGAAAAATGGATTCCTCCGCCCGACGGATGTGCGGGGCATGACTCTGCCCCTCGACCCGACGCTTCACCCGCTCGACGTTCCGGTTTCCGGCAGCGCAGACAGTACATTGCTTCAGCTCCTCGACTCCTTGCGACGCGAGTCGCCCGCCTTGTACGCCAGAATAAGTCAGGCTGAAAGGATGGGCTCTCCAGAATTTCGCTTCAGGCTTGGAACACTAACAGTTCGCACGATGCCGGACGTGACCGTACGAAGATTTCGCGACATATTACCTGTCGAGGCGGATCTTGCGCGGAATCAACTGCGCGCGGTCGAGCTTGACCTCCGCTTTCGTGATCAGGTAATTGCAAGACAGCCATGACAATAGAACCAATCGTTACTGCGCTTGACGTAGGCACCGCTTACACCACGGCTCTCATTGCGTCGGTGCACGAAGGACATTCCCGAAGACCACTGCTTCGGGTGCTCGGGGTCGGACAGACGCGAACCATCGGACTGCGTAGGGGCATCGTCTCAGATATCGAAGAGACCACCCGTTCGATAAAACGTGCGGTAGACGAAGCGAGTCGAGTATCCGGAGTGAACCCCGAAGTCGTCTATGTGGGAATCGCAGGAGAGCATGTAGGCTCCATGATTTCGCCCGGTGCCGTTGGTATTAGCGGAAACGAAATAACGCGCGCGGATGTGGAGCGGGTAAACGGCGTTGC
>JBBSTN010000197.1:0-6745 GCA_038235845.1 Gemmatimonadales bacterium | reverse complement strand
GTTGCGCACTTTTGAACGTTCTGTTGCGCGTCTGCTGCGAAAGCGCGCACGGGCCAAAGCCGATGGCGACACTACAACCTGGGATTTTACCAACGAGCGCGTGGAGCAGATTCTTGGGAGCCAACCGTTTTCCAACGAAGAGGCGGAGAAGGAGCCGGAAATTGGAGCGGTTACTGGTTTGGCATGGACGAGCAACGGTGGCGAGCTGCTCACCATCGAGGCGCTTCGGATGCCGGGTAATGGGAAGCTGACGGTAACTGGCCAACTTGGCGATGTAATGCGTGAATCTGTAGACGCGGGATACTCGTTCGTGCGTTCACGTGCAGCAGCGATTGGAATTGAGGAGAAGCATTTTCACGACACCGATCTGCACATCCACTTCCCGGCAGGCTCCATCCCGAAAGACGGTCCCTCCGCCGGCATCACCATAACTCTGGCCCTTGCAAGTGTCCTGTCACGACGTCCGGTGCGACGTGATGTCGCCCTTACTGGCGAAGTGACACTAAGGGGTAAGGTACTCGAGATTGGGGGAGTGAAGGACAAGGTGCTCGCCGCATACAGAGCCGGACTGCGCGAAGTGATTTTGCCGAGCAGTAACGAGAAGGACCTGCGAAACGTGCCGGCTGAAGTACGCGACAAGATGGTGTTCACGTTTGTCAGCTCAATGGACGACGTGCTCGCAATGGCTTTGCTACCTGCGTCGCAGACTATTCGCACCGAGCGCGAGGTGACGGAGTCGGAGAGGGTTTCAATAGCCGACGCACCGGTCGGGTCGGACGGAGGGGACACCGAACGAAAGATCCGCACTCCTGCACCCACGAAAACAGAGCAAGAGCGCACAGCAACCAGACAGTTGATAACGGAAAAGTACTGATCACTATCTGACAGGCCGGCTCGTCTCGCATCGGGCGCCACCATCAATTTGGACGCCTGGTTACATCGAACGTCCGATGGCGTAAAGAATCACCCCCACCAGTCCGCCTACGATCGTACCATTGATCCTGATAAATTGCAGATCGCGTCCGATCTGCAACTCTATTTTGGTCGCCGTCGCGTCGGCGTCCCATGCGGCGACGGTACTCCCAATGAGTTTTGCCACTTCCTCCCTGGCCTGTTCGACTGCGTAGGTAACGAACTCCACCACCCAGCCGTCGATCTTCGCTGCGAGTTCCGCGTCGTCCAGCACCTTTCGCCCAATGCCGGAAAGCCACCGCTCGATCTGATCTGGTTCATCCTCCGCAGACGAGGCAAGTCGCTCGGCATACGCGGTCAATCGTCCACGCACATCGGTCCACACCTGCTGAGAGAAATCGCCAACTGCCGGATGAGATAGCAACTCCAGTTTCAGCTGCTCTGCCTTGAATATCACTTCGGGATCTTCCCGAAGTGAAAGAACAAAATGATCGACAGCTTCGTCGTAACGTTGGCGTAATGGATGATCCGGATCGGCGGCGACTGCTACAAGCGTTTTCTCCACTCCACTCACAATCTTGTCGCCAAGTTTATCCTCGACGGCGCCCGGTACCCACCACGGACTTTCAGCGCGAATGCGATCCCGTATGACTTCTTCGTTTTCCTGGACGAAACGGGCCGCGAGACGGAGCGCATCATCCAGCAACACCTGATGCCGACCGCCACTGGTGAGCAGCTCGAAAAGACGGGCCAATAATGGAGCAACGTGCATTGTGCGCAAGCGAACGACGATCGTTCTTTCGGCTATATCCTGAACTTCTTCGCTCTTGAGAATGCCAGCACCAGTGGACAGTGCTCTCGCTACCTGGATGGCAATGCGACGACTGTGTTGCGGTTGCGCGAGCCAGGCCGCCGCGCGCTCACCAAGATGCATCGCCGAAAGTTTGACCTCCAGAATCTCGCGCGTGAGGAAATTTCGCTGTACGAAGTTGCCAAGTGCGGTACCGATTCGGTCTTTCCGCGAAGGCACAATCGCAGTGTGCGGAATGGGTATGCCAAGAGGATGTCGGAACAGCGCGGTAACTGCAAACCAGTCTGCTATTCCACCCACCATAGCTGCCTCGGCGAAAGCGCGTATCCAGCCCAGCCAACCGAAGCGGGCTTCGTACAAGCGCGCCACAACGAAAAGGATGGCTACGGCGATCAGCATCAATGTTGCGGTTCGCTTCATACGGGCGAGACGAATTCGTCTTACATCGTCGTCCGGCGTGAGGCGAAGTGCTACCGGTAATGGTGCGCTCATCAAACTTCCGGATTTGAACGAAGCGTCTGCTTCAACTTTTGATTTTGATGTCTGCCGCATTCACTGGTTTCCAGTTCGCTGAAGCTGGAAAGTCTTCGAAGATTATTACCGGTCGACCACTCACCTGCTCGAGACGTACAGTAGCGATTCTCCTCGCACGCCCGTCTTTTGCGGGGACGTCGAGGGTGAGAGCTGTCGAACCGGGTTCCTCGTTCTGTTTCGCCAGACCGTAGCGTCGACGAACACCATCGAAGAGTAGGTTGAGCATGTCTGCGGCATCAACCGGGGTGTCCCAAACGCTCACCCAAACAAGTCCGTCGCCAGACACAGTGTTTACGAGCTCGAAACGATCGCCATCGATTCCACTCGCCCCACGTCTTGCTTTAGCTTCATCCTTGAGTAGCTGCAGTAGCATCAAACGTGTCTCGAACTCGCCAAAGCTGTTCGCATAAGGCATGTTACCAGCTGTCCCGGCGGGAAGCTCAATGTCTGTCGGAGTGTCGCGCGCAGACTTGTCGCTGGTAAAGTAGGCCGCGTCGTTGAGTATCTGTTTTGTGGACACCGGAAGATCGGTCAGGAGCTCGCTTTCCTTTCGCTGCGAAACGAATCGTCGCACGAAGTCCGCCCCACCGATGTACGGGAAAAGTAATCCTTCTCGAACAATTTGCGGGGCCGATGCAAACACAGGCATGCCAGTTTGCCCGTCGCGCATGACATCCCGGATTCTCTCCCAGCCTCCCGGCATCTTCATCATGGGCCCCGTATTCGGATCCAATCTCAATTGTTCGAACACCGCCTGACCTTCGAGTACCGCTTGAGCCGCTGCCTGTCGGTCGGCATCTCCGACCGCCGTCTGGATAGAGTCGATATTGACATACTGATCCTGAAGCGCGTGCACCAACTCGTGTGAAATCGTCAAGTGCAGCAGTGCATCGGGCGATCCGTCGACTACATAGAGCACCTTGGTTGCCGGATCGTAGTAACCGATGATCTGTTCTTCGAGCAGTTTCTGTAGCAGTTCGCCCAGATCGAGCGAATCCGGAATGAGACCAAGAAGGCGGTACACTCTCTGCTGACCCGACAGTTGAGACTTTGCCCGATCGCTGGTGAGCTGTTGCATCACGAAGCCCGCCACTTGTTCCCGCGTTCGACGTTCAAGCTGTGGCGGCGTCTTGAACTCCAGGCCTATCTGCTTTTCGATTCGAGGTACGGCGTCAGCCACGATGTCCGCGTAGGGACCATCCGCACCGTTTGACCTGCTATCTCCACACGCAGAAAACAATATGATGACGCAGATATAACGGGCAAATTTGCCAGCTTGGTTTACTCTGCGTCGCAATGGTGGCATCAACTTTTATAGATCAGAGGTCAGATAGGGAACGCATAATTCATATAAGCAGCGATGAGTGCGTTACCCCAAAGCAAGGCAAGCACTCCCGCAGGCGCAAGGAACACTCCGAAGGGAACCTCCGGAAACGCAAATTCCTCTCCCGATTTTCGACTTCGCAACCACACCAGCGGGCCAACTATTACCAGGAAAAACAACGCTCCCACCGCAGCACCAAGAATAATTGTCAGAAGCGCACGCTCGGCGCCTACCGCTGCGCCAATCACCGCCATCAGTGTGCTGTCGCCAAACCCCATGGCTTCACGTTTCATGATGATTTCGGCAATCCACCCAATGATCGTGATAGCGCCGGCACCAGCGCAGGCTCCAATAAACGCTTCGGCAGGCGGAGCGAAATGCGAAGCATCGTTCACAAAGAAGCCAAATACTGCGAAGAGCAGAACGATTACCAGGCCGCTTACGGTGAAACCGTCTGGAATGAGGTAGTGTTTGGCGTCTGTGACTGCGATGCCAAGCATGATCGTGCCGAAGAGGGCAACCCTCAGGGCCTCGAACGTCGCCCCAAAGGCCACCAGGCAGGCCACCCAACCCAACGCCACTAGTAGTTCGACGACGGGATACTGTATGGAAATGGGCAGTTTGCAACCGCGACATTTGCCGCCGAGAAACAGCCAACCGAAAACAGGAATATTCTCCGTCCACCCAAGCGACCTGGCACAGTTAGGACATCGCGAAGCAGGACTCACAACACTCAGTTCCGCCGGCCAACGGGCTATACAGACGTTGAGGAATGAGCCCACGGATGCGCCAATCACGAATGTCGGTAACAGCAGAACTATGAAAAGATCGTTTGGATTCACTTTTATCGTTGATTTACTTGGTCGATTTAAATTCGCTTTTTACTCGCTTCAAATGCGCAGGGCGTGGAGCAAAATTCCCGAAGCAACTGACACATTCAGCGATTCGACCAACGGTTCGATGCGCACGGAAACATTCATGCTCACGGAATTCGCCACCACTTCCGAGATCCCCGCGCCTTCATTGCCGACAACCAGCGCCAGGCGCGAAGGCAGTTCGCTCCTGAGCAGTTCGTCTGCCGGTTTGCCACCCATTTGGGCTGCCCAGCATACCACGTCATGCTCGACGAGAAAATCGGTAGTTGCTTCCCAGGTCGTATGGATTGCGATGTGTTCGAATATGGCTCCCGCCGTACTACGGACGACTTTGGCATTCCATAGGTCAACCGTTCCCGGCAGCGCAATGGTCGCGCTCACTCCGAGGGCAGCGGCGGTCCTTATGATTGTGCCCACGTTGCCGGGGTCCTGGACGGCGTCCAGAATCACATATCTGGCAAACATTCCCGGCAGAGCAAGGTGCCGCTCGGGGATCTCCCCAATTACCAGAACGCCCTGAGGCGAGTCTGTCTCGGCCGCGCTGGCAAACTCCGAAGACGAAAGAAATTCAACCTCGATACCGTCGGCATGGAACCTGTCGAACAGAGTGGCGCCTCGCGGGTCTGAGTAGAGAGCGTCCGTAACCAGTGCACCACGCAACTTCAACGATGAATCCAGCAACGTCTCAACTGTTCGAACGCCTTCTGCAACAAAGCACTGATGTCGGGCGCGCGCCTTTCGCCTCTGCAGGTGACGAGCAAGTGTCAGCAGTTTCACAGACAATTGACCACAGACTCGAACAGCACATGATTGCATCCATTTTTCATCGACTGTCTCCACATAAAGGGACCATAATGCCCGGACTGCCCTCAAACATTGTACGGAAGATTCTGTTCGGATTCGTATGCGCAAGCACGCTCACCCTGGCAGCCTGTCTTGCATCCACGCAGCAGGAAGTCCAAATGGGTGCCGAGTACGCTGCTCATGTCGAACAGCAATTGCCTATAATTCGCGATTCCGAGGAGAATCGCTACATCACGGAACTCGGCAACTCCATTGCACGAAAGTCCGACGATCGAAACCTCAGTTGGACCTTCAAGATCGTCAATCAGACGGACGTGAATGCCTTCGCCGTGCCGGGGGGTCACATCTACGTCTATCGAGGATTGATCGAAAAAACCTCCAATATGTCTGAGCTCGCCGGAGTCATCGGTCATGAAATTGCGCACGTAACCCGTCGTCACAGCGTCAAGCAGATGGCCAAAGGAGAGCGCGCCAACGTTGTGGCAGCGGGAGTTTGCGTTGCTGTCCCCAGCGTGTGCAGCAGCGGTCTTGGGAGTACCGCGATCCAGGTGGGAGGAGGAGCTCTCTTCGCCAAGTTCAGCCGGGACGACGAATCGGAGGCAGATGAGTACGGGGTAAAATATGTGACGCGCGCGGGCATCGACCCGAGGGGGATGCCGTCAATGTTCAGAACCTTGCTCTCGTTGCGAAAAAGCAATCCCGGACCGCTTGATTCCTTCGTCGCCTCTCATCCCGTGGAAGAATCAAGGGTCGCGGAAACGGAGGCGGAGATTTCAAAGATTGACCCGGTAATTCTGCAATCTCTTACTCGCAACACCCAGTCATTCGATCGATTCAAGTCGCGGCTGGCGTCGTTGCCGCGGTCGGCTCGCTGACGGACGCGTGTATCCGCCTGTGCACGATGGACTACTCCAGTTAAAACGTTTCAACGCCGAATTCGCTCGTCCCATGAAACACGTATGAAACGCCAGGGGATCATGAGCGGGAGCACCGAGGACATTCTAAGTGTCGACAGAGTAAACGTTTGAGAGCTTGACAAGACTACCAAACAAGTTGGCGCATCCGTTGCTTTCGATAATGGCGACCGAAGTTTTCATCGTCCATCTCCGGAGCCAATTAGATGCGTTCTCGTACACTTCTCTCCTCGATCGTGTGGCCGGCGGCTACCGCTTTCGCTCTTGCTTCCTGCAGCCCCGACCGAGCTTTACTCGCGCCAGACGTGCCTAGCGCACGATTTAACCATCTCACCGGTGGCAGCGACGAAACCGCAACCGGTGCCGTCTACGCGATGAGCAATGACCTTGCCGGCAATCGCATCGTTGTATACAAGCGCGCCCTTAATGGCACACTCACCCGCTCTGGAGATTACGACGCCGGTGGTCGCGGAAGCGGAGCCTTCGAAGATTCCGATAATGGGCTAATCCTTGGAGACGACCAAGGCGAGGCATCTCCGAATAATCTCACTGAAGCGCGAAAACTCCTCTT
>JBBSTN010000196.1:0-6794 GCA_038235845.1 Gemmatimonadales bacterium | reverse complement strand
GTTCTGAAAAAAAAACGCGCGTGTGATGTGCGAAATGCTGGGAAGACGTTCAGGACACTCGATCCTTATCTCCAACCGAAGTACAATTTTTACAGGCGTGCTCTGGCAATGTGCAATTTACGCTGATTCATCAGGTTGGCAAAGATGATCTATCCCTCGGCAGGCTAGCGATTGCTGGCGAGCTTGTCGTTCCCATTTTTACTCTTGCTGCGCGAGTTTCGCTGACCGACTCCTATGTGCTGGAGCGAGACACCACCTCCGTGTTTGCCGAATGCATGCGGGCCGCAGTTGCAATTTCGGCATTTTTTTCGCTCGATCGTTCACGCGGTCCGAAGATACCAACCTGGGGAGCTTCATTCGGCGTTGTCGAGCACACATTCGGAGAAAGTGCCCGCCAGCGGGCGCGATGTGCGTGTCGGAGTCAACATTCCCACGCGACATTGTTGCGACCCGTCGCTGCTCGAAGACGTCCGCAGCGCTTTGAACGAAAGCGGTCTCGATCCCCGTCACCTGCTCATCGAAATCACGGAAAGCGTGTTGATGACCAGTCCCGGCCACATCATTCCCGTGCTGGACAGCATAAAGAGCATGGGCATATCCATCGCGCTGGACGACTTCGGCACGGGATACTCGTCGCTGTCGTACTTGCAGCAGCTACCGATCGAAGTGCTCAAGATCGACAAGAGTTTCAGGGATTCTACTTCGACCGTGCGCTGTCCGCCGCTAGAATTCACGCCTACCTGAGAGGCGACGAGGAGCTCAGTACGGTTGACGTCGTTGCACCGGCAGCGCTCAACGCAGCCTGATTTTCCGCGGGTCGTGCGGCGCCGTTGAGACAGGGAGCGGGAAAAGCGAGAGGAAGATTGGCATCGCTACTGGCGTTTCTTCGACCATGGCGCGATGATGCTGCATGTCGGATTGCGCTCGTCGGCAAACCGGGGCTGGAGAAAGCCAGTTTGGGTTCTTCGGATCGCTGGCTTCAACTCCTCTGCTTCACAGACTGTTGGGCGTACAGGGCGCCCAGCTCGCTCTACCCACACCACCTGATATTTGACGGAGATCGGCACAATGCGCGCGAAGGGAACAGTAAAGTGGTTCAACGATGCCAAAGGCTTTGGCTTCATCACCCCCGAGGACGGAAGCAAGGATCTTTTCGTCCATCATTCTGCCATCCAGGGCGGCGGTTTCAAGTCGCTTGACGAAGGCGAGAGCGTAGAATTCGACGCTGTTCAGGGCCAGAAAGGTCCGGCAGCCGAAAACGTTACACGTCTGGGTGGCGGCACTCCGTCTGGTGGCGGCGGTGGCGGCGGCGGTCGTGGTGGGTACGGCGGTGGTGGTGGTGGTGCAGGTGGTGGCGGTGGTGGATACGGCGGCGGCGGCGGTGCTGGTGGCGGCCGGAGCGGTGGTCGTGGTGAAGGTGGCGGCCGCGGACGCGGCGATCGCGACTACTAGAAAAAGTTGATCGGCTCGCCAGCAGATGCTGGCGAGCCGAAGATTTCCCAATTAGCTCAAATCTGTGTTGTCGAGCGCTGCCAGATCCCTCATCGGATCTGGCGGCTTTCGCGTTCCAGTTAATCCGAAGTTCCGTCGCTGAAAATGCATGTAAGCTGTTGCGTGTCTACGCGTTGAGTTGATTCGACGCGTGCAGGCTACTGGCTACAATTTACGATCGTATTTACAATGGCACGTCGAGGAGCTGGAAGACGCGCTGTTGCAGGGGTGTTGGTCTGGTGAGTTGCTGGAAGCGTGCTTCACCAAGACACACGCTATTGCGAGTGAGCGTTGCGAGGTCAGCGAGTAGTGTGCGAAGGCTGTGGAGCGGCATCCCGTCGCTGGTAACACCGCGCGCGAGTTTTCGCTTTGCCGCAGCTGAGCGCACCGCTGGCGCGACGATTGAAGGACGTTCTGCGGTGGCGCCCGCCGGATCGTCATCCTTGAAGAGCATCGGCGCGAGGACGCGCTGCATGTGCCACACCACGTAGTACGCGAGCATGCACACGAAGACGTGAGCGCGAATTCGTGCATCCTTCCGGTGATAGATGGGCCGCACTTCCAGGTCGCGCGACTTCATCGTGCGAAACGCCCGCTCGACGTGGGAGAGCTGCTTGTACGCGGCCACGACGTCGTTCGCGCCGAGCGTGGCGGCGGGTACATTGGTGCGAATCACATAAATTCCATCGAGCGCGGCTTCTGCCGCAATGCGCTCATCGTCGCGCGCATACGTGAAGCCATTATCGGTGATGGTGAAGATGAAGTGCTTGGCCATCTTGAAGCGGCCGAGCACCCGCCCCACTCGCATGCCGATATGATCCTTTCCACGAAGCGGCGCGCGCACGCGTTGCGTGGCAGCGGTGATGAGCGCGAGCTCCCGCTCGGTGGCCGCAAGGAATTCGCCGCGCTTGCGTGAGCGCTCCACTGCGAGCAAGGGATTGCGACAGGCAATCAGTCGCTCGCCCGGATACGCGGCGCTCGAAATCTCGCCCAGGTCGCGTTCATCGAAGAGCGATAGCTGAAGGTCGCCGTCCTCGACCAGAGCACGAATGGCCGGGGCGCGGAGCGCCGTGATCCACTCAAGACCGAAGGTGGTCTCGTTCGGACTCTCCACACTCTTCAAATCGTGCTTGATACGTGCATCGGTAATCAGACCACGGTCACCGACAAACACCACCCGCGTCAAACCGAAGCGCTCTCTCGCTTTGGTGACCGCAGCACGTAGTGTTCCGGGATCACTCGTATTACCCGGAAACACCTCGACCGCAACCGGACAGCCCTCGGCCGTGCAAAGTAACCCGATCACGATTTGCGGCTGCCATCCGGTGCCATCGCGATTGTGTCCGAGTTTGCCGAGTGCGCTCGTGTGGCCCTCGAAATAACTGGACGTGACGTCGTAGAGCAGCAGCGTGCCGTCGGACAGATGCTCTTTCGCGAGCTTGCGCTCGATGTGAGGCTGACGCGCCTCCAGCCAATCGAGCGCAGCATAGAGCGCGTCTGCGTCCACATCAGTGAGCCCGAGCTCTTGCCCCAGCGTGTTGCCGGTCGTTTCAGCGTCGAGCCCGCGCGCCGTGGCGAGTTTGGAGCCGGGTGCGATGATACGCGCGACGATCATCGCGACCACCAGCGTGCGCTCCGGCGAGGGACGCGAGCCCAGCATAGTTTCCAGTCCGAGCTTACGCAGCATACCCAGCACAGCCGCTACATGACCATGAGGCCAACTGCGATCGATCGCGAGATGCTCCTCTGCGCGCACGACCATCTCACCGCGCAAGATCGCGCGAACCGCTTCAATGGCCGCAGGTGGGAGATCCGACAGATTGGCGAGCGTGCGCTTACGCGTCTTTGTGCCATCGCGATACGACTCGCGCAGCAAAATCGCCGGGGGTGAGGAGCGATTTGGCACGCTCTCAATATACATGGCCACAATATAAGCAGCGCACCACTCACACACAAGAGCTAACAACCAATATTACATGGGCGCATATTTCAAGCGCTCCCGCTGACCTATGTCCAACACTATCAACTACATACGACCACTTCACCCGGAACTTCGGGTTAATGTAGGGCAACCCGCGCACCCGCTTTGATCTGATATGACGTTTGCATGGCTGAGGCAAAATCCTGCACCTATGCAAACGTCAATTGTCCGAAGCTATTTACACCTTCGGTGGATCACTCTCGCGAGACGGATGACGGTGCATGGCGACCGCATCCATGAACTTCCTGGAGGTCGAGTCGTCTGCAGACGCCACTACCAGAAGTCCCGGGTCGCTGCGCATCTTCATGTCGATTCCCGCCTTCTCGAGCAAGCGGCTTGACGCGCCAAGAGCAAGTATCGTCTTACCATGCCGATACTGGTTTGTTACGTACTCCATGACATGCGCGTCTGTGAGCAAGTTGTCGATACCCTTTGCTCCGTCAGGCAAAATGAGCGCGTCAAAGACAACTGGTGCGGCGTTTTCCATCGACGCCTTTGCTTCGATTTTCTGGCCATCGGCCGTTTTATACGCGCCCAACCGAGGTCCTACAAACTCGGGAATGGCTCCTGCATCTTTCAACGAGTCGTACAACGACATCAGCGCCTTTCCTTCCACTCCATCCGCGACAAGCATCGCTACACGACGGGTGCGCACGCCGACCTCACCTGGAAGTGCCGTCAGCGAAAGCGCCGGCGATTTTGTTACTTCAGGAGTTGGCGGAGACTCAAGCACTCGCGGAAGCGCCTCTGGCAACTCCATTCCAAGACCGTCCGCAACTTCCATGGCCAACCCTTCGTCGACATTTCGGAGTGATGCTACCATTCGCTCGCGAATTGCCGGCACAGTCAGCTTGCTCAACTCGAATCTGAAGCCGCCCACAATGTGCTTCTTCTCCCAATCGGTCTGGCTGTTGTAGAAAAGCGTTGCCTGCGTGTAGTGATCGGCAAACTTTTCAGGCTTTCCGCGAAGCTTGTCGTCCTTGATCGGCTCGGGAAAAGAGACGAAGCCCTTAGTGCCTGCCTGGAACGGACAACCGCCGGCCAGCGAGTTCGGCTCGTACGCTACTCGTCCGCGCGCAATTGCTTGCCGGTGCATACCATCGCGCTGGTTGTTGAACACCGGTGCCAGCGGCGCATTGATCGGAATCTCGTGGAAGTTCGCGCCGCCCAGCCGGGATATCTGCGTGTCCACATAGGAATGGATACGACCTGCCAGCAACGGATCGTTGGAGAAATCAATGCCCGGCACTACATGCGCTGTGCAGAACGCGACCTGCTCAGTTTCTGCAAAGAAGTTGTCGGGATTTCTGTTAAGAATCATGCGGCCCACAGGGCGAACTGGAACCAACTCCTCCGGGATGATCTTCGTCGCGTCGAGAATGTCGAAGGTGAACGATTCCGCCTGCTCTTCAGTGAAGATCTGTAGCCCCATCTCCCACTCGGGATAGTCGCCTGCCTCGATTGCATCCCAAAGATCGCGACGATGGAAATCAGCATCAGCGCCGGCAAGCTTTGCAGCTTCATCCCAGACTAGCGAGTGCGTACCCTGCTTTGGCTTCCAATGAAACTTTACAAATACTGACTCACCCTTTTCGTTCACAAGTCGATAGCTGTGCACACCAAAACCCTGCATCATACGGTAGCTGCGCGGAATCGCACGGTCCGACATTGCCCACATCATCATCGCTGTCGATTCCGGCATCAACGAAATAAAATCCCAGAACGTGTCGTGGGCCGAGGCAGCCTGCGGCATGCCATGATGCGGCTCTGGTTTCACCGCATGTACGAGATCGGGAAACTTCATTGCGTCCTGAATGAAGAAAATCGGAATATTGTTACCGACGAGATCCCAATTCCCTTCGTCCGTATAAAACTTGACGGCAAAGCCACGTACGTCTCGCGCCGTATCAACCGAGCCACGTTCGCCCGCTACGGTCGAAAATCGCACGAATACCGGTGTTATTTTGCCGGCTTCCTTGAACGGAGCTGCTCGCGTAATCTCGTTGAGAGGTTCGTAGCACTCAAAGTAGCCATGGGCTCCAGAGCCACGGGCGTGTACGATACGTTCCGGAATTCGCTCGTGATCAAAGTGCGTGATCTTTTCGCGAAGAATGAAATCCTCGAGCAGCGTTGGCCCCCGGAGACCCGCCTTGAGCGAGTTCTGGTTATCCGCGATGGCCACACCTTGATTCGTGGTAAGATGACGCCCGGTGGCATCGACACGAACGCGGTCGAGCGAACCTGTCATGGCATTTTCACCTTCTACGGGCGCGTTAGAACCAGTTTTGTCCGAACCGTTCCGCTCGCTCATCGTGCTGCCGGTAACATCCGGCGACGGCGACTCAACCGAGTAGCCCGTCGGTGGAGAAACGGCATTCTCGCGACCGATCTCGCCGGGCTTGTTAGTGTTGAATTTTATTGCTGCCACCATTTCTTGAGTGGCAGACGACTTGTCTACCGGAATGTCGGACTTCTTTTCTGCTTTCTTGCTTGGCATCTATTGAGCTCGATTGGAAGGGTGCGCTGCGCTAGCCACGTGATCATCCCTACTGGCAAGAATGATTCCCGTTTGCCGTCTGTTTCCGTTGGCACCACTCGGCAGCCTCACAACGGTAGCGCGCGCAGGTGAGTGCTACCCGTTGAACGCACCCTACATGCATAACAGTTTCCGCGGCATTGGGCTAATTAATGCATTCGCCTGAAGTGGTTGCCACCAAGTCAGAACGCAAAATAATGCGCTTTCTCGCGAGACGTACCAGACGGTTGCGAGCGATGGACGGGTAGCACCGTTATATCGCGATCTGGACTGGGCGAAAAGCATACGTGGGCGCTCGGCCGGCCTGGTGATCAGGTATGGCCGGAAATCTGCGATCAGGTGGGCCGTCGATTTCGTTCGGCCGACTTCCGATGGCAATATGACGTGCGAGGTCAGTTCTCCGAGTAAAGCTGACTTCTACTCAAATTGCCCCCTGCATCGGTGAACACGTCGAGCCGCGCCGTTGAGCCTTCCGAGATCGAAATCCCCGGACTGATCCAATCCGCGTTTGCTCCAATCGCGTGAACACGAAGGACCATCCGCTGCCCGAACTGAAGATCGTTGCGTCGAACGGAGAATCTTGCGGTTGAAAACCCCGACACAGTGCCCAAACGTGAACCGCGCGTTCCGTCAGACCGAATATTGAAGACATTAACATCGAGATAGCCACGGTTTTCGACCGTGAGTGGTACACGCGAATCAGTCCCTGGATGTCGCAATCGGCTGCATCCGGCTACAATCGTGATTGCGGCTACCGAACTCATGGCAACAAGCAACCACCGTCGC
>JBBSTN010000195.1:0-6806 GCA_038235845.1 Gemmatimonadales bacterium | reverse complement strand
GATTCCAACGCACTTCTCTATGAGACCATCAGCTACCGTGATGTTATGGTTGAAGAGCTGAGAGTCATGGATCAAACTGCAATCACCTTGTGCAAGGAGAACCAATTGCCACTTGTCGTTCTTAACATAAATAGCCCCGGCGCGATTGCTCGCGCCGTTCGGGGAGAACGTATCGGAACTCTCGTATCATGAGCGTCTCGGAAATATTGAGCGACGCGCGAGAGTCGATGGAGAAGGGTTTCGCTAACTCCAAACGTGATTTCTCCGGCATTCGGTCGGGCAAGGCGTCACCCAACATGCTCGACACGATCCGTGTCGATGCGTATGGTTCGATGGTCCCACTCAATCAGGTCGCGAATGTCTCCGCTCCAGAGCCGCGAATCCTTATTGTGACGCCGTTCGACAAGACTCAGGCGAAGACCATCGAGAAGGCAATCCGCGAGTCCGATCTCGGACTGGATCCGGCAGTGCAGGGAAATGTCATTCGTGTGCCGTTGCCTTCGATGAACGAGCAGCGAAGAAAGGATCTGGTGAAAGTGTTACATAAGCTTGCGGAAGATGGTCGCATAGTTATTCGTCATGTTCGTACGGAAGCGCGCGATCAGATCAAGAAGCTCGAAGGAATCTCCGATGACGAGAAGAAGCTTGGCGAAAAAGATCTGCAGAAGGTGCACGACGAGTATATCGGGAAGATCGACTCGATGCTCAAGCTCAAGGAAGCTGAAGTAATGGAGGTCTGAATCCGCGTTGCGGATTCAGACTTTGCCACACCCGTTTTTCACGGACGACATGGCTGACCAGGGATCGGAGCTGCTGGCGAGAATTCGTGTTCACGGTGCCGTGCCACGCCACATCGCCATAATCATGGACGGTAATGGCCGTTGGGCACGCGAGCGTCACATGCCACGGCCATTTGGTCATCGTTCCGGTATGAAAGCCGTACGTGAGGTGGTTGAAGGAAGTCTCGCATCGGGAGTCGAGTGGCTTTCGCTGTTCGCGTTCTCGCAGGAGAACTGGCAGCGCCCCGAAACCGAAGTTTCCGCTCTGATGTCACTTCTCGAGGAGTACATCGCCCGGGAAGCCAGCGAACTCAAGGAACAGGGGGTTCGGGTAAGAGTGTTCGGGAATCTTGAGCGCTTGAATGCGCCCGCGTCGGCAGCAGTAAAGCGAGTGGTGCGTGAAACTCAGCACGGGACAAAACTCAACGTCAACCTGTTCATTTCGTACGGCGGACGTGCCGAACTCGTACATGCAGCTCAGATGCTCGTAGACGATGTGATTGCCGGAAGGCTGGAGCGGGCCGAGCTCGATGAAAGTGCATTTCGAGCCCGCCTCTACACCGCAGATTGCCCAGACCCGGACCTACTCATCCGGACCTCGGGAGAGCAGCGCTTGTCGAACTTTCTCCTGTGGCAGGTCGCTTACGCGGAGATTTTTATCTCGAATGCGCTGTGGCCGGATTTCGATCGGAAGGCGTTATTCGAAGCGATACTCGACTTTCAGGGTCGGGATCGCCGATTCGGCAGAGTTACTGCGTAGTCTTGCCATGCCCAAACTCGCAGATCGCCGGCGTTTGCATCCCGTGTTGACCGGAGAGCGCGCATGGGAGAGCTGAGCCGTCGCGTCATCGTTGCCCTGGTGGGGGCTCCCGTTGCCGTGGCGATGCTTTGGTGGGGAGATGCGGCGCTGGCGACATTGGCGAGCGCCCTTTCGGCCGTCGCAGCCTGGGAGTTTTACAGAATAGCGCGTGAAGCCGGATCCAGTCCGCTTACGTATGTAGGTGTTTCCATCGCTGCGCTTGTCCCACTGGCAACGCACGCACACTATCTCGGAGTGGTACGCTTCCCGACAATGGTCCCGGTGCTTGTCGCGTTGCTCGTGGTCGCCTTAGTACTCTTTAGCCGAAGCGTATCACAGAAGCCACTCGATGCCGCTGCCATCACCATTCTTGGCGTGATCTATACCGGTGGAACGCTCAGCTTTGCCTACGGTCTTCGCTATTTCGACTATGCAGTTGGAGATACCGCAGGGGCACTCGTTGTTGTGCTCCCCGTTCTGCTCACCTGGTCCAGTGACGTTGGCGCCTTCTTTACCGGCAAATTGATTGGGGGGCCCAGACTCATGCCCTCAGTGAGCCCTGGAAAAACAATTTCCGGTGCGGTTGGCGCGGTTGTCACCACCACTATTGTTTGCGCGGTTTTCGTTGAGTTTCTACTCAAGCCGTACGCTGGTTTGGCATTCACCACGTGGGGCCTCGTGCTTTTTGGTGTTTCGATAAGCGTGGTGGCGCAAGTTGGCGATCTGGCGGAATCACTCTTCAAGCGGCAGGCGGGTGTGAAAGACAGCGGAACACTTTTTCCGGGACATGGTGGAGTGCTTGACCGCCTTGATTCAATATTCTTTGTGTTGCCTGTTTCGTACGCCCTGTTCTGGCTGCTGCTTATCGCCGTACCCGTTTGATGACGCGTTCGCGTTGGAAAGAGGGAGATTCGCCTCAGGGTGTCGCGATACTTGGTTCCACCGGATCGATTGGAGTGAGTGCGCTCCGCGTAATATGCCGCCAGAGTAAGCGGTTCAAGCCGGTGGCGCTGACGGCAAACACCAATCGTGTTCTCCTCGGCCAGCAGACTCGCAGGTGGCAGCCGTCGTTTGTGGGTCTGGTTGGAAATACCGGGAGCGCTCGCGAAGCATCCATGGTGGAAGCTGCTCCAGCGGACGCGAGAGCAAACGCGTCGGCGGTCGGATTGATCGACGCATCCCCCGCGTGCGAATGGCCAGGCGGGCCGGAATGCCTTCTTGACGCAGCTGTGCGCGAGGATGCGTCCATTGTGATCAACGCGGTTGTGGGCGCGGCAGGTTTGCCCGCAACCCTGGCTGCACTCAATGCAGGCAAGCGCGTCGCGCTAGCAAACAAGGAATCTCTCGTGATGGCCGGAGAGATTGTCATGAAGGCGGCGAAAACCCCGGGTGCGACCCTTGTGCCAATCGATAGCGAACATTCGGCCATACTTCAGTGTCTTGCGGGCCGTGACTTGGGAGATATCAGACGTCTCGTGATCACTGCGTCTGGCGGGCCGTTCCGTAGCTGGAGTACGGAACGAATAGCCAACGCGACGTTGGAGGATGCCCTGAACCACCCCACCTGGAGCATGGGTGGCAAGATCACTATCGACAGTGCTTCACTGGCCAACAAGGCTCTAGAGGTGATCGAGGCGCACCACTTGTTCGGCGTGCCCTACGATCGGATCGAGGTTGTCGTCCATCCGCAAAGCATCATCCATTCCTTTGTCGAGTTCATTGATGGAAGTGTTCTGGCGCAGCTTGGGGTGCCTTCGATGGAACTGCCGATTCTCTACGCGCTCACCTGGCCGGAACGAGTGCAGGACGACGGCGTACCAACGTTCGATCCAGTTGGCATCGGAAGTCTCGACTTCGAAGCGGTTCGGATAAATGATTTCCCGATGCTGATGCTTGGTATAAACGCTGGCCGAGTCGGCGGCGCTGCACCAGCGGTATTCAATGCAGCGAACGAATCGGCTGTAGAACATTTTCGCGCTCGTAGAATCGCCTTTAATGAGATTCCGATTTTGGTAGAAGGTTGTCTGTCCTCACTTTCATCGCTGCACTGCGATGATCTCGACTCGATTCTTGCGGCCGATGCGTCTGCACGTGCATACGTGAACAGCGCCGTTAACGGCAAAGCGCACACGCCGCTGCCTGTCGCCCCCAGGGCGAGTGCGGGATGAACATCATCTCCACTGTTTCGCCGTATATCGCACCCTTGCTGGTGTTTGGACTCGTCGTTTTCGTGCACGAGCTCGGGCACTTTATCGCAGCCAAGATGATGGGCGTGTACGCGCCCGTATTTTCGCTCGGCTGGGGAAGTCGAATGTTCGGAGTTCGGCGCGGCGAAACCGACTATCGCGTGTCGATGATTCCGCTTGGCGGCTATGTGCGAATGGCGTCGCGCGATGACGAGTCGATGGCTGGTATCGAAGGAGGTGGAGATCGCGGCTCGTTGAACGAAGCGCAGGCGCGACCATCGTCTGTTCCGGAGGAGCTCTGGAGCGAAGATTCCATGGCACCTTTCGGTCCAAAGGGCGTTCCGGCCGATCGCTGGGTGGAGAACAAGTCAACTCCGGCCCGTGTGTTCATCATGTCCGCAGGGGTGATGATGAATATCCTCCTGACGCTGTTCGTTTCTTCTCTTGTATTCTTTCTCTACGGCAACATCAAAAGGCCCGATGTGCTGCCGGCGGTGCTCGACCAGGTGGTCGCGAGTTCAGCGGCGGAGAAGGCCGGTTTGAAGGCCGGCGACCGAATTGTTTCGATCGACGGCCAACGAGTGGAGAGCTGGACAGATGTAACCAATCGCGTGAGCAAAGCCGATACTGGCAGTCTTCAGTTTGAAGTTCAGCGAAGTGGTGCGATGGTAAAGACCGCGGTGTCACCCGTTCCCACTGAAGTCGTCGATCCGCTCACGGGGCGGACTTCGACAGTAGGACGAATTGGCGTGGCGGTGCGAGACTCGATCATCCGTGAACCGGTCGGTCTGATTGAATCCATTGGACTTGGCGGGCGCGCGACGTGGGCGATGACCAACTCGGTGTTCAGTGTGCTCGGGGGCCTCGTGACGGGGCAGGTGTCTGCAAAAAATCTCGGAGGGCCGATAGCAATTGCCCGTACGTCGGTTCAGGCGGCAAGAAGCGGCGCAGAGACATTGTGGTCGTTGATTGCCTTTCTGAGCATCAATATCGCGATACTAAATCTCGTACCCATACCGGTTCTGGACGGCGGACAGATACTGTTTGTGCTTCTGGAGAAGGCGAAGGGAAGTGAATTCAGTGTTCGTACCCGTGAGATGTTTGCGCGCGTTGGCGTGCTGGCGGTGCTGGCGCTCCTCGTGCTGGTAATGTTCAATGACGTACGCGCATTGTTTACACCGTGACTGCGAGTTGATGCGTCGATTGCCGCCTGGGTTGCTGTTAATTGTGAGCGCGTTAATAATCGCGTTGATGACCGGTTGTCATCGCACCAATCAGTCGCGTGTGGAAGCGACGGCAAGAATACCGCGAGATGCGGCGCGCTTCGAGATCGAGGCAGTGGATGACAGTACGGCTTTATTCCGTCCGTTCGAAGCAAAGTGGATACGACCCGGTATGACCGTGTACGCAGTCGATCCGTCGCAGCGAGATGCCCTGGTCGCGCAACTCAGAGTTGTTCGTGCCGACAGCGGCCGGTTCCGCGCGATCGTGGTATCGCAGGTTACCCGTGTCAAAAAAGAGCATTTTCTACTTGCAATGGAACCACACGTACCCTGGTACAGAGCACGGCGGTTCTGGACGGGAGCCGTTATGGGTGGCGCTGTCGCGGCACTTGTCGGACGCTGAAGTTGGAAACTCTTCGCGCCGCTTGTCGGACGCGCAGTTGGGAGACCCGTCTCAGCGGCCTGATTTGAGCGGAGGCGGAACCATTCCACATGGAAGGGTCGCCGTGAGGGGCATGGGAGCCCCGTTGGCCTGACGGGTCACCACCATGGTGTCCGAGAAGATCTGGCAACGTGGAGAGATGGCCTGAACGAAATACTTGCCGGTTGTTACGATGATGATTGGATCCAGATCAGCACGGGTATCCACGTGCGTTCCGCCATCGACCGGCGTAAAGGTGACGCGGGCCTCGGCAGGCTTGATGTTGAGCTGGATGCCGACACATGCGCGAGTAGGAATGTTTACTGCAACCGAATCGCCGGGGGTGAGCCGCAAAGTGGTGTCTTTGCGTGCCGACTTGCAGTCGACCTGGTCTGCGTAGGCGATGACCGCGCTCGCTTTTATGGTTGCCGGCGCTGAGTGGTCGCCGCTCCATTCGCCGGTACCAACTTTCACCCCGTCCACATAAAGCACTGCAGAATCGGGCGCGCTTATCGATAGCGACGCCCGGGCGGGCGGTGCAGTTCGGGATCGGGGTGGAGTGGTGGAAGCGGCCAGCTTTCGAGGAGCTTCCGAATCTGCGCCGGGCGCTTCCACTCGCGTGGCCGAATCCCGGGGCGCCGGTACTGACGGGCTGACGCGGGGTTGAGATGAAAGTGAGCTGTCAACGGTAAGCTGGGGAGAGCTGCGGGTAACCATCTCACCTTGTAAAGCGCCGTCACCATTTCGAAGGGCCGCGAGCGCGTTCTCGCCAAAGCCGGATGACTGAAATGCCACCCAGAGCAACGCGGCCGCGACTGCTCCCGATCCTGCCGCAGCGAGCCGTTTGGCTGACTTTCTCCCGGCCGCGACGCGCATCTCTTTGATGGACATGAGATCCACCACGGTTGGCGACGACGAGTGTGGAGTCATCGCGAGCCCGCGATTCAGAGGCGCGGTTGGCAGGGTTGCGAGTGCATCAACGAGCTGAATGGCCGACTCGAAGCGGTCGTCCGGATTTTTCGCCAGCAGCCGGTCGACGATGACATCGAATTCAGGGGAGACATCGGGCACCAGAACGCTGACCGATTGCGGCACCGTCTCCACATGTTGCCGGGCAACTGCGTACCAGTCGTCACCTTCGAAGGGGAGACAGCCGGAAAGGGACCGGTAGAGCATGACGCCTAGCGAGTAGAGATCGCTTCTTCCATCCAGATCGGCACCTCGCGCCTGTTCCGGACTGAAGTAGTGTGGCGTACCCATCACCTGCTGGGATGCACTCACCGAGGCATCGTCGGCAAGCGCACGTGCGAGGCCAAAATCGGCTACCACGGCCTCACCATTCGCTCCTATCAGCACGTTGTCCGGCTTGATGTCGCAGTGAATGACTCCCCCTGCGTG
>JBBSTN010000194.1:0-6834 GCA_038235845.1 Gemmatimonadales bacterium | reverse complement strand
ATGGCATCATGGTGGGGCGTGGCTCGTATGGCCAGCCGTGGATGTTCCGGCAGACCAGGGCGCTGCTCCACGGCGAGCCGATGCCGGAAGTGCCCTCCGTAGCGGAGAAGTTTGCGGTGGCTCTCAATCATGCAGAAATGGTGCAGGGATACGAAACCGATCTGGTCGGTGCCGCACTTGAATTCCGAAAGCATCTCGGGTGGTACGTAAAAGGCCTTCCGGGTTCAGCGGATTTGAGACGACAGCTTCACCAGGTGCGGGGGTTCGACGAAGTGAAGGCGATTCTTGAGGGCTATCTCGCCGAGCGCGGTGGTGACGCGGATGCCAATGGGGATGCTGATTTCGGGAAAGAGTCCGGCGACGAAATAGAGTTTTCACAGATGAGTTGTGAGGCGGCGTAGCAAGGCCTCGCGCTTTGAGCGATAACATCCGAAACCTTCTCCTGCACATCGAGTATATTACGCGTAGTACGGGGGTGACTGGCTTCGACGGGGTTGGTGAAGCTTCGGTTGCGTGCTCAGGTACTCGAGAACCTGGCTAAACACTCGGGAAAATCACAATCGCCAACAACAACCTGGCGCTCGCCGCGTAACTTTCGAGTTACGTAGGCGTCTGCCCGACATAAAGCCCGCCCGGGGCGGTGTGACGGGTATCGAAAATCTGGGCTAGCCCCGTGTCGCGTCTGCCGGCATGGGTCGAAAACTTAGT
Source organism: Gemmatimonadales bacterium (assembly GCA_038235845.1). GTDB lineage: Bacteria > Gemmatimonadota > Gemmatimonadetes > Gemmatimonadales > Gemmatimonadaceae > Gemmatimonas. The sequence continues at coordinate 6,126 of JBBSTN010000194.1, read as the reverse complement.
AGACTTGTTTGTTCGTGGGCTTCTCGTTGGCCAGCGAACGGAGACCTCAATCAACGGGATACGCACGTAGACGCTGTTGTAGATCTAGTCTCGGACAGGGGTTCGATTCCCCTCACCTCCACTGAAGTTGCACGTTTAGTTGTCAACTACAAGCGCCCCGTCACTTGGTGAGGGGGCGCTTTGTAGTTGATGTTTCCAGCGAGCTTCAAGTGGCGTGCTGACTGTAGCCGGGCGTTTCTACTTGTTCTTGTCGCAGGCAGGAACCGCTTCTGTGCGAGCCTCATTGGCGTCAGCGCGAGTGCGCGGCACAATGGGCAGTGACTGTCGGTCGCCCACAAATATCACGCAACTCTTGCCGGGCGCTGCAGGATGAGACGCGATAGCCGTCCAACCACGCCTGTGTGCGTAAATCACTTGCACCTGCACCAGATCAACGGAGTCTTCTGCTGCCGCCGAGTCGACCTTTTTGGCCCCTGACAGAGCTGCGATATCCTTGCTGTAGCTTCCATGAACCGAGTACCACATCTCTTCCTGGGCAACCAACGAGCGCATTCTCTGCTCAACGAGATTCATAGGAGCGTTTACGTCTTTGCTCGATGAACGACCCGGCCAGCGCAGCTTGGGAAACGGAATGCGCGGAAAGCGAATTCCAGGAAACGATCTGGACTCGACGGTAGTCGATACCGCCGGGGAAGTCACACGTGATCCGCTAACGGTGTACACGCTGGGCGACACTGTGTCGAACTGCGTATGTGGAGTCGAAACACTGAGTGGGGCAACAGAGATCGCCAAGGCGGTCAGGATAGATTCAACGAGCATCGCATCTTCCGGTTTTGGCGCTCGCTCGCGCCGGTGTTGCATACGCGTTAGGTCGCGTAGTACGTCACAACGACGAGAGCAATGGCGCTACGCAACGGAGGTTGCGACAATCGGTGACAGAGAGTGCCACCGACGTGAGATCGCGCTGAGATCGCGCAGAGATCGCGCTGAGATCACGCTGAGATCACGCCCTCGTAGCGGTCTCCTGTGCATCAAGTGTTGCACCGTCTGCAAGTGCTCTACCATCCGCAAGTGCGGCATGCGCCGCCGCTAGCCGAGCTACGGGAACGCGAAACGGTGAACAGGACACGTAGTCAAATCCAGCACCATGGCAGAAAGAAACCGATCTCGGCTCACCACCATGTTCGCCACAAATGCCGATCTTGAGATTCGGTTTCACGCGTCGACCGTCGCTCACCGCCATGCCAATGAGCTTGCCGACGCCCCTTTGATCAAGCACCTGGAACGGGTGATCGGGGAAGAGACCCATCTCGATATACTGTGGAAGGAATCTCGTTGCATCGTCTCGACTAAGACCGAAAGTTGTCTGTGTGAGATCGTTTGTGCCGAACGAGAAAAAATCAGCCTCTGCTGCGATATCATCGGCGGTCAGCGCGGCGCGTGGCAGCTCTATCATTGTGCCGATCTGGTAGGGAAGCGTTTCACCCATCACCCCTATCACGGCGTCGGCTGCTTCTTCGATGACCGCCCGCTGATGTCTCAACTCGGATACATCGGAGATCAACGGTACCATGATTTCAGGATGCACCTCAATACCTCGTCGCTGCACGCGAATAGCTGCCTCAAAAATTGCACGTGCCTGCATGTTGGTGATCTCTGGAAATACAATTCCCAGCCGGCAACCACGGTGTCCAAGCATCGGATTCGTTTCCCTTAGCGAATCGATGATACGTCCGAGCTCAGCACGGGAAAGATGCAGCGTTGCGGCGAGCATGTTTGTCTCCTCACCACCGTGTGGAAGGAATTCGTGCAACGGTGGATCGAGCAGGCGAATAGTGACCGGCAATCCGTCCATAGCTTCGAATATTCCTTCGAAATCAGCGCGCTGCATGGGCAACAACTTTTCCAGCGCCCGTTTCCTTCCGACTTCATCGCGAGCAACGATCATCTCCCGCATGGCGGTGATGCGTTCACCTTCGAAAAACATGTGTTCGGTACGACAGAGACCGATTCCCTGCGCTCCAAAGTTTCTTGCAATCCTTGCATCGCGCGGTGTGTCGGCATTCGCGCGAACTTTGAGCTTGCGCAGATCGTCGGCCCATGTCATGATGCGCGAAAACTGTTGATAAACTGGTGAGTTCGCGGGTGCCAGCGCGCCGGTTGTGACGCTCATGACTTCACTGGGAACCATAGGCAAATCGCCCGCAAACACGCGGCCGGTAGAACCGTCCAGCGTAAGCCAGTCGCCCTCGTGGATCGTGACGTCGCCAACTTCGAAATGTCGTTCGTTGGGATATATCTCGAGAGCATCGCAACCGACTATCGCGCACTTTCCCATTCCGCGTGCAACGACGGCAGCGTGACTCGTCATGCCGCCGCGCGCCGTCAGAACTGCTCTCGACGCGACGATTCCGTTGAAATCTTCCGGCGTTGTTTCTTCGCGGACCAGGATCACATCCTCGCCGGCCGCAGCACGTTGCTCCGCGACGTCGGGGTCGAAAACTGCGACTCCACTAGCGGCGCCTGGGCTTGCCGGCAGGCCGGTGGCTATTGGCGTCGCGTTGACCGTGGGACTGATCACCCTATGCAGGAGTTGATCGAGCTGGGCGGGGTCGAGACGTTTCACTGCATCGTCCTCGCCTATCAAACCCTCATCCACCATATCGCTGGCGATGCGCAACGCGGCGGCCGTAGTTCTCTTACCGGTTCTCGTTTGCAGAAGATAGAGCTTGCCACGCTCGACGGTGAACTCGATGTCCTGCATATCGCAGTAGTGGCGTTCGAGTCGATCCTGTGTCTCGAGAAGTTGCTCGTACGCTTTGGGTAGCTGCGTTGCCATCTGATCGATGTGCAACGGAGTTCTTATGCCTGCGACCACGTCTTCTCCCTGGGCATTTACGAGAAACTCACCGTAAAATCGCCGCTCGCCCGTGGATGGATTTCGAGTGAATGCAACGCCCGTTCCCGAGTCGGCGCCCATGTTCCCAAATACCATCGAGACAACATTCACCGCAGTTCCAAGCGTATGCGAAATATTGTTCACACGCCGATAGTCCACGGCCTTCTTCAATGTCCATGATCGCCAGACCGCCTCTATCGCGCCCCACAGCTGATCCTGCGGATTCATTGGAAAATCATGGCCGGTGCTGTGACGAACCACTTGCTTGTATTCGTCGACGAGGGAACGCAGCACCTCCTCAGTCAATTCTGAATCCGTGTCAACGCCACTCGTGAGACGCTTCGCCGCTAGCAGGTGTTCGAACTTCGAAATCGGTATCTCAAGAACGACATTGGAATACATCTGCAGAAAACGTCGGTACGAGTCGAACGCGAAGCGGGCATTTCCACTCGCAGTTGCAAGGCCATTAACCGATTCGTCGTTGAGACCGAGATTGAGGATCGTGTCCATCATTCCCGGCATCGAAACAGCGGCGCCGGATCGAACCGACACGAGCAGCGGATTGGTCGGATCGCCAAGCTGCTTACCGCTATTCGATTCGAGCAGCACCAGCGCTTCGGCAACCTGTTTGCGGAGTTCCTCGTCGACCTTACCGTTTTCCAGGAAGCGGAGACAAAGGTTTGTGGCGATCGTGAAGCCTGGTGGTACGGGAACGCCGAGATTGGTCATCTCGGCGAGGTTGGCGCCTTTCCCGCCCAGCTCCGTCTTCATGCGGCGAGTGCCGTCAGCCTTGCCATTTCCAAAAGAGTAGACCGACCTGTTCAACTCAACTCCGCTTGTATTCGTAAGATGCTAAAATATTTCAGGATAACCCAAGCTAAGTCAGCGCGAATTCGTCGTCGGCTCACACAAACTCGGAACCATTAATTCGGAACCATTCATACGGCTGCGAGGACTGGTAAGGCTACGCCTCCACCCGCCCGCAGCTGTTCTGGATCCGCCGGTACAGCGGTGGGATATCGCCCGGAAAAACAGGCGTGACAATAACCTTCAGGGCCCGTCGGCATTGCCGAAAGCATTCCATCAAGCGAGAGATACCCCAGCGAATCCACCCCGAGATGACGAACCAGCTCGTCGTGCGTCATAGTCGCAGCAATGAGTTCCTGACGGCGCGGAGTGTCAATGCCGTAGTAGCACGGACTGATGATTGGCGCACTGCTTACTCGCATATGCACTTCGGTGGCCCCGGCGGCGCGAACCAGGGACACAAGGCCACGTGTTGTCGTACCGCGGACGATGGAATCGTCAACCATCACCACTCGCTTGCCTTCAAGCAGCTCCCGTACGGTGTTGTACTTGACCTTGACGGTTGCATCGCGATCGGACTGAGTGGGCTGTATGAATGTACGCCCGATATAGTGATTTCTTATGAGCGCAAGCTCGAAGGGAATTCCGGAAACATCGCTGAAACCGAGAGCCGCGGAGTTGGATGAATCAGGCACGGCAAATACAATGTCTGCGTTGGGTGCAGGGCACTCAACGGCAAGCCTTCTTCCTAACTCTCTGCGAGAACGATCAACTGACCCACTGAAAACTGTACTGTCCGGTCGGGCGAAATACACGTGCTCAAAGACGCAACGGTGAATTGACGCGGGCTCGGAATGCTCAACAGAGCGAATGCCATGTTTATCAACCGCTATCACTTCGCCGGGATTGACTTCGCGAACGAGAGTCGCGCCCACGATGTCCAAAGCGCAACTTTCCGACGCAAACACCAGCGCATCGCCAAGCTTTCCAACCACGAGTGGTCTCCATCCGTGTGGATCGCGGGCAACCACGACCGTGTCGTCAACGACAATCAAAAGGCAGTACGCGCCTTCAACGCCGGTGAGCGCTTCTGTGACGCGTTCTTCAGGAGACCCGTCGGCCGCACGCGCGATGCGGTGAACGATGATCTCTGAGTCCATGGTGGAGGAGAAGATCGCTCCTGCATCTTCGAGTTCGCGCCGAAGTTCAACCGCGTTGGTGAGGTTGCCATTATGTGCGAGCGCGATGTGTCCGTTGCGCACACGCGCGAGAATGGGTTGAGCGTTTTCTATGATCGACGAACCCGCAGTACTGTAGCGGGTGTGACCCACAGCAATCGAGCCGCCTAACCTGGCCATTTCGTCATCGCCGAAGCCCTCAGAAACAAGACCCATCGCCCGACTTACGCGGGCGTTACCGCGCTCATCCACCGCAACGATGCCAGCCGATTCCTGACCGCGATGCTGGAGCGAATAAAGCCCAAGCTGAGTGAGGGCTGCAGCGTCCTGGTGTCCGTAAATACCGAATATGCCACACATGAGGAAAAGTCCCTTTAGGAATCCCGAATATCGTGCATAGCTGGCGCGTCGTAAACTCCAGCGCGAAGCCTGCTCCAACATGGTTTGTTAACGAACATTATTGCGAAGATACGACGTTGTGTTCGACGGGCGACGCGTTGTCCATGATGTCCGGAATCGCGTTATGAAACGCCGACGCGAGTGTTTCGACGGATATTGAGAATGTTTCTCCGGAAATCTTGAACACCGAGCCATCTGCGGCCGAGGTCACTTTTCCGATTACCCGTGCGCTCACACCATGAGTCTCCGCCGATTCCAGTACAGCGGAAGCATTTGCTGTTGAAAGAACTATGCGTCCGTGCGCTTCGCCAAATAGAAGCGCGCGATGGGCAAGGGCGGCCCACGGCGAAAGATCGACTGTAAAACCTGTGAGATTGCTCTGGTCTGAAATCGCACATTCCGCGAGAGCAACTGCGAGGCCACCGTCACTGCAGTCATGTGCTGAGTTCACATGTCCCAGAGTGATTGCGTCGAGAACGCAATCGATGAGCTTTCGTTCTGCCGCTGCATCGCAAACGGGAGGATTGCCGATCGTGAGATTATGAAGTGCGAGAAGATACTCACTAGCCCCAAGTTCATCGGTGGGTTCACCGAGAAGCACGATACTGTCGCCCGTGTACTGAAACGTCGAGCGGGTAACATGCGATAGGGAACTGATTAACCCAACCATGCCGATTGTAGGCGTCGGATGAATGGCTCCCGACGGATTCTCATTGTAGAGGGAAACGTTGCCACCCGTGACAGGAGTATCCAGCGCCCGGCAAGCTTCGCCAATTCCGGCCACAGCTTCACTAAGTTGAAAATACACCTCAGGTTTTGTCGGGTTACCGAAGTTGAGGTTGT
>JBBSTN010000193.1:0-6841 GCA_038235845.1 Gemmatimonadales bacterium | reverse complement strand
CTGTTGGGCTCCGAGTTTCTCGACGTACCCCGGCTTTCCCGAATTTTGTATAACGGACGGTTCTTCAATTACCCGTTGACCGCTGTGAATGCGCTGGTGGGCCTTGGTCCGGTGAACGCAGTGCGAATCCTTGCAAGCTATGCAAGAGCTAAAATCAGACCATCAGGGAAGGAAGATACCTTCGTGGGATGGGTCACAAACAGATTTGGCCGGCGGCTGTACGAGATATTTTTTCGAACCTACACTGAGAAGGTGTGGGGCATACCCTGCGGCGAAATCAGCGCAGAACGGGCTGCGCAACGAATTCAAGGCCTCTCGTTAGCTCGTGCCATTCTTAATGCAACTCCCCTTACGAGACGCGACCCGGGCATCAAACCACTTATCACGGCCATGAAGTATCCGCGATTGGGGCCAGGCCAGATGTGGGAGGCTTGTCGTGATCGAATTGTGCAATTGGGCGGCTCGGTACTGATGCAGCATAAGATGACCGGTATCGAACTCTCGGGTGGCGTAGCTACAGCAGTGGTCGCCGCAAATGTGCAAGGCACAGTTCGAATTGAAGCGAACCACGTCGTGTCGACAACTGACCTTCGCAGCCTCGTTGGTTCTCTCGGTGATAGTGTGCCACCTGCTGTGCGGGACGCGGCCAACGCGTTGCGATATCGCGATTTTCTGCTGGTACCGCTGATCCTCGATCGCGAGAACGTATTCCCGGATAACTGGATATACGTTCACACTCCCGGCGTAGAGGTGGGTCGAATTCAGAACTTCAAGAATTGGAGTCCGGACATGGTCCCCGACAGCACGAAAACCTGTCTTGGAATGGAATATTTCTGCTTTCAGGGCGATCATCTTTGGAAGTCCAACGACGATTCGCTCATCAGCCTTGCTTCACGCGAGCTTGAAGTATTGGGCTTGGCGAGTGCGAACGACGTTGTCGATGCGACTGTCGTAAGAATGCCAAAGGCATATCCCATCTACGACTCGGGATATCGCAGTCATCTGGAGATGGTCCGTAAATATCTCGACAGTTTGCCGAACCTGCACTCCATCGGCCGGAACGGAATGCACAAGTACAACAATCAGGATCATTCCATGTACACAGCGCATCTGACAGTAGAGAACATGTTGGGAACTCACCGACACGATGCCTGGGCCGTGAACACCGACTCGGAGTACCACGAAGAACAACGCGTCGAGCAGGCATAAAGCCGGCCCAACCCTCTGTTTGATCGGAAAGAGATGAAACTCGCGCGTGTGTCGCCGTTGACTGCAGCCAGCGCGTTAGTGCTCGCGGTTATGTGCGCTGTTCCTGTCGCATTCTGGGGCAATCCTTACCCACGACAGGTCTACGTATACTGGTTCAACGGGACTGCCGCGGCCTTGACGATCGCCGCTGTCGCAACCGTTTTTCCCGTACTCCGGCTCGCTCGCTCCATTCAATCGATCATCGAGTGGATCGCGAGAATACCACAGGGTATTTTCGCGTTGAGTGCTGCATGCTTCGCATCCTTGCTCAGTTGCTATTTCGCGGTCACAACCTTCGGCCGCGGCCCCAGCACGACGGACGAACTAGCGCAATTGTGGCACGCGAGAATACTGCTTTCGGGGCGCTGGTCACTGCCCGTTGATGTCAACCATGAGTTCTTCGCGCTGGACACGGTTGTCGATGTGGGGCACTGGTACTCACAGTTCCCGATAGGCGGCCCCTTACTGCTGGCTCTGGGTGAGATGTTTGGCGCGCCGTGGATCATGAACCCACTCCTCATGGGTGTCGCAACATTTGCGATGTATCATTTCGGACGTCTGGCGTACGGAGACGCTGTTGGACGCGCAATCGCAATCGTTTTTGTGACAGCGCCGAGTATTGCGATTATGTCTGCGACGATGATGAATCACATGCCCACTCTTTGCTTGGCTGCAATCGCGCTGGCATTGCTCGCCATGTGGGAGCGAAGTGAAAGGTCCGGGCGGTCAATGCTACTTGCTGCGGGTATCGGAGCTTCGATGGGACTTATGGCGACCTTCCGTCCGCTCGATGCGTTGGTGGTTGCGATAGTAGTCGGCATCTTTCAGCTCGTCGAGTTTCGTACTGCGCCGCGGCGAATATTCGACTGGCTGCCGCAGACGCTGGGTGGGGTTCTGGGCGCGAGTCCAGTGCTCGTTGCCAACGCAGCAACCGCGGGAGATCCCTTGCGCTTCGCCTATGAAGTGAACTGGGGTGCGGCGCACGGCCTGGGCTTTCATACCGATCCTTACGGAAATGTCTTCACCGTGAAGATGGGGCTTGAGCACATAATCACATATGTGAGCGAGTTGAACATGTTCGTCACTGCATGGCCGGTTCCAGTTGTGCTGCTCGTTATCGCGAGCCTGCTACTCATCAGTCACGCAACGAAGTGGGACGCGTTACTCCTGGGGTTGTTTTTCGTGCAGCTAGTTGTGCATGGCGCCTACTGGGGACGCGGAGAATTCCTCGGTCCCAGGTTTCTCTTTACCGCCATGCCGACGCTGGTGGTCTTTGTGGCGCGGCTTCCGCAGCTGTTGAACCATCGAATTGGCGCTCGATTGAGCGCTCGATTGCGGGCTCGCCTTCAGCCGGCGGTGATGGTCTTCATTGCGGCGCTCCTAGCGATAACCTGGCTCGTACCTCAGCTTCCACTAAACGCATGGGGATTGTCGAGAATTGCGCGCGATGCGCGAAAGAATCTGCGCATTGACGTGGACGGCGTAGTCGCCGAAGCCGGCGTGCACAACGCGCTCGTGTTTCTGCGAGAGCCGTTCAGCGCACGTCTTACCCGACGCCTCTGGGGAACCGGGGTCTCCCGAAGCGAAACTGCAACCTTGCTGAGAGCCAAGGATGCGTGTGCACTCTTCGCCGCACTTTCCTGGCGCGAAGGTCCACGGGACGTGGTCGAAGCGCGAGAGCAGATTCGCAACGCCGCAGAGTATGTTCCGGGCCGTCTGGCGATGGAAAGCTCGGATGGTGTGTTATCGCTCAGCTCTCCCGAATCGCTGACCCCCGCATGCAAGGCTGAATTCGACAGCGACTCGCTAGGCGCGTTCGTGCCATTCGGCGTGGGCCTCCAGGCAGAACCCATCGATTCTGCCGGCCACATCTCGGGCGATGTGATATATGTGGCCGATCTGGGTCACGCCAACGAAGCTCTACGCGATCGCTTTGGTGCGCGAAAGTGGTATCGTCTCATTGCAACGCCTCGGCCCGACGGATCGTTGCGTCCACAACTTCAACCGTATCGCGAATTGACGGCCAATTGGCCGCAGTGAGATCTAGTACTGCATCGCGGAAAATCGTTCACGGGCGCGTCTGGCGGTCTCAGATGCGCTAGATTTGTGAGATGCAGGCGCTCGAGTAGCAAGCAGATATTGCACTGGACGCGGATGCTATCCATCTCGGCGCATCGCAATACAATTGGAGTAAGGACGACTTCGTTGATGTTCCCGATGACGAGGCGCGCAAACTACCAACACCTCTCCCCCCGCCAACGCTCAAGCCATCGTCCGCTACATGCTCGGCCTACCACTCGACGTCACTCCTGGCACTCGTTACGCGTACTCCCGCTTCGGCTATCCCGTGCTTGGACGAATCGTTGAGCGGGTGTCAGGTGATGTCATACGAGCAGTACGTAAAACACGAGGCGCTCGCGCCAGCCGGTATCACTGCGATGCGACTCGCCACATCGCTTTACGTGGACGCGCTCCGGATGAAGTTCGCTACTACGATCGCAGCTCAATGCCGTCGGTGTTCGCCGGAGGCGGATCGGTTTCTGCGCCGTACGGTGGCTTTAACATCGAAGCGATGGATGCACACGGCCGCGCTCTTCAACGCAACGGATATGAAATCGAATTCAACTTTTCGATCAGAGATCGATGGCGCGATGTACAGACAGTGCGAGGAGCCACGGAGTGGCCTTCCTACGACCTTTTCGGGAGTTTTCCATGAAGCGTTCAGGACAGCGGAATCGTTATGCGCGGCGCAAGATGGCGCCGAGCGCCATCACCATTGCGTTTTCACTGGCTCTCTCGTTCGCCGCTTGTTCCAGTGATAATTCAGATCAAAAGTCCACGAACTACGCGGCGGCGATCGCCCATATTGACTCCATCGCTGAGGAGGAAATGCAAAGCAAACATCTTCCCGGGCTCGCGATTGCGATCGTGGACGATCAGCAAATCGTCTGGTCTAAAGGCTACGGACGCGAGCGCTCCAATCCCGATCGCTCCATCTCTTCGTCCACAGTTCTTCGAGTCGGATCGGTGTCCAAGCTATTCACGGATATCGCGGTCATGCAGTTGGTGGAGAAGGGCGAACTCAATCTCGACACGCACGTAACCCAGTACGTTGGCGACGTTCTTCCGGCATCGTCCGACTCCACCGGCATCACCTTACGGCGACTTATGGCACATCGCTCGGGGCTCCTGCGTGAACCACCAGTGGGACACTACTTCGACTCGAGTGGCGCAACGCTCGCGTCTACCGTTGAAAGCCTCAAGTCCACAGAACTGGTCTACCCATCTGGGACGCACACAAAGTACTCGAACGCCGCGATAGCAGTAGTAGGCTACACTCTCGAGAAAACGCAGAACCAGCCGTTCACGTCGTACATCAAGAGCGCAGTTCTGGAACCAATGGGATTGGCGAACAGCGCATTCGTTCCGGATTCATCCCTCAACTCTCATCTGGCCGACGCGATCATGTGGAGCTACGACGGTCGCGAGTTTCCAGCTCCTACATTTCAACTGGGGATGGCGCCCGCTGGGAGTATGTACACAACTGTCGAAGATCTGGGCAAGTTCATGTCGGTACTTTTCGACGGTGGACGCGGGCCTAACGCGCAGGTGATTTCTTCGGCGTCACTCGACTCGATGTGGACTCCCCAGTTCAGTTCCGAGAGCGCTGCCAACCGCGGATACGGCCTCGGCTTCGCGCTCTCCGAGCTCGACGGTCACCGACGAGTAGCACATGGCGGTGCGATCTACGGATTCTCGACTACACTATCGGCGCTCCCGGACGACAAGGTGGGCGTGATTGTCGTTGCAACCGCCGATGGCGCAAACTCGATAACTGATCATCTGGCCGACGTCGCGCTCCGTTCGATGCTGGCAGTGCGCGCCGACAATTCGCTAACTCCAGTCGAGAAGCTTGATTCGATTGCGCCTGCTCGCGCACGAACGCTTGCCGGTCGATACGGAACTGGAGATCGTGCTGTAGACCTCATTGAGCAGTCGGGACGCCTGTACATGCTACCAGTGCGAGGAGGCTTTCGGACCGAGCTCAAATCAGTGGGCGACAGTCTGCTAACTGTCGATGACCGTCTTGCGTACGGCTCGAAAGTGCAGCTCACCGCAAGTGGAATCGTCACGGGAGCGGACACCCTCACTAAAGCTACCGCGATCAAGCCAACTCCATCGCCAGGGCGATGGAAACCTGTGATCGGCGAGTACGGTTGGGATTACAACACGCTCTTTCTGCTCGAGCGCGACGGTAAGCTCAACGCACTCGTGGAGTGGTTCTATCAGTATCCGCTAACCGAGATCTCAACCGACGTGTATGCATTTCCCAACTGGGGTCTTTACGACGGTGAGCGCGTCGAAGTCAAACGAGATGCAAGTGGTCGCGTGACCGATGCTGTGATGGCGGGAATAGACTTTCCGCGCCGAGCAGTGGGAACGGAGGACGGTTCGCAGTTCAAGATCACACCGGTGAGGCCGGTGGCAGAGTTGCGTGCAGAGGCGCTCGCTGCAGCTCCGCCGTCTGAGACGGGACCGTTTCTGGCGTCAGATCTCGTACCGCTGATGTCGATCGACCCGTCGATCAAGCTCGATATACGATACGCGACCACGAATAACTTCATGGGCACAGTGTTCTATTCGTCGGCGCGCGCATTCATGCAACGTCCCGCCGCAGAAGCTGTTGCCGCCGCCAGTAGAGCTCTCAAGCCTTTTGGATACGGATTGCTTGTTCACGATGCCTACCGCCCATGGTACGTGACAAAAATGTTCTGGGACGGCACTCCGCCGGCGCAACACGTTTTCGTTGCCGACCCCTCGAAGGGATCGAGACACAATCGCGGCGCTGCGGTCGATCTCACGCTATACGAATTGAACACAGGACAACCAGTGGGGATGACCGGCGGTTACGACGAGTTCTCAAATCGGAGCTACCCCTATTATCCGGGAGGAACCAGCCTGCAACGCTGGCAGAGAGAGCTACTCCGACGCGCAATGGAGGACGCTGGCTTCAACGTTTATGCGGCCGAATGGTGGCACTTCGATTTCAAGGATTGGCAAAGGTACCCGATCGGCACTGCGACGTTTGAAGAAATCGGGAAACGCGCGTCCGCCCGTAAGAGCGCGAATCGGAACGCGTCGAGATGACTTCCACTGTCGGTGTGCCCCCTGTTGCGGCGACATTCGTCGACGGGATCGATGTGCGCAGGGTACGTACACATGAGGAATTTGTGGAGTGCGTCAAGCTCGAGTGTGCGACCTGGGGCGAGAATTTCAGCGAGAAAGTTCCCGCAACAATCTTCAAGATCTCGCAACGACTCGGCGGTGTTACCGCAGGAGCGTTTTCTGAAGACGGCTCGCTTCTTGGTTTTGTGTTCGGAATGACGGGAGTGGAAAACGGTTTGATTGTCCACTGGTCGGACATGCTCGCCGTCCGTTCCAATGTGCAGAATCACGGGATAGGGCGTCGATTGAAAGAGTTTCAGCGCGACGTTGTGCGTGAGATCGGAGCAACGCGCATGTACTGGACGTATGACCCCCTGGTTGCCCGAAACGCTCATTTCAACTTGAATAGGTTGGGGGTTCGGGTGGT
>JBBSTN010000192.1:0-6846 GCA_038235845.1 Gemmatimonadales bacterium | reverse complement strand
TGCAGTTTCCACAGGGCGCGCCGCCGTCTACGGCCGCGATCATGAGTAACCAGTTCGGCGCCTCTTTTCCGCAGGGCACACCGCCTGATCAGGTTATCGCGGTGCATCCCACGCAGCTTTACGAAACGGCGATGGGGTTCATGATGTTTCTGATTTTGTGGCGTTTCCGCGCTCACAAACATCAAGAAGGGTGGTTGTTTGGTATGTACTGCATCCTGGCCGGTATCGAGCGTTTCATCGTGGAGTTTTTCCGCGCTAAGGACGATCGCCTCGTGGCCGGTGGGTTGAGTACGGCGCAGGTCGTAGCGCTGGCAATATGCGCGGTCGGCGCACTCGTAATGTTTGCGCGACGGGCCACCGACCAACCTCGGCCCGCCGCAGCCTGAGAGCGTGGAAGCAGGGTAGGAGTAGCGTACGAGCAAGAAATAATTTCCGTTCCGCGACGTCACCACGATGTCACCTCTTGCATCCCCGCACTGTTTTCCGCTATTATCAAAGAAGTCGTTTGAGAACCGTTCTCATCTAACTTTTTGACGTGCCAGACACTTCTCTTCCCACTCTACAGCCCGATTCGGCCGCATCCTCCGCTCCGCGCACCTGCGCGCTGGCGGCCTGTGCAGCTGGTAGCAGAGCCACCGTGGTGGATATCGGCTGCGGGGCAGACGAAGCCTGTCGGCTTCGGGCACTGGGTTTCTGTGAAGGCATCAGTTTCAACGTCATAGACTCGCGCCATTGCATGTTGCTCGAGGTTCGAGGCACTCGCCTCGCCTTGGGTTCGGCGCTGACGGCTGGCATTACGGTTCAGCCGCTCTCGCGCGGCTGACGACCCTTGTGGCCGGACTGCGATTCGCATCGCGCTCTCGCTACGATGTCGGCCGTTCAAGTAAGTAGGGCGTAGATGAGTTCCCTCCAGATTCCCGTCGGCAGTCCCGCCGACAGTAAAGTTTCGACGATAGCGCCAGCCCCCTCTGCGGCGGCGCTCAAGGTTGCCATTATCGGCAACCCCAACACCGGAAAGACAACCCTCTTCAACGCCTTAACAGGGCTGAGACAGCGCGTAGGCAACTTCGCCGGCGTAACGGTTGAGCGGGTGGAAGGAGCATTTCGCGGCGAAGACGGGCGGATGATTGCTCTTCTCGACCTGCCAGGCAGCTACTCGCTCTCGGCTGGTTCCCCCGACGAACAGATTGCCCTTCAGACTCTTGTGGGCCGCGACCGCTCCCATTGGAATCCGGATGTCATTCTCGTCGTGGTCGACGCCGTCCACCTCGAGCGCAACCTCTTCCTGGCCGGGCAGGTGATCGAACTGGGCGTGCCAGTGGTTATCGCCCTAAACCAGTTCGACGTAGCCGAGTCTGAGGGGATTCGCATCGATGTGCCGGAGCTGATTCACGAACTGGGTGTTCCCGTCGTTCCTACTGTCGCCAAGCGCGGTCAGGGTCTCGACGCGCTCAAGAGTGCGATCGCCACAGCGGCTCAATTACCTGCGCCGGAGCGGCGTTTTGCCCTACCGGAGAAAGCCGCACAAGCGCTAGCTCCGTTGGTGGATTGTCTGAATCGAAACGGGCTCTCCGCGTCCGCATCCGGAATGGAAGCTCTCCGACTGCTCGGCACGCCTAAAACGGAGCCTCATCTCGTCGGTTTTAAAGGTTTGAACGAGGCGGTGGCTCACGCAATTGATTCGTTAATCGAGGCTGGTTATCGCCCCAATCGATTCGAATCGGAAGTTCGATATGCGTGGATTGCACAGGTGATCGGCCGTTCTGTTGTGCGGCCGCATGTCGGTGAACCGTCCGTCAGCGACAGGATCGACGCGATTGCACTACATCGTGTGTGGGGACCAGTTGTTTTCCTGGCACTGATGGCCGTTGTTTTTCAGTCCGTGTTTACATGGGCGACTCCTCTCATGGACGTGATAGAAAGTATCATCAGCGTGGCTGGACGGCTGGTCGGCTCGATACTTCCGGCGGGGGATTTAAGAAGTCTTGTAGTGGACGGAATTTTCGCCGGTGTCGGATCAGTGCTCGTGTTTCTGCCACAGATTGCAATTCTCTTTACCGTCATCGGAATTCTCGAGCATAGTGGCTACATGTCGCGTGCTGCGTTCCTGATGGACCGCGTGATGCGCCGTGTCGGATTGCACGGAAAGAGTTTTATTCCGATGCTCTCGGGCTATGCATGTGCGGTGCCCGGGATAATGGCCACGCGCACCATCGAAGACCCGAAAGATCGTCTTGCCACCATCATGGTTGTGCCGCTGATGAGTTGCTCGGCGCGCCTTCCTGTGTACACATTGTTGATTGGCGCATTTGTGCCTGCGGTGGCTGTTATTCCGGGGGTCAATCTGCAGGGACTGACGATGCTGATCATGTACCTGTTAGGTACTGTCGCAGCACTGGGTATTGCCGCCCTGTTCAAGCGTACTTTACTCAAGGGGCCGGTACGTCCGATGATCCTCGAGCTCCCGCCATATCGATGGCCGAGCATTCAATCGCTGGCTGTGTCGGTCGTGCAGCGTTGTCGAATGTTTCTGCGACGGGCGGGAACCGTGATTCTCGCGCTTTCGATTGTGCTCTGGGCGTTGGCGACATATCCAAAAGCTGATATTCCCGGCGGTGCACCGGATGCGCGACAGGCGGAATTGCAGCTTGAGAATTCAATTCTGGGAAAGATCGGCCATGGCATCGAACCACTTGTCCGTCCGCTGGGATACGACTGGAAAATCGGTGTATCGATTGCGGCGAGTTTTGCGGCACGCGAAGTGTTTGTGTCGACGATGGGTACTATATACGGAGTAGCGGATGCGAGCGTCGGCGATCAGGCGTTGAGAGAGCAGCTTGTCGCGGAGCGAAATCCCGTAACGGGCGGCCCAGCGTACACGCCACTGGTTGCAGTTGGACTAATGGTTTTCTATGTATTCGCGCTTATGTGTATGAGCACGATTGCCGTCACCGTGCGTGAAGCGGGAGGCGGGCGAATTGGCTGGAGCTGGGCTGCGCTACAGTTTGGTTACATGCTGGCGCTGGCGTATGTGAGTGCGTGGATTGTGTACGAAGGTGGCAAAGCGCTTGGCTTCCCCGGATAACGGAGGAAAACGATGGATACGATTCTGGTGATGTTGATTGTAGGAATTGCTGCGGCGTTCATAGCTCGCAAGCTTTATCGCACGATCGTGTCGGCGCGTAGCGATAAGGCGGGGTGTTCGTCGTGCGGATGTGGCGAGAGCGTAGAGCGGGATCCGCTTTCGCTGTAGGGAAGTGGAGTAAGTTCGGTTCCGCTGCGCAGAGACAATCACTGCGAGCTACACGCACGGGCGTCTGAAATACCTGGCATAAACGCTTTTGCATCGCGGTCATCGGCGCACCAGATATACCAGCGCCTCCTGCATCATCCAGTCGACTCCAGAGTAGTTCACGTGCCAGTCCCACGTGCCTCCGCCGATGTCACGTAGGAACCAGGCGGTCGTTGCCCTTCCGCTGGGGCCTACGATCACGAGGATCGGCACCAGGCCATCGGGCACGGGGTCGACAGCACGCGAAGCTGAAGCCGGCCGCGAGGAGTGCGCGAGACGTCGCGAAGTGACGCGACACCGAAACGGAAGTGCGGCTCCAGCGTATGGATCCGTGGTTCCAGCACGTAGCGTCGAGCGCACGAATGAAAGCAGAGCGTCAGCGGAGCGCGCGGGCGCGTGCCGACGCCACCGAGAAGAAAGGCCACGAACCGGTCGGGGACGTCCGAACGCCCTGTGTACGGGGACGGTCGCGGCGCTCCGGCATCCGACCCGAACTGGGCGGGGGTGATGACCAGACTGCTCCCGGAGGGGTCCCCGTGCACGACGACTGCTGTCGAGTCACGCCGCTGCGGGCTCCATACGAGCCATACGTTCACTGGATCCCGGTCTGAGCGAGCGGCGCGCGCTGGCGGTCGCGGCTGCCTGAGCTTGTCGTACCACTTGCTCTGTTCCTTCCGCGGCACGTCTTGCGAGACCTCGCACGTTATGGGCACGGTCTCGCGCCCGCGCACCGTGCCGACGCACCGGCCCGTCCAGCTGGGCCACGCCTGTGCATCAAAGCCCGTTGGCCAGCGTGGAAGCTGCGCTCCAGCGATGTGCAGGACAGCGCGGCCGTTCTCCGTGTGGTGGACGCGCGGGAGCAGGAGGCAGTAGCTACGCTGTGGCGTGGGATGAACCACGCCCATCGCCGACAAGCGGCGCAGCATTGCGGCGTGGACACTGTCGATCTGCCCGGGCGCGAAGGGTGCCGAGGACGCCTCAGCGATCCATCGGCCCGCGAGCATGTCGTGCTCCCCGCCGAGCGCATATCGCCACTCGAGCCGCGCCGGCACGGCCGATGCCTCCGGGGTTGCAGAGACCGTAATAGCGCTCAAGCTATCCATCGGCAACGTCAAGTTGTGGCTCAGATACGGGTTGTCGTTGCTGGAGCGAAAAGCTCGCGCAGAATCCTGTCCGACGAGGTACGGCAGCGCTCCCTCTCCTAACAGCGAATTCAACTCAGGTATTCATGCGACGACGGAGCGGGCCGCTCGTAATCCGAATGCTTCCTGGCACGTGGTCGGGCTCGGAGCAGGGGGGCGAACACCGGAAAGTCATTCAGTTACGGCGACGCCTCTGCCCATTCAACGTCCCTGAGAATAGCTCAACTCTCGGCGTGAAGTTCACAATAAAGGGCGTAGCAATCACCCACGTGCCGCTCAGTCCAGCGAAATCTCCCCATCGCCATCACCACTCCAGTACTCCACCACACTCGGCGTCACCTTGATGAGAACAACGTCTTCGCTCTCTGGTCCGTCCTCGAACCAATGACTGAGCTCGTCCATCCACAGCTCCTTTTTCTTGCGAACATCCGTGACGACTTCAGCCTGACCCGCCATGGAAATGAAGACAAAGTTTTCAGTGTCTGCGTAGCTGATTTGGACATTTGAGTCGGCTTCGATCTCCTCGATCTTGCGAGTGTCGACACCACTGAAAAACCATACCTCACCGTCGAACTCAACCTCTCCATTGTTCGACATCGGCCGCGCGCGTAACCCGCCCTCTCCGTCGAGCATCTGGGTGGTCAGCATGCAGAAATCGATGTCGGCCATCATGTCGGCAATCTTCGCGATAGCAGCCGCGCGCTTTGATGTCATCTTGTGAAACTCCAGAATGAGAATTGTGTGCTTTCAACTCTATTCAAGACCGGTGCTAGGCTCGTTGGGAACTCAGAGCAGTCAAGAAGACGTAGAGATTCAGGAGAAATAACAGAAACGCCGGCATCGCGTTCGCAAGTGGATCATGAATGCGACGTCTAGCCAGCAGCGCGAAGAACATCATTAGCGCAAGACCGGCGGCGGCGAGAGTCATCAGCGGTTGGTACCAGATGCCCAGCGCCAGGCCCGCGCTTCCGGCGACTTGAAGGAGCGCGACCAGTACGCGATAGCGCGCGAGGCCGTATCTTGCGAAGTCGGTGATGAGATAATTCGACAGGAGAAGCCCTACGCCGTACACCAGGAATGCAATGCTGGAAATGCATGCTGCGATAGTTGCGCTCGGTTGCAATTATTTCCCGGACGACGCTCGAGTGTACAAGGCGCAATTGATCGGCTGCAGATGCGCTGTTGTTGTAGTCAGATGTATGTACGCGTACTACATGTTGTAGGTGCCTGTACAAGCGGCAGTACCAATCGGCCGCTACCCCAATACCCGGAGCCCCAATGCGTGCATTAATGATAGTCTGCCAGATGGCAGCGGCGCTTGGTCTCCTAAACGTTTGGCTCCTTCGGCGTAACAGGAGCACAGCGTTTCGCGGCGGCAACGCAAAAACGATGCAGGAAGAATTCGCTACCTATGGATTGCCGTCGACTATGGTCGCAGTGGTCGGTACGCTTAAAATTGCGATTGCAATCGCGCTGATCGTTGGAGTGTGGATACCATCGCTCGTGTTGCCAGCGGCCGCCCTGCTGTGCGTGCTCATGTTCGGCGCGCTGGCGATGCACGCGCGGGTACGAGACCCGTTGATGAAATCGATGCCAGCAGTTGGTATGCTGGTCCTGGCTGGAATCCTCGTCGCCGGCGCTTTGAGAGCGTAGCCTACCACCCACGTTGTGCCAACCGTTTCTGTCACATGCACAGAATCAATTGGCGCCAACGTGAGTCTTAGCGCTCGTTCCTCCAGTCACACTTTCCGTTCAGCTTCGGGCGCGACGCTGCTTGGTGATGACCGCGACACCGATGAGACCCGCCGCCATCAACGCGTTCGTGGATGGTTCTGGTACGGTCGACGTTGGGGTCGCTACTCCCTGCCCGCTGATCGTGTTGCTATATACACCCTTATCATCATTGCCAAATCCCGTGGTCACCAGAACATAGGTCGTTCCGGAAGTCAGGGTAAAGTCAAAGCCAGATCTTCCGATAGTCGGATAGTCATTGCCGATTAGTGCGTTGCTTAACGGCGCGCCGGGATTGAACGAGTTCTGATAGAGAAACAGGTAGTTGTCCCAGTTAGCGGGCGCGATCGCTTCGGAGAGGAAGTTGTAGCTTCCGCTGTTGGAAACAGTGAAGCTCAAAAAATTGTAGGGGACAGCTGTGCCAACTCCGGAAAGAGAGGTTGGGGGCGTTCCAGCGACCGGACGATTAAAGGTGGGACCGCCCACGGTCGTGCCTGTAAAGACCTGGGCCGAGAGCAGTGGAGCCGCGAGTGCGACAGCGAGTGAAAGTGTGGCGAGACTTTTGGCTGTCTTGCGGAGTGGTGACATCCTTCCTTAAGGCTTGAGGAGATGCCGGAGGCGATTGACTTTCGCTCCGACGCTAAAGGGGCGATTGCCCTCTCTGTCCCCGAGCAAGGCAAG
>JBBSTN010000191.1:0-6976 GCA_038235845.1 Gemmatimonadales bacterium | reverse complement strand
TCGCCGACGGACTTGCTCTCCTCGGAACGGCCTACGAACTTGCTGCACTCAGCCAGCTCGAGTCGGCGCTTCATCCGGCCGCTGACGCGAAAAGAGACATTGCTCAGTCCATACTCGCGCTGGGAGCGGCCCGTTCGTTCAAATGCACTGCGGCGTTGAGACCCGCGCTGGACGACGGCGAATCTTCCATCAAATGGGCTTTGCGACTCGGCGCTCTTGCGGTGGTGTCCCAGCAAACCGAGCAATACATAAAGTGGTGGGAAATTCGAACCGGTGTGCGCGAAAGTATCCGTCGAGCGGCGAGCACTCTTGACTCCGAACCTTGGGAGCAATACACCCGCGGGACCCTCTGGATGGCATGGCTGGGTCTGCTCGGCGCGCCAATAGGATACCTTTCCGAATCGGCGAGCGGTGCGGGCGACCGTCCACCCATCGCTGCCACCCGCAATCGTCTCGCTGCATTCCGTGAACAGCGTGCTCAGCGGGATATCCCCGGCGAAGGTAACAATCTGAACGCCGCCGTGCTGCGCGCCCGAATGACCGAGTTCGCTATGCGTCACCTTGCGGATGCGACCGAGCTTCTGACGGTTGCCGTCATGCGGCGCACGCTCCCCAACGTTTCGCCGGAATTCAAGCTCCGGCTCAGTGCCGCTCGTTCGGCTCTCGCGGGCGATCATGGTCACGATCTGCTGCTCGCTTGGTTACAGGCAGCAGGCGTTACGCTAGCCGGCGGAGTGACCGCCCAGCTCGAACTGCCTGGATTCTGATGCGGGAGTTCTGAGCCCCGTTGCCGACCGAGGTTTTGGTCCGCCACATGCGGTAAATCGACTTTCCTCCCAGGCCTACTGGAAACGCTATCCTTCCAGCTCGAAGCGGAATGACCCCAGACAGCTGTCGGCCAAGCTCCTCTATCTCCGCTTCGTCAAGGTCTGACGATTCGGCTAGTGTCGTTTCGCTGTCGATGGAATACCAGGTCTCTACGCCCGCGCCGCCGCCCTGTTTTCCGGATACCTGAACGTAGTATTCGTCGTCCGCGCCCCAGAACGCTCTGGACGAAGACTCTGCGGCGGAACGGTCTGCTCCCATGTCAATGAAAAGTGAGGAGAGAGGAGCTGGCTCAAGTGGGCCAAGCGGTGCAACGCAGGAAACTATTTTCATTGTCAGTGGCGGCGGGAGTCAGCTTCGTGATAGGAAATTGCGAGCCGACGATTGTGTTCGTTGTCGGGCGATCATTCTACGACGATTATTAGGTCCACGCAATACGAGTGTTTTCCCCTAAGTTATTGATATTATTGTGGATACGCGTTGATATTCATGTGGAAAAGCATGTAAGTCTTGCCCTGGCAACAGCAACACAGCAGCAGCCATGTGGGAAACCATGTACGTGAGCACCACCGCAGGGAAAAACTTGGAGAAAGAGTTTCCCACATACGTTTTATCACAAAGGTGCCACTACCGTGCTTTCCCACGCTGCGAATTCTCCAGCCGTTTAGGACCTGTCTACGCTTAGATTGTTAAAGTCGCGGTAACCGCGGACCCTATCATGGAGAGCAAACGAGTGGCAATTGAACCACGAATTGGATTACTGGTCGGCCGGGAGTGGTCGTTTCCTCCGGCCTTTATGGAGCGGGTGGCCAGCAAACAGTCGGGAGTAACGGCCGACTACGTAAAACTCGATGCTACGCGCATGGCTGAACCCGTGCCATATACCCTCATCATCGACCGTATTTCGCACGAGGTCGGGTTCTATCGAACGTATCTGAAGCACGCCACGCGGATGGGGACTAAGGTCATCAACAATCCTTTCATGTGGTCGGCCGACGACAAGTTCTATGACGCGACCATTGCTCACCAACACGGGGTCGCCCATCCCAAGACAATGGTGCTTCCCAACAAG
This sequence comes from Gemmatimonadales bacterium, assembly GCA_038235845.1. Lineage (GTDB taxonomy): Bacteria > Gemmatimonadota > Gemmatimonadetes > Gemmatimonadales > Gemmatimonadaceae > Gemmatimonas. The sequence continues at coordinate 5,079 of JBBSTN010000191.1, read as the reverse complement.
GACTACATTCCCGGAATCTCGCACTCCGAGTCGCTGCGCAACCTCGCCTATCCACTCGACTGGAAGGGCGTCGCGGAGCACATTGGCTTCCCCTGCGTGCTCAAGGACGCACACGGTGGCGGCTGGCGCGACGTCTATATATGCGATTCCATGGAAGACCTGATCAGGAATTACAACAGCAGTGGCCTGCTGACCATGATTGTTCAGGAGTTCATAAAGTGGGATCAGTACGTTCGCTGCATGTGTCTTGGGCGGGATAAGGTCCTCCCCATGCCGTATGATCCCCGTGAACGTCGGTACATCCCCGACCCGGGATACCTGTCGAAGGAGCTTGAAGACCGTTGTGTCAAAGACGCGCTCACGCTCTGCAACGCACTTGGCTACGACATGAACACTGTGGAGTTCGCAGTCAGCGACGGAGTACCGTACGCAATCGATTTCATGAATCCTGCGCCTGACATGGACATTTATTCCCTGACGCCCAGCTACTTCGAATGGGTAGTTGAGAACATGGCGGAGATGGCGATCAAGATGGCCACCACTCCGTCAGCGCCCGACACGCCCGGCGGCGCTCATTTGGCACCCACCAGCACAGCGGGTGCGCCTCTACCGTGAAGGAAAGCATAGCACGGTACAATGAAAATCTGGAGCGGGGCGAGCTCGCTTCCGCGTCGAATGACGATCTCACCCGGCTGTTGCGGCAGGAGGGTCTGTTTTTCGGTGACAGGCCGCTCTGCAGTGTTTTGCGTCCGCGCTTTCTGTCTACCGCGCAGTATCTCGAGCTCTCCAGTGCATCTGCCCGAATTGGGGCGATTTTCGAGAAGTTGCGGGTCGCCGCCATGGGCGACGCCGGCCTGCGAGAACAATTTCATCTCTCGGCATGGGAGGAGACCATCATTCACGCCGATCCTGGCTATCCGGTTGCCAGTCCAACTTCGCGCTTGGACGCGTTCTATGCAGACGCGGAATTAGCTGCGCTGGGGCACGAGGACGGCGAAGGCGCAACGCCAGAGGGTGGAGGCGGAGCTGGGGGCGGCGGCGGTCGGGGTGGCCTCAAGTTCACCGAGTTCAACGCGGAGACACCAGCGGGAGGCGCCTACAACGACGTTCTTTCCCGGGTATTTATGGCCCTCCCCGCCATGTACGAGTTCAGCAAGAGTCATGTTGCCCTCCCGATTCCCGCCGCACCCTCCATCGTTCACGCGATTCTGGAGGCGTTCTATTCCTGGCGTGGCTCGCGCGTGCGCCCCACGGTGTGCATTCTGGACTGGGCGGAGGTGCCCACGCGCAGTGAGTTCGTGCTGTATCAGAAGGAGTTTGCACTTCTTGGTATCGACGCTTTCATAGGCGATCCACGCGAGGCCGAATTTTCCGGGGGAAAGTTCACCGTGGGCGGCAAGACTGCCGACCTCATATACAAGCGCGTCCTGATCGACGAGCTGATCGAGCGGGAAGGTGTGGAATCGCCGGTAGTCAAAGCGGTAAGCGCTGGCGCAGTCTGCATGGTGAATTCGTTTCGGTGCAAGTTGCTGCACAAAAAGGCGAGTCTTGCTGTTGCCAGCGATGAGAGGAACGACGCCTACCTCACGACCGAGGAAAGAGCTGCCGTCGAAAGGTTTGTGCCTTGGACGCGCACGGTCGAGCAGCGGAAGACTCGGCACCGGGGAAGAAGCGTCGATCTCATGGAATTCGCGGCGTCAAACCGGGAAAGGCTGGTGCTCAAGCCGAACGATGACTACGGTGGAAAGGGAATTGTGCTGGGCTGGACTGTCAGCGACTCGGAGTGGCAGACGTCCCTCGGTACGGCACTTGCTCAACCATATATCGTCCAGGAACGCGTGGCGGTTCCCAGCGAGGAGTGGCCCGCGATCCTTGATGGTAAGCTTCATGTAGGCGAGCGGATGCTGGACACGGCTCCGTTTCTCGCAGACGGTACGGTGATGACGGGATGTCTCACAAGAATTGCCACAGACCCATTGTTGAACGTCACCGCTGGTGGCGGATCAAACGTCCCAACTTTTCTAGTCGAACCACGTTGATGCGAACGAACTCGGTTTTCAGGCCCGTCATCGGGATTACCACACAAACGCTCCACTCCATCGACGGAATTCCGCCGGCGCTGCCTTCGTCGTGGGTCATGAACCAGCGCTATTTTCGCGCTGCAATCCAGTCGGGTGCAGTTCCGTGGATGATTCCTCTCATTGACGATGACCTGCCGACGCTGCGAGAGATATACGAGCGACTTGATGGGCTTCTCATTCCGGGTGGAGTCGACATGAATCCGGCGGAGTACGGAGAGCACAAGCGACAGGAGTGCGGCAACCTCGACCCTGCTCGCGACGCCGTGGAGTTACAACTCGTTCGCTGGGCAATGGAAGATCGCAAGCCCGTGTTCGGTTTATGTCGCGGAATGCAGGTTATCAACGTTGCGCGCGGAGGTACATTGTGGCAGGACCTCGCCACTCAGCAAGGCGCGCTCGACAAGCATGATTTCTACCCGACGGCCGGTTATGCCCGTGATCATCATGCGCACAACGTAACCGTTAAGGCCGACTCGCTTCTCGCTGAGCTGCTGGACGAGGAGTTGATGGACGTCAACAGCATGCATCATCAAGGTGTGAAGGAGCTCGGGCGGGGTCTTGTTGCCAGCGCAATCTCACCAGACGGATTGATAGAAGCAGTGGAAGGAACCGACGGCGCATTCCTGCTCGGAGTTCAGTGGCATCCGGAAGTGTTCGAGTTGGCCCATCCACATTCTTCCGATTTGTTTCGTGGGTTCATTCGCGCTGCGAACGAATGGGCGATGGCTAATGGAACTGCACGATTGAGCAACGGAAGTGAGAAGTTGGCAACGGCCCGCGAGGGCGCGGAGGAATAGCGATGGACGGTCCCAGCCTAACGGTGGGAATTGAAGAAGAGTACCAGATAATCGACCCGGTAACCCGCGATCTTACTCCGGGTTTCGACGCGCTCGTAACCAGCGCTGATGCCGTGACCGCGGACATCAAGGCGGAACTACACCAGTGTCAGGTCGAAATCGGTACGAAACCCTGCAAGGATATTGCAGAGTTGAGGGTTGAGCTGACGAATCTTCGCCGCCTGGTTATCAAGGCTGCAGCCGAGCACGGGCTAACTATCGCTGCGGCGGGCACACATCCGTTCAGCAACTGGATGAACCAGGAGATGACTCCCAAGGAGCGTTACCTTGGCGTGAAGGCGGAGCTCCAGGATCTTGCCCATCGGCTGCTGATCTTTGGTACACACGTGCATGTCGGTATCGAAGACCAGGAGTTTCGAATCGATTGCCTCAACGCCGTCAGGTACGTGCTTCCGCATCTGCTCTGTCTCAGTACCAGTTCACCGTTCTGGTTTGGACGCAACACAGGTCTGCATTCCTACCGCAGCATCGTTTTCAAGAACTTTCCGCGAACGGGCGTGCCGCGAATCATCCGGGGCTGGAGCGAGTACGCGAACCTCGTTGATACGCTGGTCCGCACCAACAGCATACCGGACGGCTCAAAAATCTGGTGGGACGTGCGCCCTCACCATGTTTACCCAACGCTCGAGTTTCGCTGCTGCGACGTAAATACTCGCGTTGACGAAGCTATCTGTATAGCCTCGATAGTTCAGGCTGTGGTTGCCAAGATGTGGAAATTGCGGCGCGACAACATGACGTTTCGCGTTTATGCCGCTGACCTCATCGAGGAGAACAAATGGCGTGCCGTGCGTTGGGGGCTTGGTGGCAAGCTCATTGATTTCGGCAAACGTGAAGAGTTTCCTGCACCCGTACTAATCCGTGAGCTGGTGAGCTGGTTTCTCGACGACGTGCTTGACGACCTTGGTACGCGAAAGGAAGTGGAGTACGCTTTCCACATTCTCGAGCACGGCTCGAGCGCGCAGCGACAGCTCGCGACGTACGCACGCACCGGTGATCTGCGTGCAGTTGTCGATCAACTGATTCGAGAGACAGCCGAAGGCGTGTGCGAACCAACCCTCGGCCCGCCGCTCGACCGGGTGGGAGAACATAACAAGATGGCCGCCCTCACTCCCGGTAGCACACTGGCTGTGCCGATTGGTCAGGGAGCAATGACGGCGCGAGGTGCCAGCGTACCCTGAGAGCTGCCTGATGGAACGAAGTTGATAGTTGCCGCTCCTCGAGCTATCGGCACGAGATAGGCAATTGCCTGTCCCTGCACAGTGCGCTCTAACCCCCGCTCACTTTTGGCGATGGTCTCGATGGGGAAGTTCCAGCGGGTGACTGCGGAGTCGCACTCGGCGCTCACTCGCGTTCGCGCTCCGAGAGAGAGTTCGACAAGCATGAGCGAACTATCCGGCAAGCTGATTCCGTGCCAGTTCACGGTATAGGTCATTCGGCCATCCTGGAATACTTCAATCTCAACGAGATACTTCAGATTCTGGTTGTCGGGGCGGAGAATCAGCTTCACCCGATCGGTCTTCGTGTCAGCAACGATCGCGGTCAACACTTCCGTAGTAAAGCTCCTTGCCGGGATATAGCGAGCATTCTGCCAATCCTGTTCGGACAGCGCAGTATCGACCAGCCGAATCTGAATCAGACTTCGTACGTCGAGATCAGCGGGCGGAAGTTGTGCGAGGGTATTGCCGCGTTCGATCTCGTGAATACTTGCGGCGCGGTTTTCGCCGGACGCAGATGAACCGAGCGCGCTGTTCTCCGAGGCCAACCCCGGAAGCACCTGGCTAGCCGCTTCCCCTTTGAAATGGGATTGGTCTTTCCATAGCGCGTCGTTTTCTCGGTCAGCAGACGAGTTAACGTGCGCGCTCACCGCGGCGTGATGATATGCCTCGACTCGCCGGGTTAACGCGTCTGCCGCGTTCTCACGAAGAGCGGGGAGAATGTAGAGTTCCACTGCGCCGCCACGATGAGGAGCAACAATGATCGACACATTCTCGCCGTGCACCGCGATCTCGTCGTTTCCGTCGCAGTCCCAATCGTACTTCACCACCGACAACGTGTCTCCCTCGCGTAACAGCGCTTCGGCCTCTGCCAGGTTGCCCCACATGGCTTCCCGCAGCCAGGGAAGATAGAGTCCGCCGAAGACT
>JBBSTN010000190.1:0-7002 GCA_038235845.1 Gemmatimonadales bacterium | reverse complement strand
TCTTTCCGTGGCCAGCGACAGTCGTTCTCTTGCTAGCGAGGGTGGGTTGCTCCAGATGGACATTTATCGTCCGAAAGGAATTGGGGCGCACGCGGCAGCCATCGTATTGCACGGTTCTGGCGGAATTCATTTTGTGGTGCCGAGCACGGCAAATCAGTATGCTCAGTCGCTCGCGGCGCAGGGTATCTATACGGTAGTTCTTCACTATTTCGACGGCACCGGCAACTACACAGCAAACGATTCCGTGGAGATTGTCAATTACGCGCACTGGGTGACAGATGTAAAAAACGCGATTACATGGATGCGCACTCAACCTGAAGTCCAGAAGACGCACATCGGCCTGGTGGGAATTTCGTTGGGAGCGTGGCTGGCGGTTGGAGTGGCTTCGGAGGACATGAGGGTCAATCGGATCGTGCTTTTTGGGGGCGGTCTTGAGCCGTTTTTGAGAGAGAAAATCACACGGATGCCGCCCGTGTTGATGTTTCATGGCAGTGACGACGATGTGGTGCCCCAGTGGGAGGCAGATTCACTCGCCAGTTTTCTGCAAACTCAGAAATCGCGCGTGCGCTATTACGTCGTTGAGGGGGAAGAGCACAACTTTTCCGACTCCACGGCAATAGCGGCATTGGTGGAGTCTGCGCGATTCCTGAAGCGGCGGCGGGGTGCCAGATAGTGCGAGTTAGCGCTTGGCAGCCTCCACAGCATATTCGATCGCATCCAGACGAATGCGGAATCCGGATTTGTCCCACGTTGGTTTTCCATTTTTAATCACTATTACCTGCGGCGACTCGTGTTCGATGCGAAGCTGTGAAGCCAGGCGCTGTGAAAGCGATCGCTGGCCGAGTACGTCTACTGTGTAGACGGGAACATCGGGGTGATCGTCAGCAAACGTTTCCACTTCGAGGGATGCCTGCGAAGAGATGATACAGGCTGGGCTGTATTTGAAGAGAATAGCCAGCTCCGGGAATTCGGTGATGGCAGTTCCTGTGGGATCTGCTGGAGTTTGGAGTGGGATAAGTGTCATTCCGCTATCTACTGCAAAACCGGTGCGAGATTGTCCGGCGTGAGATATCGCCACCCATCGTAGTTTGCCCCGCCGATGAGACGCGACTGTCCTGTCAATGAAAATTGCGGCCTTTCGCGTGCCGTTCTCCTCCCCCCAAGTCCAGTTTCCGGAACTGCTTCGCACGCACATTCACCACCTTCTCTTCAACCTGTAGCGTGCCGCGGATGAGCAGCAACGGCGAAGTCGAAATGAGCAGCGCCTGTTTCTCGAAACGGTCGGGTGTGATGACGATGTTCACCATTCCTGTTTCGTCTTCGAGTGTAAGAAATACAAAACCCTTTGCGGTTCCGGGGCGCTGACGACAGATGACAAGGCCGGCAACCGCAACACGCTGACCGTCATAGCCATGATCAATCGCATCGCGCGCACTCAGCACACCATTCGGAGCGAGCAGTGGTCGAAGATGTTTCATCGGGTGACCAACGAGCGAAAGACCCGTCATCCGGTAATCAGCTTCAGTGAGTTCGATTGGCTCGAGCGCTGGTAAAATATCTGGGACAGGTTGTGCGCGCATGGGTGCAAGTGGCAGCTCAGGCCCTCGTGTCGCGGCAAGTACCTCCCACAGTGCAACACGTCGGCGACGTTCCATCGGTTCGTGTTCGAACATGCTGTCGAACGCACCAGCTTCCGCCAGCTTCCGCCATGTAGCGCGATCGAGTTCCACGCGACGTACAGCGTCGTCGACAGACCTGAACGGCCCGTTTGCGAGTGCAGCTTCAAGTGCACGCCGGGATTTGGCGCCGAGCCCTTTTACAAGACGAACACCAAGTCGGACGGCGACGTGATGATTGCCCTGTACCGATGCGGGGGGAATACGCGCACCCCAGTGCACTACTCCATCATTTGGTACCAGCACGCGTCCATCCGGCATCTCGAGTGAATGATCCCACGATGATTTAGTGAGATCTATTGCTCGCACATCCACTCCATGCCGTTTCGCATCTTCGATGAGCGTGCCAGGCGCATAAAAACCCATCGGTTGTGCGTTTAGGATGGCGGCGGTGTATTCGGCCGGATAGTAGTGTCTCAGGTAGGCAGTGGCGTAGACGATAAGCGCAAAACTTGCCGCGTGACTTTCGGGAAATCCGTAGTCGGCAAATGCATTGATCTGATTGTAGATGCGACGACCGGTTTCCTCCGGAATGCCGTTTTTCTTCATGCCTTCGATGAGTTGATCACAAATGGCGGCCATGCGTTCGCGTGAGCGTTTATGTCCCATCGCCCGTCGCAGATTATCGGCCTGGCTCGGTGTGAAACCAGCGGCAGCAATCGCTACCTGCATTCCCTGTTCCTGAAACAGCGGAATACCAAGCGTGCGCTTGAGTACATGTTCCAGCTTGGGATGCGGATAGGTGATTGGCTCGAGACCCGCTCTCCGGCGCAGGTAGGGATGAACCATGTCGCCTTGGATGGGCCCGGGCCGAATGAGCGACACCTGTACCACGAGATCGTAGAAACAGCGTGGTTTGAGACGCGGCAAAGTGTTCATCTGTGCGCGACTTTCCACCTGAAAGAGTCCGACTGTATCCGCAGCGCAGAGCACATCGAATACAGCCTGATCGTTCATGTCAAGTTGACCCAGATCGAGACTTACACCGCGTGTATTTCTCAGATAGAGAAGACAGTCCTGAACAACGGTGAGCATTCCAAGGCCAAGCAGGTCGATCTTTACAAGGCCAACCGGGTCAAGATCGTCTTTCTCCCATTGAATGACGGTGCGCTCCGGCATCGACGCGGGTTCGATGGGCACAACTGCGCCAAGTGGTTCTTCCGTGAGAATGAATCCACCCACGTGAATCGAACGATGACGCGGCAACTGATGCAGTCCTTCGACTATTTCCGCCAGGTTTTGTACGCGAATGTCATTCGGATCGAGACCGGCGCGTTGCAGCAGGGTTCGTCCTGACACGGTATCGCGTGTAGCGGTGGTACGATTACGACGTTCTTCGTGGGAGTCGTCAGCGTGGGCGTCGAGATGTGCGTCGGAGCGCGTGTGGGAGCGCGTGTCGGAGTGCGTGTGGGAGTGCGTTCTGGCGTATTCGTTGGATTGTGAGTGTCGATCGACGCCGGCACCCGTATCCATGTTCGCCGCCGCCTGCTCGTCTACCAGCTCGGCCCATGTGGCGTCGCGCTGACTGGCAAATGCGCCCGGACGTCGCTGGGCATTGGGACTGCCATATGGTTCGTATGACGCGCGAGGGCGGGGGCGGTCGCTCGATTCCAAGCGGTCATTTGCGTTCCGCATCTTTGCTTCGTGCGCATCCCCGCGTACGAGCCTCTCTCCCCGTAGCGCGGATACTTTTCGTGATTCCGCGCGTACGACGCGCGATTTTGTTGTCGCTTCGGTACCACCGACCATGAACTCGCCGATCCGTTTTGCTTCGGCTGCTTCGGCTGCTTCGGCTGCTTCGGCTGCTTCGGCTGCGTTGGCTGCTTCGGCTGCGTTGGTTGTGTTGGCTGCTTCGGCTGCTTCGGCTGCGTTGGTTGTGTTGGTTGTATTGGTTGTGTTTGCATCATCCGGTTCTTCATTAGCCACGCGCAGTGCCGCGGCAGTCGACTTGGCACTGAAGCGATCGCTGAGCGCGCTCAATACGTCGGCTTGTTCCACCGAAAAACCAAGTACCCGTGCTGCATCACGTACTGCGCTTCGCCCACGCCATGTAATCTGTTCACACACCATCGCTGCATGCTCGCGACCATATCGCCGATAGACGTACTGCAGCACGCGCTCGCGATCACGATGTGCGAAATCGATATCGATATCCGGCGCTTCCTGTCGTTCTTCAGTAAGGAATCGTTCGAACAGAAGTTCCATTCTTATAGGATCAACAGCAGTTATGCCAAGGCAGTAACACACGGCAGAGTTGGCGGCAGATCCCCGCCCCTGACAGAGAATTCCCTCACGTCTCGCAAAGCGAACGATGTCCCAGACGGTGAGAAAGAAACCGGGTAGTTTGAGTTTCTCTATCATCCCCAGCTCATGAGCCAGTTGAGCGTCATGCTTTGGTGTGCGTGTCGACCCCCAGCGTTCGTTTGCGCCATGATCGACGAGTCGCGCGAGATATTCGTTTGCCGTTACACCTGGAGGTAGCGGAAATGCCGGCATGGACGGCTTGAGCTGGCCAAGACGAAACGAACAGCGTTCTGCAATGTCACGGGTAGCGTAAACGCCTTCCTCTGCACCTCGCCATCGACGCAATACCATGGACGGCGCCTTGAGTGTCCACTCAGCATTTGGACGCAGACGTGTGCCCATTTCATCAAGAGTACGCTCATGACGCAGGGCACGAAGCACATCGTGTATGACACGTCCTTCTGGTGTGGCGTAGTGCACATCATTGGTGACGACCCACGGTACTCCCAGACGTGCTGCGAGCGGCCTCAGCTTGCGCACCAACGCGCGCTCTTCCGGCAATCGATGATCCCAGCATTCGACGCCCAGACTTGTACCAAACGCATCTCGAAGTGCGCATGCTGCAGTCCATGCATCCTGGTCCCGGCCCTCTGCCAGCAGCTGTGGCACCCAACCTCGTGGACAGCCGGTTAGTGCAGTGATTCCTCGCGAATGCCGGGCAACCATTGACCATGGGACAGCAGGTGTGCCGCGTGGAGTGTCCATGCGGGCACGCGTTATCAGCGTGGAGATATTGCTGTAGCCTTCGCGTGTTTCAGCCAGTAGAGTCAGATGTGTAGGGCGCGCTTCCCGCACAGCACGTACATCCCTGTGGTTATCGTGTAAAACATCCGGTACGAGTACTGTAATTTCGGCGCCAAGAATTCCTCCAATACCAGCTGTTTCACAGGCGGTGCCAAAACGCACGACACCACCAAGTTCGTCATGATCGGTAATGGCCAGTGCGTCGTAGCCCAGCTCTGCCGCGCGCTCGGCAAGTGCTTCGGGAAGTGAAGCACCGTCCAGCAGCGACAGCGCAGAATGACAATGCAGTTCGACATATGGCGACGTACCGGAGGGCGGTTCAGTCATACCATCCCTGCATATACCAACCTGGTGTCCCGCCTTTGGAAACTTCGCAGTAAAGCAATAATTGCCCTTCACCGAGCACCGTTGCACACCAGTAATCGCGAGCGAACGAGTCGATTCTCCACCAGTCTCCGCTTATGCGTTCCGGCCCTTGTATGTCGTCGAAACTCATTCTTTGTCCACGCCACCAGACAGCATCCGGCAAGCCGTTTGTTTCTTCTACTTCGACGTCTTCGGGTTTTGGCAACATGCGCAACACTGCCGGCAGTGCACCGGCACTGCGCATTATCGGGATAGCTGTCGGTATTGCTGACGCTGTCGTTGCACGTGTTGCACGTGTTGCACGTGTTACAGTGCTTGTTGTTGCACGTGTTGTTGCATCTGTTGCTATACCTGTTGTTGCACCGAGTATCATTGCATCGGCCGGTTCCCATCTCGCTGCTTCTTCCGGGCGATGTGCGTCGCCGGCAACGGGATGAACCACAACGTTGCTTGCCCCATCCGGATCGAGCACCGTCCGCAGTCGTGTAAACACTGCATCTGCATTCATTGCCGCATCACGCCACGATGGTACAAGCAGGTCACCCTGGTCTGCAGCGAGTGGCGCGGTGGCAGGAATGGAAACGCTTACGCCAATAACCGGTGCGGGAATTGTCCATCGTTCGAGCATAGAGCGACACTGATCGAAGAGTGGATCTACTCTGGCAATTGGTCGTGCAGGGCGCACTTCGCGTGTAATGGTGCGATGAGGAACTGACAGAAGGGAGGAAAACTTTGGCGATGCATCAACGTCATCGTGTCTCTCGTCCTCCCCCTCCCCCTCCCCCTCCCCCAGTGGCCACTGCCGTCCAGCGTCGAGCACCAGTGTTACTGCAACTGATGCTGCTGCGCGCGTATCATTCACCAGTTCACGAACCAGCCGTTCCAGCAATGCCCGCAACACGAAGAGAATCGGCGCTGTGCCTTCGGCAGGCGCGGGCAGTTCGACGCCTGCAACCCGTGATGTCTCCGCTCGTATCAGACCGGGACGTCGCGGGTCGTCGCCATGCGAAAGGCGCCACGCCATCAGCCCCGGCGCCCCCCATCGTCTTTCGATATCACCCGCATCAAGTGCGGCGAACATTCCTATCGTCCGAATACCAAGTCCCTGCAATCCATCCTTGATCTCCGCTTCCATCGGCACAAGGCCAAGGGGTGCAGGTGCGAGATAGCTTGCGCAGCACCCAGGTGGTATACAGGTAAGCCCATCGGGGTGGGGCAATGAAGGCAGTGATCCTGAATTCTCCCCACGTTGCTTCCTGGTCACATTGTTACGTCGTGCCTTCGGAGCCCACGTCGCAGCTCGTGCAGCCACACATGAATCGGCAATTGCCACTCGTGCGTCGGGATGCCACTGGCCGGCAATTTCCAGCAATGCGCATCCGAGAGCTTCTTCACCACCGATGTGCATGAAGCCCGATGCACCTACCCACCATGTGCCGGGTGCACCACTAACGGGTGTGACTTGCGGACTTGCGGCCAGCAATGCTGTAGTGACTGCCAGTATCGCGTCGGCGATGGCATTGTCGTCCCATGCACGCACCTCCAACGAGGCGCACGAGCCCCGCGCCTCGGGAACACTCATTCCCGCACGGATTCCATGACGACCTGCGGCCATCGACACGACACGCAACCGTTGACCTTCAGCCAGCGCCCGCGGAAGCATGTCCCAGTGCAAGTTCGTTGATGCGTGTCTTTGCTTCATCGCGCCGCGAGCGGCGTCCGTAGTTCGATTCGGCGGCCCGTCTTCGCCCGCGATAAGTGGTCCAATCGCGTGTCCGTTTGTCGAGGTCTCGCTGTGCCCGTTCGATCGTGCTTCGCGATGCCCGTTCAGGGAGCGCTGCAGAGGAAGCGCGAGTTGCGTCGTGTAGTCTGTCGACTTTCTGCGCGGGTTTTCCGACGGATGCGCCGAGGC